>CAVHHN010000209.1:0-2011 GCA_963635855.1 Faecalibacterium sp. CAG:74 | reverse complement strand
AAGTCTCCTTTGAACGCATCATCAGAAATGGATGTGACGGAATTGCCGATGGTCAGAGTGGTGAGGGCAGTACAATCAAAGAACGCCTTAGATCCGATCTCTTCGACGGAATTGCCGATGTACACGGAGGCAAGAGAGGTACAGCCATAGAACGCCATACTTCCAAGTGTTGTGACGGAATCGGGGATGGTGACGGACTTGAGGGAAGTACAATTCCAGAACGCCATATCTTCGATGGTTAGGACAGAATTGCCGATGGTCAAAGTGGTAAGGGGGTAACAGCCTTCGAACGCACCGTTGCGGATTGTTGTAACTGAGTCTGGAATGATCACGGAGGTCATGGAACAAGCGTAGAATGCACTGATTCCAATGGTTGTGACCGATCCGGGAATCGAATATGTAGAATCGGTTTTACCTTCGGGATACCGGATCAGTTTGCTCTTATCCGAGTTGAAAAGCACACCGTCCACCGAACAGTAGGCCGTATTATTCTCATCGACGGTGATGGTAGCGAGAGATCTACAGCCATCGAATACACAGTCTCCAATTTTCGTGACGGAAGCGGGGATGGTAACGGAAGTGATGGCGACACAGCCACTGAACGCACCATATCCGATGGTTGTGACGGAATCTGGAATAGTGAGGGGGGTGAGAGAGATACAGTAACTGAACGCATAGTCTCCGATTTCCGTAACGGTACCGGGGATTGTGAAGGATACTAGGGAATAACAGTTACTGAAAGCAGAAGGTCCGATGGTAGTAAGTAAAGCGGATATACAGACTGAATCAAGTTTGGAACAACCCACGAATGCACATAGTCCGATGGATGAAACGGAACCGGTTATCTCGACCGATCTGATATCTTCCCTATACGAATACCAAGGCACGGAATTATAGTCCAAATAGTCATACATCACACCGGACCCTCTGATCGAAAGGGTCTTCGTGTCTTGATCGTATACGTAGTTGACCTTCTCTCCGCATTTGCCGGAGATCTGCTTGACGAATTTGTTCTCGGTCTTCTCGAAGGTGAATCCTGCCAGGTCATCGACATGCGGATCGAGTCTGGTTGTTCCGTCGGAATCGTAGAAGTCTCCTTCGAACGCCATACCCATAGATGTGACGGAATTGCCGATGGTCAGAGTGGTGAGAGAAGTACATCCCCTGAACGTCTCAGATCCAAGCTCTTCGACGGAATTGCCGATGTACACGGAAACAAGGGAGGTACAGTCGCTGAACGCCATATCTCCGATGGTTGTGACAGAATCGGGAATTATGACAGAAATAAGGGAAGAACATTGCTCGAACGCAGAGGATCCGATGGTTGTGATGGAATCGGGTATTATGATGGAAGTGAGGGAGGTACATTGCCTGAAAGCAGAGGATCCGATGGTTGTGACGGTATCAGGTATGGTGACAGAGGTCATAGATCCGCATTCAGCGAACGAACAAACCCCGAGGGATGTTATGGAATTGGGAATGATGACGGTTTTGAGAGAAGAACAGCCGGAGAACGCCCATTTTTGGATGGAGTTCACGGTATCGGGAATCGAATACTGAGCATCTGCTTTACCGGCCGGATACACTATCAATTCCGATTTATCCTTATTGAAAAGCACACCATTATCCGAACTGTATTCTGTATTTTTCTCATCGACGGTTATGTCAGCGAGGGATCCACATCCGGAAAACGCACATTCGCCGATGGTTGTGACCGATCCGGGAATGGTGACGGAGGTGAGGGAGGTACACCCAGCGAATGCACGGTCTCCGATGGTTGTGACCTTTTCGGGAATGGTGACGGAGGTGAGGGAGGTACATCTCATGAATGCTTGGGTTCCGATGGAGGTGAGGGAACCGGGGAGGACGATGGAGGCGAGAGCGGAACAAGAGGCGAATGCACGGTCTCCGATGGTTGTGACCTTTTCAGGAATGGTGACGAAGACGAGGTTAGAACAACCAAAGAACGCATTGGCTCCGATGGTTGTGACCTTTTCGGGAATGGTGAAGG
>CAVHHN010000208.1:0-2057 GCA_963635855.1 Faecalibacterium sp. CAG:74 | reverse complement strand
ACTCCGGTCGGATTTACAAGAAGGTCTGAAATAAGTTCGGTCTTATCCACGAAATACAATCCAACCTGGCGGATTGTTTTGAAGTCATCGATCCCTATCGGTACTTCCAACCGCTTCCCCTCTCCTGACATACTTTGTACATTGCCTCCCGATTATAAAAGAGACGCTATTGACCTCAAGAGGTGTTTTAGAAAGAAGGATTTCATTGAAACCATACCTCAATGACTAATCTTAGGATTGGTCTTTTCATTTTTCAAATTAGATTCTTTGGATTCCTGGAAGGGGTCCTGAACAGTTACAATTCAGAAAAGATTAGACAACAGCAGAGAGAAATATACTATGCATATTGCTGCAGTGTACAACGTTTCGAATCCGATCATATCGAAATTGGTGTTTATGTTGTGAATAAGATGTTTGGAGGATCCCTATGACAAGGACTCTCGGAAGCCGTTGTTTAAGACACCATACGGAAATCCATATCGACGTCGTACGAGATGGTAAGGATATTACCAATCCCCCTGCCAATGTCATAGCATTCCGCGATGCCGGCAGGAAACTTGCCGATCTCCATCTGAACTACGAATCCGCACCTCCCATGGAAGGCATCACCATAAACGGAGACACCGACATCGGCACATGCCTCACTAGCGGATCCCTTCACGAAGTAACGAAAATGAAATTGGATCCCGCAGGAAGGAAACTTGTCTACGATTCCCGCATAACCATAGAGAACATTCCGGAAGAGGCGTTCGGATATGCGGTGAACGGACGTTCCGCCCCGGGATGGTTGGTGGAAGAATATCAGATCTCCGCGGACAAGGAATCCGGTATAGTGAACGATCCGAACGGATATGCCGGAGGTACGTACATCCTGAAACTCGTTCTTTCGGTCATCACGGTAAGCGCGGAGACGGCGAGGATCACGGAAGGGTTGCCGAGATTGGATTTCGGGGATGGAGGGAAAGAGTGAGTTCTTTTCGTTGGAGTTGGTAAGGGGGTTGGTTCTCCGATAAGGGAGCGGAAGGTTCCGATACGGGCTACTGCCCGTATCGGTCCGTTCCCTGGTATCGGTGACCGTGGAACGGTCACCGTTGACTTGACTAGGGCCAGAAATACCGCCTTTGCAAAACCTTCTACGATCGGCCCGAAGCAACGGATATTCCGGGGGTTGGTAATGGATTTCTTTTCTGATTCGGAACGAAAGATTCCGATACGGGCTACTGCCCGCATCGGTCCATTCCCGCATCAGTCGATGACCGTGGAATGGTCTCCGCGGTAAATGGTCAGGAACGAATCCGAGATAACGGCGATCTCGTAGTAACCTGTCACATCGTCGCCGTCCGAGTTCACTACTTTGCATTCCACAGTCATGGCGTAAACACCGACTGCCGTGGGCGGATCCCGATCTGTACCGTAGGTCACTGTCAGTTCGACCTTCTCCCCGTCGGAAAGCGTGCCTATGACCGTGTAGGCGACATCATATCCGCCGGTCAGATCATCGGCCGAAAGAAACAGATTATCCACGATCACAGACAGCGGTTCCGTGACTTTTTCCCATATGGCATAGAGCCCCATCCTACCATGCATCGTGACCTCGGTGTCAAGTGAGAAATTAACATTCCCAGTGGGATAGGTGTCACCTTTATTAGAATCATAAATCATGTAACTCCATCCGATCAGTTTGTGTCCCTCGAGCGTAAAACTCTTGAGGCGTGTTGATTCGCCCGAAATATAGCTCTGTTGATCCTGACCCCCACCGTTACCATCCAGGTTGAGGTATTGAATCTGTGCGTCGTCATACTTAGTCCAGTATAGACCTATAGGTTCATCCGAACCTGATATTACGGAACCAGGAAAATTGGTGATGGTGTAATTATCATCAGACCAATAAAATAATCCCTTACCGGACTCCCAGAAGAAATTCGTACTTGCCGTGGAATCGCCGGTGGCAATGAACGTACGGCCTTCCTTCTTCTCGGAATCATACCAATACCGGACTTCATTACAAGATTCCGGACTCAGCATTGCGGTGAACGTCATCTCTCCTTCCACATTAA
>CAVHHN010000207.1:0-2068 GCA_963635855.1 Faecalibacterium sp. CAG:74 | reverse complement strand
TCAATCTCGGCAGGTCCGTCAATACCATCGATAAGACCGCATTCAATGGTTGCATATCTCTTGCTTCGTACATTGTTTCCGACAAGAATGGTACTTACAGTTCTGTGGACGGTGTCCTTTTCAACAAAGAAATGACCACATTGATCCAATACCCAGTGGTCAAAGAAGGAACCACCTATTTGATACCCGATTCAGTCAAGACAATCAAATCCTCTGCGTTCAAAGGTTGCACTTCCATTACATCCATCACTATCCCTGATTCCGTCACAACAATAGAAACCGGTGCTTTCGACATGGTCTTCCACGACCCAGAGGGTGAAAAGGAACTCGATCAAACTATTGAAAACCTGGTAGGTTCAACATTCAACAATGTTGATGGCAAATGGATCAAACAGAAGGAATTCGGTAAATGCGGAGAAGAGGCCACTTACGAATTGGATTTCTCCAAAGGAACCCTTACCATCAGCGGTTCAGGAAAGATGATGTCCTATTCCAGCGGTGAAGCACCTTGGTACTCCTACAAAGATACCCTTACCTCGATCGTTGTTGGAGATGGAGTCACAACCATCGGTGACTTTGCCTTCGAAGGCATTACTCTCGTTGACTCCATTAACATCCCCGATTCCGTCAAGTCCATCGGAGCATCCGCATTCGCAGATTGTACCTCTCTTACTTCTTTCGTTGTATCTGAAAGAAACGAATCCTACTCTTCAATCGACGGTGTTCTTTTCAGCAACGACAAGTCCACATTGATTCAATACCCAATGGCCAAAACAGGCGCTTCCTATGAGATTCCTGCATCTGTCAAGACCATTGCATCCTCTGCGTTCCATGGATGCAAATCCCTCACATCCATCACTATACTAGATTCCGTTGAAAACATCGAAGCTGATGCTTTCGACATGGTTTTCTATGATCCAGAGGGTGAAACGGAACTCGAACAAACCGTTGAAAACCTGGTCGGTTCCACTTTCAACAAAGTTGACGGTAAATGGATCAAACAGGCATCCACTCCTTCCGAAGATCCCAACAAGGTATCCGGTGAATGCGGAGATACTGTCACTTATGAATTGGATCTTTCCACTGGGGCTCTTACCATCAACGGTTCTGGAAAGATGGCATCTTATTCCAGCGGTCAAGCACCTTGGTATGCTTACAAAGATTCTATCAGATTCATTGAAATCGCTGATTCCGTCACATCAATCGGAGGCTTTGCCTTCGAAGGCATCACTTCCATCGAATCCATAACCATCCCCGATTCCGTCGAAATGATCGGAGCATCAGCATTCGCAGATTGTACCAAACTTGCTACCGTCAACCTCGGCAAGTCTGTCAATACCATTGATAAGGCCGCGTTCAACGGTTGCACTTCACTTGCTTTGTATGTCGTTTCTGATGAAAACAGCACCTACAGTTCCGTGGATGGTGTTCTTTTCAGCAATGACAAAACCACATTGACCCAATACCCGGTGGCCAAAGCAGGAACTTCCTATGAGATTCCTGCATCTGTCAAGACCATTGCACCCTCTGCATTCAAACGTTGCACTTCTCTCACCTCATTAACCATCTTAGAATCGATCGAAACCATTGAAGCTGATGCTTTCGATGTTGTTTTCTATGATCCAGAGGGTGAAACGGTACTAGAACCAACCGTAGAAAACCTGGCAGGTTCCATATTCAACTACATGGACGGAAAATGGATCAAACAGAAACCCACACCATCGGAAGACCCCAACAAGGTATCCGGTGAATGCGGTGATGGTGTCACATACGAATTGGATAAAACCTCAGGGATCCTGACCATCAGCGGTTCAGGAAAGATGATGTCCTATTCCAGCGGTGAAGCACCTTGGTACTCCTACAAAGATACCATCACCTCGATCGTTATCGGCGATGGTATCACATCGATAGGTGACTTTGCCTTCGAAGGCATAACTTCCATCGGATCCATATCAATCCCCGATTTCGTCGAATCCCTCGGTGCATCCGCATTCGCAGATTGTACCAAACTCTCCACGGTCACACTCGGCAGGTCGGTCAACTCCCTTGATAAGGCCACATTCGATGG
>CAVHHN010000206.1:0-2082 GCA_963635855.1 Faecalibacterium sp. CAG:74 | reverse complement strand
GTATTACTATCTGACTCGAGTCATCAAAGAGATGATAGTAATACTTTCAAGAGATAAAGGAAAACATATGATCATTTATCAAAACAACAAGGACGGTTTTATAGAGGATGTCTTCGGGGGTGTACTCGAAGAGAAAATCGAAAAAATCATCGAGAACCGTTTCGGCCGTCACACGCCACCTTCTGAAATACGTGCGTGGACGAATTCCCTGACCTATATGGGTGGAATTCTTTCCAGCTCATCTGTGCCGCAGGATGCTGGTGTAGCGATAGAATACAACATTCCCTACACCTCAAAACGCGTTGATATGATAGTGTCCGGTTATGGCCCTGATGGAAGGAATTCTGCAGTTATTATTGAATTGAAACAGTGGGAATCTGCTCATGTCGTTCCTGGAAAAGATGGGATTGTCAGTACGTATATCAATGGTGGCATACACGAGACAACTCATCCTTCATACCAAGCATGGTCATATGCCACCGCAATAGCTGACTTCAACGCCGATGTTCAGGACAATGATGTTCTTCTACAGCCTTGTGCTTGTTTACATAATTACCACCTTAGTAATCCAGAACCTCTTCTCGATCCCATATATGAGATGTATGTTGAAGGGGCACCGATTTTCACTAAACATGACGGGAATAGGCTGAAGAAGTTTCTGGAGAGCATCATTCGTAAAGGAGACAATCTTGAGACCGTGTTCTTGATGGACAGTGGAAAACTCAGGCCTTCCAAGTCCCTGCAGGATTCAATAGCTTCGATGATAAAAGGTAACAGGGAGTTCGTGATGCTGGATACTCAGAAGACTGTTTACGAAGAGGTCTTGGATTCAGCGAGAAAAGTGCAAAAAGGTGGGAAGAAGAGGACCATTATTGTCAGAGGTGGCCCAGGAACCGGGAAAACGGTTCTTGCGGTAAACCTATTAGCCGAGATAACCAGGGAAGGCTCCTCAACATCCTATGTTTCTAAGAATTCTGCTCCACGTAACGTCTATTATCAGAAACTCAAAGGAAGTATGAAGAAAAGTCGTGTAGATACTTTGTTCAGAGGTTCTGGAGGATTCACCGAATGTCCTGAGAATGCCTTCGACGTTCTCCTTGTGGACGAGGCCCACCGGTTGAACGAGAAAAGTGGCCTGTTCTCCAATTTGGGCGTTAACCAGGTTATGGAACTTATCCGTTCTGCCCGTCTATCAGTCTTTTTCCTAGACGAGGATCAGAGGGTCACCTTGAAGGACATTGGGTCGGAGGATGAGATCCGCCGGTTCGCAAAAGCTTTGGATTCAGAAATATTAGAAATGGAACTTGATTCACAGTTCAGATGTTCTGGTTCTGATGGGTATCTCGAATGGATAGATCATACTTTGCAGATACGGGAAACAGCATCATTTGAACTGCCAGAGTCTTTCGAATATGATTTCCAGGTATTCGACGACCCTTGTCTTCTCAGGAAAAAGATAGAGGAGAAGAATCGTATCAACAATAAATCGAGAGTAGTTGCAGGATATTGTTGGAATTGGATATCCGAGGGTAAGACCGATCCAAACGTGCACGATATCGAAATTCCTGAATTTGGGTTTGAGATGAGTTGGAATCTCAGTTCTTCCAATACTTGGGCGGTGGACCAAGGATCAGTGTCCCAGGCAGGGTGTGTGCACACATGTCAGGGGCTCGAATTTGATTATGTCGGAGTAATCATTGGGCCGGATATGCGGTTCAAATCTGGAACTATCATCACTGATGCTTCAAAGCGTGCAAAGACCGACCAGTCTTTGAAAGGATTGAGATCTAAATATTCAAAAGACCAACAGGAGATTGTAGCAGACCGGATCATTAAAAACACCTATCGTGTGCTTATGACTCGTGGGATGAAAGGATGTTACGTATATTGCACTGACAAGGCTCTCTCCGAATACTTGAAGAAAAGGAGCTCCGTAGGGATGGTCAAGAATCTGTAAACTCCTTTATGAATGATCCTGGGGCCTATATGCAGCAATCTTGATTCTAGCAGATCTCATAGGCCCTACCCCAACTTCAAAAGAAAACACTATATCACAATCTCCAGATGACCATTGCAATGGAA
>CAVHHN010000205.1:0-2159 GCA_963635855.1 Faecalibacterium sp. CAG:74 | reverse complement strand
GTTGAGGGTTGTAACCGAATCTGGGATGGTGATGGCGATTAGAGAGGAACAACCAAAGAATGAGGCTGTTCCGAAAGATGTGACGGAATTGGGAATTGTTATCGATGTTAAGAAATTACAACCGTAAAACGCATAGTCACCGATCGATGTGACTGGGCCGGTCATGACAATGGATCTGATGGAATCTTTATGGGAACTCCAAGGTATATTGTCAATGGAATAAGACATCATTTCCCCAGAACCGCTGATAGTGAGGATTCCAGTAGACATATCTAATTCATAAGTGACATTTTCACCGCATTCACCGGATACCTTGTTGGGATCTTCAGAGGGGATTGGTTTCACTTTAATCCATTTGCCCCCAACGTTGTTGAACATATAGCCAGCCAGTAGTTCAGCCGTAGGTTCAAGTTCCATTTCCCCATCGAAGTCATAGAATTTACCATCGAATGCACTATCTTCGATGGTTGTAACGGAATCGGAGATGGTTATGGATGCGAGGAATGTACAACCTTCGAATGCGGAGAATCTGATTGTTTTGACGGTGTTAGGTATCACGTAGGATGTTCCTGCTTTGGCCACTGGATATTGATATAATATGGTCTTGTCGTTGCTGAAAAGAACACCCTCGATCGAAGAGCAGAATTCGTTTTTCTCGGATACAACAAATGAAGCGATGGAAGTACAACCTTTGAATGCGGATATACCGATTGTTTCAACGTGATCAGGGATAGTAATGGAGTCAATGGAAGTGATACCCTCGAATGCAAAATCCCCAATCGATGTGACTGCATCAGCAATTTCGATGGCTTTGATAGAGTCTTTATAGGAGAACCAAGGTGCTTTACCGCTGGAATAAGGCCCCATCTTTCCAGAACCGTTGATGGTAAGTGTTCCTTTGGAGAAATCCAATTCGTAAGTGACATCTTCACCGCATTTACCGAATTCCTTCTGTTTGATCCATTTGCTATCAACATAGTTGAAAATGGAACCGGCCAGGTTTTCAACGGTTTGTTCGAGTTCCTTTTCACCCTCTGGATCATAAATAACAATGTCGAAAGCACCATCTTCAATGGTTATGACGGAATCGGGGATGGTTATGGATGTAAGGGAAGTACAACCTTTGAACGCAGAGAATCTGATGGTTGTAACAGAATTTGGTATCTCATAGGAAGCGTCTGTTTTGGCCACTGGATATTGATATAATATGGTCTTGTCGTTACTGAAAAGAACACCATCGATCGTAGCATAAACATTGTTCTCGTCGGAAACGACGAATGAAGCAAGGGAGGTACAACCAGCAAATGCGGTTGCACTGATTGTTTCGATGTGATCTGGGATAATGATGGAGTCAATAGAGGTGATACCTTCGAACGCAAAGTCACCGATAGATGTAATAGTGTCGGCTATTCTAATGAATCTAATGGACCCCTTGTAGGAAAACCAAGGTGCATTACCGCTTGAATAAGATTCGATCTTTCCAGAACCGTTAATGTCAAGAATTCCTGTGAGAAGATTCAATTCATAAGTAACATCTTCACCGCATTTACCAGATTTCTTGTTGGGATCTTCCGGGGAGGTGGACTTTTGTTTTACCAATTTACCTTCAATGTTCGTGAATGTGGATCCCGCCAGATTAGCCACCGTCGGTTCAAGTTCTTTTTCACCATCTGAGTCATAGAAAGTTACATTGAACGCATTCTCCCCAATGGAATTAACGGAATCGGGGATGGCTATAAGCTCAAGGGAGGTACAATAGCAGAACGCTTCGAACCCGATCGAGGTGACCGTTTTAGGAAGGGCCACAGAAGTTAGAGAAGTGCAATAATAGAACGCCTGAGTTCCGATGGATGTTAAGGAATCACCAAGATCGATGTATGTCAAAGAAGTGCAATGAGCAAACGCAGAATACCCAAATGAAGGTATGGAGCTCTGAATAACAATAAACTCAAGTGAGGTACAGCCACTGAATGCCTTGTCCCCGAGAGTTGTGACGGATTTACCTAAGATCACAGAAATGAGAGAAGTACAATTTGCAAACGCGGAGTCCCCTATGGTTTCAACAGAATCAGGGACAGTAACAGAGGTCAGTGATGTACAACTATCGAATGCAGAAGACCCGATCGTTGTAACCGAATCGATAGATATGGAAGATAATG
>CAVHHN010000204.1:0-2164 GCA_963635855.1 Faecalibacterium sp. CAG:74 | reverse complement strand
TTGTCGGAACGAAGTTGGAATCTATATAGTTCAGAATACTCCACGGATTGTAGATATCGGCATTTCCGAAACGGTACCCATCATACCATTCCTTTGCTTCATCGTATTTCTCTGGATGGCCATAGTAAGAACAGAGTTCTTTGACCTCGGAATTGGTGAATCCATATCTTTCGTCGAATTTGACGTTGAAGATGTTGTTCACCTTCAGATTGTTCAATCCGGAGAATATCCCTTCCTTGGCGATCTGCATTACACCGGTCACAACAGCGAATCCTAGGTGTTCGTTGCTTTTGAGTGTACGGGAATAGAAATTCCGCAATAGATTAAGGATCTCTTTGAATGGTTCTTCACCATATGCATGATTAATTGCATTATCATATTCGTCAATGAGAACGATCGGTTTCACCTGATGGAATTGTTCTAACATAGAACAAAGAACATACAGAGAATCCGTCAATAAAGCGAGATCCATATTCTTGTCAATTACATCCTGGTAATCGGCACGATATGCCAAATCGACCAACTCACTGTTCTGCAGATACCTATACCAAATAAACAAATCTCTTATCCTACGTTTGAACTCAGAACAGAACTGTTCAAAATTCAGCGTATTAAGGTCCTTCATCGATAGGAAAATAACGGGGCGGGTGTTCCGATATTCTTCAACCTCGGGATGGTCGTTGATCTTCAGTCCGTCGAACCAGTTGTTTCCTTTGTATTTGATGTTGAAGAATGCATCAAGCATGGAGAGATTGAGGGATTTACCGAAACGTCTGGGTCTTGTGAAAAGATACACTCCGGTCGGATTTACAAGAAGGTCTGAAATAAGTTCACTCTTATCTACGAAATACAATCCAACCTGACGGATCGTTTTGAAATCGTCGACCCCTATTGGTACTTCCAACCGCTTCCCCTCTCCTGACATGCTTTGTACATTGCCTCCCGATTATAAAAGAGACGCTATTGGCATTAATGGACTGTTTTAGAAAATAATTAATCTTACAGCAAGACACGCGCATTTATCAAGCGGCCAATTTCTATGATGTATTATGAGAGAATTGGCATAGTTGGAATCTCATTTCTGTTTGATGACCGGTATATTGCTGCTTCCAATAAATCAAACCGGTCACCCTAAAGGAAATCGCCGTTGGCCAGTATTGTTTAGAATCTGATCGTCGAACACTTTTTTCATTTCACGGTTTGGAATCGAAAGCAGATAATCATCATAGTCATTGGGGATCGCATTGAGATATCCCTCGGCAACGAGAACGGAATATATCGATCTCACATAAGGGCCCAGATCATCGATGGACACATTAGATGAAAGATCCATCCTGATCTTATCTCCCTTGTCGAGGGCACTCAGATCTTTGGATACATACCCGTCTATACATTTCAGAACTTTATCAAGAATATCTTTTTCATCTGAACATGACCAATAGGTATCCGGAATGAATCCTGATTCAATGTACTTCAAAACACTATTTGGACTGTAGATCTCGGTATTTCCGAAATTGTATCCGCCATACCATTCTTTGGCTTCTTCAAATCTCTCCGGATGGTTATAATATGCACACAGTTCTTTGATTTCGGGTTCTGTGAATCCAAATCTATCATTGTATCTTGCATGGAATATGCTGTATGCACAGCAATTGTTGAATCCGGAGCCTATTCCTTCTTTGGGGATCTGCATAACTCCAGTCATAACGGCGAAATTCAGGTAATCGTTACCTTTAAGAGTAGAAGAATAGAAATCACGCAGAAATTCGATAATTTCATCATAAGAATCTTCACCGTAGGCATTGTTGATAGCATTGTCATATTCATCGATAAGTATGATCGGTTTGACCCCATGATATTCGTACAGCATCCTGCATAACATTTTTACAAACTGACGTGTACGCTGTTCATCGAAGTGGATCGGATCCTGTTGAAGATAGATCTCACGAAGTGATTCCGACACTTTGTCTGAATTACGTAGATATTTGAAATCCAGTAAGACTTCAGAAAGCATTCCGCGGACCTGTGAAAGGAAAAGGTCGTAGTTTTTGACGGACAGATTTTTCATGTCCAAATTTATGACAGGATATCTGTTTTGGTGTTCTTTTGCTTCGGAATGCTCATTTATCTTAAGTCCGTCGAACCAGTTGTTTCCTTTGTATTC
>CAVHHN010000203.1:0-2181 GCA_963635855.1 Faecalibacterium sp. CAG:74 | reverse complement strand
CGGTTATCACAGCACCTACATTGTTAAAAGCACACTGGACGCCGGTACAGTACATCACCGTTACCGTCGACGGGGTATCAGGCCAATTCGCCGAAGGAAGCAGGGTTTCGGACATCACCGTACCCGTAAAGGACGGATTCGCGTTCGACGGATGGTTCTCCGATTCCGCCTGCACCGTTTCCGTTGCAAAAGATACGGTTCTCACCGACGGAATGTCCATCTGGTCCGGATGGACCCAGATAGTCGTTCCTGTCGAGAAGATCACAGTGAACGTTGACGGTAAGGAACTCACGTTCGATGCCGGAACCAAAGTTTCAGATCTGACCCTGCCCGAAAAGGAAGGCTACACGTTCGACGGATGGTTCTCCGATTCGGATTGTACTGTTTCCGTTTCAAAAGATACGGTTCTCACCGACGGAATGTCCCTCTGGTCCAAATTGACACAGATAGTCGTTCCTGTTGAGAAGATAACGGTCACCGTCGACGGAAAGGAATTCAAATTCGATGCCGGAACCAAAGTTTCCGATCTCACCGTGACCGAGAAAAAAGGTTCCGAGTTCAAAGGCTGGTATTCCGATAAGGATCTCACCGTTTCCGTGACCGACACGACAGTTCTCACCGACGGAATGGTCCTGTTCTCGAAGTACGACGAAAAGAAGGTATCCGGCACCTCTGCGATTAATATCGCCGTATGCATCGTCGGTGCCATCATCGCCTTCATAGGACTGAGGTACCATCCCGCGATCCTTGTCGTCGGAGCCGCCGTCGTGGTCCTCGGAGTTGCCGACATTTACGGTATCGTTGATGTGATAAGATGAACCCGAAACTGATCGTTGCCGGGGTCATCGCGGCCGCTGTCGCTGTTGCTTTCGTGGCTATGACTTTTACGTCCGAGAATACCGAACCCGGTAAGGAACCCATCAGAAGTTCAATCAACGATCCCATATCGTCCCTCGATTACACATTGGACCCAATGGATTGGAATAATGATGCCGACATGGAATGGTACGTTAAGGTAGGCGGTAACGTCACCATTAATCCCAGCGTGGATGATTCCGGAGAGTATGGTAACATGGTCACATCCGTTACCAAAGGATACGGACTTGACAATCTTATTATCACCGGTAGCGGAACACTGACCAAATCTGGGACAATTACGATTAATTGCAAATGGTGGGACGGATCAAACCAAGAGACCTACACCATGACGATCATCGCAGTCGAATATCACAGCCACTCAATCGCCTATGCCGGAAACGGCAACACCGGAGGTTCCATGGTGAATACCGTGGTATCCGCTTCCGGGTCCGGTTCCGTAAGCGTGACCCTTGCTTCCAACGGCTTTACCAAGACGGGGTATACCTTCGTAGGTTGGAAGATCGGAAACACGGTCTACCAGCCCGGGGACACGATCTCCGTGGCCGCCGATGCCACAGTCACGGCAACCGCCCAATGGTCCGCGAACACCCTCACCGTATCCGCCGGCAACGCCCTGGGAAAAAGCGGTATCAGCGTATCCAATCAGGTCACCGCAACCGCCAGCAACGGTGCGTCTCTCACCTACGCCGTCAAATCGTGTACCGGGGGAACCGCCACCGTCAACGGAAGCGGTGCCGTAACCTACAAGTGTCCTGCCGTGACCTCGGAGGTCACGTATGCCGTCACCGTGACCGTGACAGCCACCTATTCCGACGGATCGACGGTATCCAAGGACGTGACCTTCTCGGTATTGGTAGATCCCATTCTCGAATTCACCAATTCCGTGACGTCCGGTTCGCTTTCCGTCAAAGGAATGGGGGCCTGAACGGTTTCTTTCCGGGGTTCTGGGTCCGAACCCGGACCCCATCGAAACCGTTAGGAGCGATACCATGAACAGAATCGTCGTTCTCATAGCCTCGGCGATCGCATTGGTTTCCCTGGCCTTTTTCGTTGCATCCGAAGATACGGACGCAACCTCCGCCACCGTATACGGTTCGTCCGACGTGGGGGCTTCCAGGATTTACTTCGACACGGCGGGAGGAACCGGGGGCTACACCCAGTACGTTTTCCCCGGCAATACAATCTATCTACCCACCGAATACAAAGCATCCGGAAACTCCAACGGCACCTATACCCAGATCTCCAAGGACGGATACGTTCTTTCGGGCTGGTCCGACGGATCCAGAACCTACTATCCGGGAC
>CAVHHN010000202.1:0-2181 GCA_963635855.1 Faecalibacterium sp. CAG:74 | reverse complement strand
ATACCAGATAGCCTCCAAACCGTAGGGAGATCTGCATTCGAAGGCTGTACTTCAACCTACGATGTGAGGAAAAGTATGACTACATCACAGCCCCATCTCGATCGAGTAATTTTCCAGAGAGAAATTAGATGGAACCGACAGTCCGCAGGCCGCGTAAGCGGCCTTTGCCTGACGGTTTGGCTGGTCCACAACAATGAACCCGTTGTCCTTTCTAAGGCAGGACACTCCCTGCCCCACACCCAACATCTCAGGCACTGACATGTTCGCCTTTGAGGCACAGGCCCTGACTTCGGAGTAGCATATGTGGACCATGATGTCGCTGAGGATCTTGCCTTTGACCGTGACCTCGGACCATTTGCATAACGGAAGCAGTTCCAGATATTCTTTGACCGTCTTGAACGTGACCTCGATGGTCATTCTTCCGAAATACCGGTCCAACATCTTGTCCGGTTCCTCCTCTATGTTCGAGACCAGAACGAAGAATCCGTCTTTGTTCGTGTACCAGGTCTTTTCCCTATCTGTCATGGAATCGAACTTCTCTTTGTTTCCCGGACCGGCAAGCCACTTGGCAAAACGGCAGGAAGCATTGTTCTTGTCGAGATAGACGTAAGCGTGGATCCTCTTACCGAACACTTCCACTTCCCTCCTGATCCCAAAATACTGATGGTCGTTTCTGACGAAGGCATATTTTCCGTTGACGAACAGGTTTTTGGTCCCTGTATATAGGTCTTTGAACGGATACCCGCGTTTCGCGGGCATCCTGGCAACCATGGTCTTACCTTCTTCGCGACGACCTTCATCGATGTCGAACGATCCGATCATTTCCTTGCATACATAGCCGGCATCCAATACGAATGATTGAAGCCTGATTCCAAGGGTCTCTTCGACATCATCCATCTCTTTCCTGAGTGTGGTAAAATCCAAACGGTTCCCGGGAATGATCTCGAACCATATCGGGAGCCCTGTCACGGAATCTATGATCAGTGCCAAACGTGACATCACACCGACGGAATCGATACCGTGGCTACTGAGGGCGTTGAAAGGATTGTTCTCGATGCTGTTAGGGAGCGGAGTGGTATCGACATAGCATGCCCTCCCGAATCCCGGGAAGGCCTTCTTCATCATATTCACGAACGATCTGAAAAAATCGACCTTTGTGGAATCCTTTCCCATGATCTCGAAGAATCTGGTGTCGGATCTGAGTGATTGGACCGGGACAGATGGAACCAGGTAGGATGTGAACGAATTCGTTATCCTGACATCCAGGGGCGCCTTGGTTCCGTTCTTGGTCAACTTACCGACGATGTGGGCCAATAATCTCTGAAACTCTTCTTCAGAGGAGAACAATCTTCTGAAAAGGTGCAGATATCCGCATTTGTGAAGGGTACCCAATACAAGATAAACATCTCCGAAGCATACATGACGTTCGGGCTCAGGAAACAATCCCAATCCTTGTATGCGTTCGTCTTCAGGTTCCACCTCTTCAAACCCGTCGCAGTCGGCACAGTACTCGACAAGTCCCCGGGTCGGAGATAGGAACACCCCTTTGCGTCTGTCCTCGGAGAGCCAAATGACCTTTCCGAGTTTCTCCCTTTGAACATGTTTGGAATGCCCCTTCTTACTACCATTTTTGTTCGGTACGTAAATGGATTCCATGACTGCTGCACTGCCGGATCTGATATTTCCGGCTGCATCACGTTCCAATTTTTGCAGATGTATATACGTCAAGGTCCCGATCTCCTGGATTTATAGTTATAAGTATAACTACATAGTATATAAACATTGCTCTGTTTATGTTTGAAGCAAATATAAGTGACAAAGAAAACTATCGAAATCGTTTAAATAAGGGCTACAAAAAATCTCATGTAGTCATACTTTTCGAAGCATCGTAGGCTAATTCTGTTACCTCGATCGAATCCAACGCATTCATCGGTTGTACTTCCCTGTCATCAATCTCTCTCGGCAAATATCTCGAATCCATCGGTGACCGTGCATTCTATGGATGCCCTATTAAATCTATAGACTTCCCCGTCACGCTCACATCGATCGGAACATTGGCCTTCAAAGGAACCCAGTTCTTCGATAACGATGGAAACTCAGTTCCCACTTTGGCATCTGCGTTGGCCGGAAAATCATTCGAAGGTAATGACGGGAAATTGATCCTGATCAGTTCCCAACCCA
>CAVHHN010000201.1:0-2194 GCA_963635855.1 Faecalibacterium sp. CAG:74 | reverse complement strand
GAACTTCCTACGAAATACCTGACAATGTCACAACAATCGGAACCTCTGCGTTCAACGGTTGCACTTCCATCAGATCCATCATTATCCCCGATTCCGTCGAATCCATCGAAACCGGTGCTTTTGACATGGTCTTCTATGACCCAGAGGGTGAAAAGGAACTCGAACAAACCGTTGAAAACCTGGCAGGTTCCATCTTCAACAATACGGATGGAAAATGGATCAAACAGAAACCCACCCCCTCGGAAGATCCCAACAAGTTATCCGGTGAATGTGGAGAAAACGTCTCTTACGAATTGGATAAATCAACTGGAACTCTCATGATCAATGGTTCCGGACAGATGGGATCCAATTCCAGCGGTCAAGCACCCTGGTTCTCCCACAAGGATATCATCAAATCTGTCATCATAGCTGATTCCGTCTGGTCCATTGGTGACTTTGCGTTCAAAGATTGTACCGAACTCGTCACCGTCAAACTCGGTAACTCTGTCAACTCAATCGGAGAAGGTGCGTTCAATGGATGTATCTCTATCACGACCCTCACCATTCCCGATTCAGTAGAAACTATTGGAGCATCTGCATTCGCAGGTTGTATCGGTCTGAAGGAGCTCACTGTTCCAGCAGGCATTGATTGTGTCGGTTCCAACGAGAAACCCAGTTTCTCCGGCTGTGTCAATATCGAAAAGATCACCTTCGCTGCAGGAGATGGAAACTGGTATCACTACAATGTTGATAGTTCCCAATCCGTTTCTCTGAGAATCACGTCAAGGATGCTCCACGACAATGTCTCTGAACGTTCTAATTATGAATATACACCCTGGCAACTCAGTAGATCTACTTTGACTACTGTCATCATCAACGACGGAGTAACCTCTATCGGATACTCTGCGTTCAAGGATTGTACTGCACTCGCCTCTGTCACTCTACCGGATTCCGTCACATCGATCGGAGAAAATGTGTTCAACGGTTGCATTTCTTTGACCACATTCAATGTGAGTGAGAATAGTTCGAAATACTGTTTCGTGGACGGTGTTCTATATAACAAGGACATGACGGAGTTGATCCTGTGTCCTGCAGGAAACACTAACACCTCATTTGAGATTCCCGCATCCGTCAAGAACATTGCATCATCTGCGTTCGATGATTGCAAATCCTTCACATCCATCACTATCCCATATTCCATCGAAACCATTGGAGATAGCGCTTTTGATGTGATCTTTTACGATACAGACGGTGAGACCGAACTTGAACAAACTGTTGAAAACCTAGCCGGATCGACATTTGATAAAATCAGTGACAAATGGATAAAGCAGAGTTCTGCTTCGATCCCTGTTCCCTCACCAGACCCTTCCGATACCAATGTCAGTAACGGATCTACAATGATCTATCTCTTAATCGCAATAGTTGCTGTCATCTGTCTATCTGCGGCCGTTATGGTTGTGAAGAAGAGGCGCGCCTGAAATCATATTTTGGTTCAGATGATCAGTTCGCAGATTAGCCACTTAGAAAATGATTATTTCTTCGTATAGCTTTAAAAATGTAGCAAAAATCATTGGTGCACGTGCACGAAATCTCTCTCGCACACATGCACCATTTTCTCTAGGGAGCAATCTTATCGTTTTATCCACTTGGACGTTCAAGATGGGTTTTGGGGTCAGCACCATTACCAGAAGATGATCACACAGTTCCAGTCATCGAATGTAGGAACGTAGTGGTCGAACACCTCGAACAAAATCATCGTCGTGCACTCAAGGTATATGATCGCCGGTAAATTGCTTAACCCCGACCTCGACACTAACTGTTTTAGAACTTCGAATTTTGGACTGTAAAACGAAAACATGAAGTGTTCTAATAGAGTTGGTGTCGAGGTCGGGAGGAATTGATCTACCCATACATGATAATCAGGCAAAGGTCCAGCGCCACTAATGATCAGTACACCGGTATCCCAATCAGAATCAATAGTAATATGGTCTGAAACCGTCATAGTTTCAATAGATGTGTACTCGTTTGTGATTTCATCCCCATATTCTTTCGTTTCAATAATGTGGGTCGCTGAAGCATCATCATGTCAATTAGAATTATCTGAGTGCACAGATGTGAGCACTAAAGCTGCAGAGATTGTAAGTAACGCCAAAATCAAAATCAACGGTTTCCCAAAATTCTGTACTGCAAAATGTACGACGTCGCAGGATGCCGA
>CAVHHN010000200.1:0-2202 GCA_963635855.1 Faecalibacterium sp. CAG:74 | reverse complement strand
CCGTTTTAATGATTGTGTCCGTGCGGACACCGTCGGATGCGGTCTTCGAGGTCTCCGACTCGACCACATTGTTTCCATCTTCATCGGTATAGACCTTCGGTGTGACATCGATCGTTACAGTGTACTCCTTACCCGAAACAAGGGTCAGAGTGGCGGTATCTTCCTTCAAACCCGTGATGGTTAAGGTATTACCTTCGCGGGTGACACTTATGACACTACTGTCACTTACCGTGAACGAATTCTCGAAAATATCGGGAAGGACCAGTTCTATGGTGCTGTCCCGGGCCACGGTCCGATAGGGTATGGTGAAGGAAAGGTCCACATCAGGCTTCGTTTCAGAGTATATGAGTGAATATCCTGCCAGATCCACAATGGAATCCCGGTCCCGAAGGTTACATTTCTCAGCACCATCATTTCCGAGATAGTACCATCCTGCTTCACCTTTGGTGGAGAAATGTGCATCCACTCCAACCTCGACCAATGCATAACAGTTGTAATGGGCGGTCAGAGATGCCATGGTCGTGATCTTCGAGTACTTTATCGTACCCACAGGATCATTGAGTAGACGGTAGGACCAATCGATGCAGTTCAATCCGTAAAGGTCATAGGTTTTGGAACCAATGATCAGTTGTCCGTCCTTGAGGACGGAACCGGGATACATGTTCTCCAAGACGGCATCGATACTGCCACCACATCCCTCTTGGACGGTGGCAAATCCGTCGTTTATTGTTGTGACGGTCATCCGGTATTGGGATGCGGCCTTGTAACATTGGATGTACCCACTGTCCAGATAGAACACCAATTCGCCTGAAGGCCCCATGCGAACGGCCTGTGAACAGTATTGGTTCATACTGCTGTCAAACTTCATGAATGCATAATTACTGTTCAAAACCCATTTCCCGTCGATCAGTTCGTCGGAAAATACATACAATCCCTGAGATCCGGCATTGTAGGGCAGAAGATAGATGTACCTTTTCCCTTCGGAAACATAGGCGGTATTGACAACGATACCACCGTGGGTCATCGGACTCGAAGCTTTCTCTCTGGGAATAGGACGACCATCCTCTCCTATGTCGAACGAGATCATGCAGGTACCAACATCATCGGAACCACCAAGGGTGTCAGAACCCAATGATCTCACGTTGATGTATCCTCTACCTTCATAGATCTCCAATCCGGATGCAATGCCGCGAAATGTATTTCCTTCTGCTGTTTTTATGAATTCATAATTGGGGGTTCCGAAGGTCCCGTTCTCAAAATCGAATTTGACCCACATTACCGACGAACGTTTGTCCTCCAGACCAGAAATGATCCCTCCGAACAATCCTGCTGTGTACGCGGTGAGGTAGAAATATCCGTTGTAATAGGATAACCACCCATCATCCCACGGCATTCCTTTGAATCCGGACAACTCTATGGTGGTGCCGACCTCGGTTTCCAAGTTTATGGCGGTCATTGCCCTCCATCCAGTGTACCCTATGATGTAATCGGCCTGCAGGAAGAAGAAATATCCATTTTCGAACATAACGTTGGAAAACTGCCCATACTGAGCAAAAACCCTATATTCAGTGGTATCCTTAAAAAGGTTGATTTTTGTTCCATTCTGAAGATCCTTGTCAACTTCTGCTGAGGTCTTGAACATTGTGTAATAACCAGATCTGTCTGGGACACTGAGACATCCATAAAAGTACCCATCATAATATGATGCATATTTGAGATTGGAGGGAATATCGTAAAGATACTTAAGATCTAGATCGTAGGCTTTGCTTCCGACCGTATCGAATATCACTCCGTTTCCATAACTGATATAATGATAGTAACTCACTTCACCTGAAGATTGAACGTAGGAAAGTATAGAACCAGTATGGATGTCCAGTTTGTAAAGAACCCCACCAGCACGGACATATACTGCATCCCCTACAATCAGGGGGGTGCAAGGCATTCCATCCCACTTCATTGCTCCATTGTCTCTATTAAGATTTGTACTTGCGAATGCCCAGGTGTTTACCAGAGTATCTCCTGGAACGGGCGTACCGTAGGAATCCACGACAGTGATCAGTTCTTGGGAGGTGGAATAATTCCTGGAAACAGCAGTAATTTTGACATTGCTCTTCAGTTCTGAAATACTGATTGTACATCCGTTCTCCGACGTTGTACATTCTCCATCGACGATCCATTTCACGAATTCATGTCCCGAATTGG
>CAVHHN010000199.1:0-2212 GCA_963635855.1 Faecalibacterium sp. CAG:74 | reverse complement strand
GTTTAGGACTATAAAGAAGACGTTATTGAGACCTTTAAAGGTTCTAGAAAGAAGGATTCCGTTGAAACCATATCTCAAGACTGATCTTAAGGTCGGTCTGTTCATTTTTCAAATTAGATTCTTTTGGATTCCTTGGGGGATTCTGTACGTTACAAATCAGAGAAAGGTTAGACAACTGCAGAGAGAATGTGCTTTGATTACTGTGGCAGCGTTCAATATTTCAATTCGTTAAGATCGAAATAAGATTTCATGTTGACTGCATGATTTCAATAAGGGCCGCCCTATTGATATTGTTTTTATATTGTTATGAAGATATAAACATCACAGAAGGATGGTTATTCATGGATGGGAAAATGGATGCGGAAACTCAAATAAAATTGATTCGTTCGGTGATTGGACGTAAGTCTTTAGAAATTGACGACATTATTGAACAATGTACAGAGATACCCCAGCAGGCTCAGAATTTTGAAGACCTTGTTGATTTTCTAAAGAAAGATATTCTCGGATACAAGGCTATAACCAATTATTTGACCAAAGGTACCATGGATTCTCAAGCTGTACTATATGAGATCGAATCATTGCCAGAGCGTGCAGTCGGATTGTACAATGATTTCTACCTTCCAACCCTTGAGGGTTCCGACCTTGAGGAGGAACAGCTCGCTTCAAAACTCAAGAGCGATATTGCCGCACGGTGCGCTGCATACAAATTCATTGACCTTGGTAAAGCCGCTCTAGAGAGTCCACTTGTTAGCACTTTACTTTCTCAACACCCTGACATCCTTGCTATCATTGGCAAATACGTGTCTGCTGATCCTGAACTTTATAACGCATTATCCGAATGATCTAACGGGCCCTATCGGCCCACTTCATTCATAAAAAAACCCATTCGTTGGTTTATTATATTAAAGAGAAGGACCATCACTGGTCTATGTTCGCAGACGCTTGCGAAAAAGCCATGAAATTCACACGCCCTTGTGTGATTTCTACCCGTACTGTCGATGGAACCTTGCATTCTTCTGTTGCAACCTATTTTTTCATCAGTAGGAGTGGTTGGGCCATAACAGCTGCCCATGTTTTCTCAGCATTACAGAAATTCAATTACGACCGCGAACACATGAAAGAAGTGCAAGAGAAGAATAAGGTCGCTGTTGCTTCTCATACTCCCCTTTTGACCATGGATCCCAAATGGATCACAAATCATTCCATTTGGTGGGGCGTCGACAAAATTCGTGAATCTCAGATACATCTCTTCTTAGATGCCGATCTTGCTGCAGTCAAATTGGAGAATGTCCCTCCGGAGTTCATTCAAGATGTGGCTGTTTTTGGTAATGCTGATGAATTGCGCATCGGAACCAGCCTTTGTCGTCTTGGTTTCCCCTTTACTGAGATCGAGCCGAAATTCGACGGCGATAAAAATAGCTTTACTCTTGGCCCAGCTGTAAGAAATCTTGTACCTTTTCCATGTGATGGAATATTAACTCGTCGTCTGTTGTGTAACATTAATGACAAAATCACCATTAAACAACTCGAAACCTCCTCACCTGGCCTTGGTGGTCAGTCTGGTGGCCCCTTGTTCGATACAAATGGTATTGTGATGGGGATGCAGGTAAAAACCCAACATCTTCCCTTAGGATTTGCTCCGCATATCACGGATAATGGGAAAGAATATATCGAGCACCAATTCCTCAACACCGGTGTTGCTCTACATGGTTCTGTTATCATTGAGAAACTACTCAGCAAAAATGTTCCGTTCGAGACTGTTTCTAAAGATTCATCTGGTGCATCATATATCATTAAGTGAAATCTAAGTCATTAAGCATATCTGCAATTAATTAAGGTTAATACTTAATTACTTTAATTAATTGCAGATAGATAATTTTTTTCAAATCAACCCCGATTTATGATTAATCCTGGGGTCAATGCCTATATGTGTAAGTTGTTGAAGTAGGGCAATTTATCCTTCACTATTTTCATAGTTCATGTTGATCAACAAAACTATGTTTACATCAAATTATTTTGATTTACTTATTAATGCGTAATTAATAAAGTTCATAGCGTTACATAGTATAATAAATACGATCTTAATGATTATATGCAAAAATTATAAAAAAACAGTAAACTCCGTAGATATTTTTGATGTTTATTATTAATTAAGTCAAATACGTTATTTAATTAATTATTATATGATACATAAAAATTATCAGATATGAGG
>CAVHHN010000198.1:0-2235 GCA_963635855.1 Faecalibacterium sp. CAG:74 | reverse complement strand
TGACCCTCAGGTAGGCCTTGTAAACGAGTTTGTTTTTATCATCCTCTGTGTTGACATGCGCCATGTAACTCAGGGTCTCTCCGGTTTTGTCGGTAACGGTGTAAAAAGTGAGGCTATCCGAAATATCGAATTTCGAGGTTGCGTCGTATTGCGATTGATCTTTCAGTTCGTAAATGTCGATGATCGAATATTTGCCGGCGATGTCTCCGTTCCCGGTGACGGTGGTGCTGTAGGCATAGGCCGCACCGGTCAATGCCACTGCACAAAGCATGATAACAACAAGAGGCGCAAGGAATTTCTTCCTGGAACTCTCTCTGTCCATATATTCAGAAGTCATGTCTCATATCTCCTTAAGAGCCGAACGCACTGCACCCGGCCCGAAATTGGTGTCGGTCTCGGTTTCCAGGATATATATATATAGTGCAGACAGAAACCCGACTTTGTCCGGAAACCGATTGCCGGATCCGGTGCATATGAACGAAAACCGCTGTCCGGACATCACGCATCGTGATAGGATCCGGTCATCACGAAAAATCGATCCCGACGTTTCTGTCGAATGCCCTGTATCCCAGATCGGCCCCTTCCGGAACCGTCGCCGATACGAGGGACGTGCAACCGCTGAACGCATATTTTCCGATGGTTTTCACCGATTTGGGAATGTCCACGGAGGTAAGGGATCCGCAGCCGTGGAACGCATTCTCTCCGACCGATGCCACTGAACCGCCCATTGTGACGGATGCGAGGGCGGTGCAGTTGCTGAAGGCATACCTTCCTATCGTTCTCACCGAGTCGGGGATCTTCACCGACGTAAGGGAAGCACAGCCGTTGAACGCATCGTCGTCGATCCTTTCGACGGACTCTCCTATCACTGCGGATCCGAGGGAACCGCATCCGCTGAATATCCCTTTTCCCATCTTTTCGACGGAATCCGGTATGGTGATGGATTCTAGTCTGGCACAGCCGTTGAACGCATGGTCCCCCATCGATCTGACCGAATTTCCGAGGATGACCGAGATCAGACCGGCACAGCGGTGGAAGGTATGGTTTCCGATCGCCGTCACGGAATCCGGTATGGTAATAGTAGCAAGGGACGTACAGTTGCCGAACGCATAGTTTCCGATCCTTTCGACGGAACAGCCGAAGGCCACGTCCGCAAGGGACGTGCAGCCGTTGAACGTGTTCTCCCCTATCGATACGACCGAATCCCCTATCGCGACGGATCTAAGCGAAGTGCAGCCACTGAACATGCCTTTTCCGATCGATGTCACGGAATCCGGTATGGTGATCGATGCGAGTTTCGCACAGCCGTTGAACGCATAGTCGCCGACCGTTCCCACGGAATTTCCGATGACCGCCGAGGCCAGTCCGGTGCAACCGCTGAATACGCCTTTTCCGATCGTTTTGACCGAATCGGGTACGGTGATAGAGACAAGGGATGTGCATCCGTTGAAGGCATGGTCCCCCATCGTTTTCAGGGAACAGCCGAAGGTCACGTTCAAAAGGGACGAACAACCGTTGAACGCATCGTTCCCTATCGATGCGACCGAATCCCCGATGATCACCGAGGCGAGTCCGGAACAGCCTTTGAACGCATAGTTTCCTATCGATGTAACGGAATCCGGTATGGTCACCGATCCGAGGGATCCGCAGTCTTTGAAGGCATACTCTCCGATCGATACCACGGAATCACCGATTACCGCGGAGACGAGGGAACAACAGTTGTTGAACGCGTTTTCCCCGACGGATCCCACGGAATTTCCGACGACGGCGGTCTCCATGGAGGTACAGCCGTTGAACACGCCGTTTCCCATCGATCTCACGGAATCCGGTATGGTGACGGATTTCAGGGAACTGCAACGGTTGAAAGCATAGTCCCCGATGTCCGTGACGGAATCCGGTATTATGACCGATCCGAGGGAACCGCAGCCGTCGAAGGCGTGGTTTCCGATCGTTGTCACGGAATCGGGTATCTGGACGGCGGTTTTTCTTACATCGGCGCATTTCACCAAGATCTTTCCGTCATCCGAGTATTCGATACCGTCAGCCATCATACAATCATATCTCCCTGAAACCGGAGGCGGTCCGTCCGATCCTTGATCGTTTCCCCATCGGTCTGCCCGTATTTACATATGATTGGGACGGAGGTCCGACTTTATCTTATTACTACACGATAGGAAGCGAAGGAGAACGGTCCTTACCGTTTTAATTCTTAAAAAGTATTTAAGAATCAATCGA
>CAVHHN010000197.1:0-2264 GCA_963635855.1 Faecalibacterium sp. CAG:74 | reverse complement strand
TATATATGATGCAGACAGAAATCCGACTCTTTTTCAAAAGTCGGTCGTTGTGCTGGATTACTCCGGACGGGATCGGGATCCGACATCCCCATCTTATTCGGTGATTATGATAAAAATTCCCGGGGGGCTGACGCCTCCGGGCGGGTTAAACGGTTTGGTTCCAAAGATCTTGGTTGACGGGAATCGGTTCAGTCAGTTTGCGTCGGTGCTTCCGTTTCCGTTACACCGATGGAAATGACGAGTTCGTAAGAGTATTGCTTGTTGAATGCGTCCACTGCATCGAGTACTTCTTGAGCGGATGTATATTCCCCGAATGGATAGTTGTCAGAAGCATCTGCTGTCTTGGATTTATCTCCGGTGACAGGAAGGGTGATTACGACTTTGTATGCCGTATTTCCTTTAAGCTTCGTGACAGGAACGTCGTAAGCATCTGTTGTTCCATTTTTCTCGTAGAATACAATCTCGGTATCAAGATCACCTTTACCACTTGTTTGGTTGTCGACGACAATGGTTCCGGAGTTCTCGGGTGCGGTGTACACGAACGAGGCACCGCTTAATGCAAAATACTGCGGATCTTCATTTGTACCGAGTGAGGTTTTTACCATCACGTATGCCGAAAATTCGAGTTTGCCCGTTTCCACGTATGCATTGTATGTGCTTGATTCCGTGCCATCGGCACCCACGGTCTTTACGGTCTGTGTATACACCTTGAAAGAACTTGCGTTCCCGGTGAATTTGGCCGTCGCGGATCCGCAATCGTCATCGGCATACAGATCGATGAAGGCATATTTTCCTTCGATGTCTCCGTATCCCTCGACCGAGGTGTTGTACGCATAGGCGGCACCGGTAACGGCTACCGCACACAGCATGATGACGACGAGAGGCGCAAGATACTTCTTCTTGGAACTCTCCCTGTCCATATAATCGGTGGTCATGTTTCATATCTCCTGATGGGTTGAACGCATTGCGTCCGATCCAGAATTGGGGAGGTTTCGGTTTGCAGGATATATATAAATGATGCAGACAGAAATCCGACTGTTTCCTAAAAGCGGATCGTTGTGACCGTTACATCGGATAACAGTGGTATGGAATCGGCGGTTATGATTGAAAATCCCGGGGGGCTGACGCCCCCGGGGAGATGTGGTTTGGGGTACCGGACAGATCAGTCGTCCCTGCCTGGGGCGACCGTGATCTTGATGGCAATTTCGTTATCGGTTGTGTTGAAGGTATTGATCTTGGCAGTGACCTTATCGAGTTCGTCCTCCTGACAGAAGTAGAGGGTGGACTCGTTACCGCCGGTAACGTAGAGGCTGAACTCGACATAGTAGATCGTGTTATCATCCAGATTTCCCCTGTTGACCGGGGTTGTTTTACCGGAATCCGTGTAGATCTTAAAATCCGAAATGACGAATTCCGTACCGGGGTCGGCTCCGCTGACCTGGATATCCCCACAACCCTCGGGCGCGGTGTATGTGCATTTGAATGTTTCGATATGGAACTTTTGGTGGGTCTCCGACGTGTTTTCCGTATTTATCCTCATATAGGTCGAAAAATAGAGATAATGGATCTCCTCCCCATCGTTGAGGTATGCCGTATATACAGGGGACTTTCCGGTTTTGTCGGTCACCGTGTAAAAGTTGAGCGTTTCGTTCGTAATGTCGAAATCCGATGTGGCCACATACTCGCCGGCATCGTTTTCATAGATATCGACGATCGAATACTTGGCGGCGATGTCTCCGTTCCCGGTGACTGATGTGCTGTAAGCGTAGGCCGCACCGGTGATCGCAACGAGGCACAGCATGATAACGACGAGAGGCGCAAGATACTTCTTCTTGGAACTCTCTTTTTCCATATAGTTGATGGACATAACACATATCTCCTTGAGGGTCGAACAATCTTGTTTGACCCAAAATCTGTTGGGCTTCGGTTTGGAGTATATATATGATGTAGACAGAAATCCGACTGCATATCCGGATCCGATAATTGTATCCATTACAAACGAATGTGTCCGTATCCGTTGCAGATCTGAAATTCAATAAAAATCACCGGGGGGCTGACGCCCCCGGGAAAGGGTTTGTTTCGGGTCAAATCCGAAAATCTCAATTCCATCAAACGAAGGGCCTCAGGAAGAACCGTCGCCTGAAGCGGTTCCGGTGTCAGCTTCCGAGGCAGTGATTTTGATGGTAAGTTCGTTCGCTGATGACGAGAACGAGTTTACTTTAGTCTGAACCTTCTCGAAACTGTCTTCATCGCAGAAATAGTAC
>CAVHHN010000196.1:0-2269 GCA_963635855.1 Faecalibacterium sp. CAG:74 | reverse complement strand
TGGTTGTTCCTCTCTAATCGCCATCACCATCCCAGATTCGGTTACAACCCTCAACACATATGTGTTTCAGGGTTGTACTTCCTTAACCTCCATTACCATCCCAGAGTCTGTCACATCCGTCAGATCTCACGCATTCCATGGGTGCTCTTCTCTTATCTCGATAACAATTCCCGATTCCGTCACTTCATTTGGGGAACAGATGTTCTATGATTGTACCGCCCTAACTTCTGTGACCCTTCCTAATTTCATCAAATACCTTGGGAACTATGCCTTCTGCGGATGTACTTCTCTCACCACAGTATCCTTGCCCAGTTCCATCCAGTCCATCAGTCAATCCGCGTTCAGTGGTTGTTCCTCTCTAACCGCCATTACCATTCCCGATTCCGTCACATTCATCGGAGCGTCTGCATTCATAGGTTGCACCTCTCTCGCTACTGTTAATTTTGGCAGTTCTGTAAACTCCATCGGAACATCTGCATTCAGCGGTTGTACTTCTCTCACATCTATCACTATTCCTAAATCAGTCACATTCCTCGGAGAGGATGTGTTCGAGGGAACATTCTATGACACCGATGGAAAAAAGGCACTCGAACAAACCGTTGAAAATCTATCTGGCTTCGCCTTCACCAAAGTCGATGGTAAATGGATAAAACAAAACCTGATCTCTGGCGAATGCGGAGAAAATGTCACTTACGTATTAAATCCCACCACAGGAATACTCACCATCAGCGGTTCTGGACAGATGAACAATTATAATCGTGCCTATTCCCCCTGGTTCGATTTCAGTAATGCACCCTGGTTTTCTTTCAGAGATGGTGTTAAATCTGTCATCATAGGAAATTCTGTAACATCTATAGGGAATAATGCATTTTATGGCTGTACCTCAATAACTACAGCGACCATATCTTCTTCCGTTACATCCATAGGGGATTATGCTTTCAGTGGTTGTAACTCTCTAAAATCCATCACCATCCCCGATTCTGTAACTTCTCTTGGGTCGCATGCGTTCTATGATTGTACTTCCCTCTCTTCTGTCAAATTCGGTAAGTCTGTTGAATCCATCGGTTCGTATGTGTTGGACGGTAAATTCTTTGATTCTGATGGGGAAACGGAACTCGAACAAACCGTTGAAAACCTGGTAGGTTCCACTTTCAACAACAAAGATGGAAAATGGATCAAGCAGAAACCCACATCCTCGGAAGATCCCAACAATGTATCCGGCAGTTGCGGAGAGGGAGTCACTTACAAATTGGACATATTCACTGGAACTCTAATCATCAGCGGTTCTGGATCGATGGAAAATTTCACTAGGTTCACCGCACCTTGGCACCCATATATATCTAAAATAAAATCGATCACAATTGAGGATTCTGTTACAACCATCGGAAAATACGCGTTCTGCGACTGTGAATCACTTGATTCTGTAGTCCTGTCAAATTCTGTCACAACTTTTGGGGAGTCTGCGTTTTTACATTGCCCCTCACTAGCCTCTGTTGATATTCCCAGTCACGTAACATCTATCGGAGATTTTGCGTTCAGTAATTGTACTTCTCTGACCTCTATAACCATTCCCGATTCTGTAACTTCTCTCGGGTCACATGCATTCTATGATTGTACCTCCCTCTCTTCTGTCAAATTCGGTAAGTTTGTTGAATCCATCGGTTCGTATGTGTTGGACGGTAAATTCTTTGATTCTGATGGGGAAACGGAACTCGAACAAACCGTTGAAAACCTGGTAGGTTCCAAATTCAGCAAAGTTGACGGTAAATGGATAAAACAAATCATGACAACTGGCGAATGCGGAGAAAATGTCACTTACGAATTCAATCCCACCACAGGATTACTTGTCATCAGCGGTTCCGGACAGATGGACGATTACATTCAGATCAATTCGATCCGGACCCCTAGCAGTAACGCACCGTGGTTTTCTTCAAGAGCGGGTATTAAAAATGTCATCATAGGTAACTCTGTCACATCTATAGGGAATAACGCATTTTATTGCTGCACCTCAATTACTACAGTGACCCTATCTTCTTCCGTTACATCCATCGGCGATCATGCGTTCAGTGCTTGTAATAACCTAAAATCCATCACCATCCCCGAATCCGTGATCTCTATCGGATCCAACGCATTCTATAGCTGTGCCGCTTTGACATCTGTTGAACTCCCCAATTCCATCCTCTCTATCGAAGCATATACCTTCTGTGGCTGTATTTCACTTACTTCCATCACCATCCCCGATTCTGTAACTTCCATTGGTAAGGGTGCT
>CAVHHN010000195.1:0-2311 GCA_963635855.1 Faecalibacterium sp. CAG:74 | reverse complement strand
TATTGTCGTATTCATCAATGAGAATTATCGGTTTCACTCCGTGGTACCGCTCCAATATTGAGCATAGTACATAGAGAGAATCCACCAGCAAGGCAATATCGATATTACCTTTGTTTATATTTTCAAAATCAGAACGTTGCAACGAAGTAAGTTTGTCACTATCTGATAGGTATTCAAAACAATCGAATAGCAACATTATCCTCTGTTTGAATTCTGAACAGAACTGTTCGAAATTCAGCGTATCGAGGTCCTTCATCGACAGGAAGATAACTGGGCGAGTATTCCGATATTCTTCGACCTCGGGATGATCGTTGATCTTCAATCCGTCGAACCAGTTGTTTCCTTTGTATTTCAGGTTGAAGAATGCATCAAGCATGGAGAGATTGAGAGATTTACCGAAACGTCTGGGTCTTGTGAAAAGATATACTTTGCTCCCATCCCGAAAAATGTCAGATATAAGTTCGGATTTATCGACGAAATAATATCCCTTCTCACGAACTTCCTTGAAATCTTCAAGCCCTATCGGAATCTTCAGTTTCTGCTCGCCCTCAGCCATACTTGGTATATTGTATTAAGAACTATAAAAGAGGCGTTATTGACACCTTTAATGATTTAGAAAGACGGGTCCCGTTGAAACCCTATCTCAATGACCGAACTCGGGGCCGGTCATTTCATTTTCAAATAGATTCCTTTGGATCCCCTGAGAGGTTCTGAACAGTTACAAACAGGGAAAGGTTAACGACCGCAGAGAAAATGTGCCTTATTTACTGTGGCAGCATTCAACGTTTCGAATTCGATCAGGTTGAATATAGAATATTATGACAGTATGATTTCGATCGAACCGATCTTTGAAATAAAACTTTAAATCAAGTTGGCTATGTGAGTACAATGGAAGAATCACCTAGTTTCATCTGTACCGAATGTGGATATCTGGCAGTGGAGAATTTTGGATTCTGTCCAAGATGTGGTGCCAAATATCATTCTCCAGTTTCTTCCGGAACGACTTCCGTTGAAAATGACGGCGTGAGGCCTGGTCAAGACGCTTCTGTGGATCAGGCTACTCAAGATGCATACCTGAATTATGTCAAAACCATTCAACAGCAGTTCCTTGAAAGCGGACGTACTGTAACTCTGGCTATGCTCGGTATCTGGATCGTGATCGCGCTTTCATTATCCATCACCTTGTTCTGCTTACCTGCGAACATCGTCTCTCAATTGGGGGACTACACCGGTCTCGGCAGACAGCTTACCTTTGAAGGTTGTGTCCTTTTGGCTAGTGCCATATTTGCAGCTGTCTCACTATTCTTTATTTACAAAAGAAAGAAATGGAGTATCGCGTTTTATTCGTGTTTGTGTTCTACGTTTGTTACGGTCCTTCTTCTGTTTGTAAATGACTACACAGGGATCTATTTCATGCTCTGCGGACTTCTTACTTCCCTCCGTGTACGTAATCTGAAGTCTTTGTTCTCGTAACTCCGCGAAATTGATTTCCCGATTGACTGCTAGACATAACTTTTTGGGACTTAATGTAGATTTATACATTTTGTCCCTGGGACTTTTTGTATTTTTTTACATTAAATCCTAAGGACATTTTGTAAATAATTACAAATAGTCCGAAAATATTGTTTTCACATATGCTTGAACGTAAGGTTTATTCCGAACTTCTGAAATGGAAAAACCGTGAACACAAATGTCTGGTCGTGACAGGACAGAGGCAAGTGGGTAAATCATACATCATCGATTTCTTCGGAAAAACCGAGTATGAACGGTATATTTACATCAACTTCGCTTCGATGCCGGAGTTAAAACAATATTTTGAAGGAGATCAAACGGCAGAATCACTAATCCAAAAACTTATCCTTGAATTTGGTTCCGATTCTATCAAAGAAGGCAATACTCTTCTTTTTCTTGATGAAATACAGGAATGTAGCAAAGCATACGCCTCTTTGAAACAATTCACGACATACGGAAAGATCGATGTGATCTGCTCTGGGTCATTGCTTGGGGTCACCCTACCTCAAGAAAATAATGTATTGATCCCACTTGGATATGAAGAAAGACTAAGGATGTATGCCTTGGATTTCGAAGAATTCCTTTGGGCGAACAAAATACCTAAGGAAACAATTGAACGGGTCCGCTCTTGTATCCGTGAAAAAAAGACTATCGAAGATGTGATCTTCAACAAATTTTCCGAACTTTTCCAGACGTTTATGATCGTTGGTGGAATGCCAGAAGTTGTCGATACATTCCTCAAAACAAAGGATTTCAGACCTGCCGAAGCGATCCTCTCGGTTACAAGGGAGATTTGTAC
>CAVHHN010000194.1:0-2403 GCA_963635855.1 Faecalibacterium sp. CAG:74 | reverse complement strand
CTCACGGAACTCTTTATTCCTATCACGTTGAACGCCGTGGTCTCTGATAAGAATCCAGCCTTTGCAGGTTGTTGTTCTCTCGAAAGGGTCAATTTCACTTGTGGAGACGGAGGATATGGGTACAACTATGCCGCTTATGAAGTATCGGATTCCTGGTATCAGCACACCCCCTGGTATCAGAGCAGAGATACCCTCAAGGGAATTTATCTCATACATGGGATCAAAGGGATCGGTTCGGACGCATTCCGTGAACTGAACATAACATCGATAGTACTCCCCGAGTCTGTGGTGCACCTTGGAAACCATTGTTTCTTCAATTGCACAAAACTGACCGATCTGACCCTTCCAGTAAGTCTTAATTCCTTTGGTAGTGACGATAAGTATCCAGCATTCCGTGGCTGTATGGCTGTTCAGAAAGTAACATTCACCAAAGGAAATGGAGTTCCGTATGATTACACCAGCATTTGGAACGACGATTCAAATCTAGCTCCCTGGAATATGAATACGGATATTGCAAAGACGATCATCATCTCAGAAAACGTCACAGATCTAGGAGACGGTATGTTCCGTATGGATACTATCAAAGAGCTTACCATTCCATGGAGCATCAATCTTGAATATTCTAATGCGTTCTCGTACAAAGTGGAATATACAAATCTTGAAAAGGTAACAGTAACCAAAGGTACTGGGGAATCTTGGGATTACTGCAAATATCCTAGTGATACCAAAGAGATTAAGTGTCCTTGGTACCACGCACCGAACCTTAGGACAATCATTGTCACCGAAGGTGTCACCTACATCGGAAATTATGCATTCTATCTATGTGATTTGGATGATCTGGTACTTCCGAATTCACTCACCTCTTTAGGAGAATGTCCGTTCGACTGTACCATAATCAAACATCTGACCATTCCGATAAGCCTCGATGCTATACAGGACAATAAATATCCAGCATTCAAATTAGTTTCAGGAATAGAAAAGATCGATTTCATTCCTGGTTCCGGACATGGGTTTGATTACGTCACCCAGGATGGAAGCTACTTTTGGCAACATAACGTCCCATGGTATCAGTTGACGCCTTGGTATATATGCAAAGATACTCTAAAAGAGATCAACTTCGCTGAGGGGATCACGCACATCGGTTCTCATGCATTCCGTGAATTAAATGTAACCTCTTTGGTTATTCCCAACAGCGTAGAATCTCTTGGTAGCCATGCGTTCTACAACATGAAAGAACTGTCTTCACTGACCCTTCCGATCACCCTTGACTGTGTTGGTTCGACAAAATATCCCGCATTCGACCAGGACTATAATATTACGGAATTAAGGTATACTGCCGGAACCAATTGTATCGGACATGATTATTCTGATGCCATTCCGTTCTGGAATTATTCACACAACAATGGATTCACAGTCAGTTTTGACAGCGATATCGAGTACATCGGAACCAACACCTTGTCCGCATACATTTTCGCAGATCCATACGGTCAACGCTGGGAACCTACTGCAGCTCATCTAAGCGGGCGTATCTTCCAGGGATCAGATTCACAATGGCTGTATATGATTGGTGATCTAGAAGAATAATCCATGGATGTTCTACCCTAGGTTGCATCTTGGAAATCGATCAGACCGATAATCTGGATCTTCCGAAGAAGGTCAGTTCAGGAATGGATACATCTCGAATACATTGTATGAATGTCACTAGGGCAATATTAATCACAGCAAAATAATGCTCAACGGCGATGGTTGATGAAGTTCATCCCCTCATTGCAATAATTGTGTTAATCACCCCATTTACGACTATTGTGGTTGTGAAGAAGAGACACGTTCACAGCTGGGAATCAAACCGTAGGCACCAAATTTTTCATACCCTGTAAGTGGATCATAATTTAGGCAAGGTCGATTTTTGGATTGTATACAACTCTTCTACTATTTGTCATTATTTTGTCTACAACATGTTTATATTATCATTAATCAAATATTCAATTACGAAGGTGAAACCATTCTTAAGAAATCAGTGATAGTAATAGTTACTGTGCTGATCAGTGTCTCTGCATTTGTTATGTTGGCAAATATGGAAATAGATAGATCCTCTGCACAGACCATCATATCTGGTCAATGCGGATCTAATGCCACGTATAACATCTATACGGACGGTACTTTGGAGATCGCCGGATCTGGTGAAATGTACCAGTGTGATACCACTCATGCGCCGTGGTATGATTGTCGCGATGATATCACCAAGATCATTATAGACGACAAAATCACCAAACTCGGGGCATCTGCATTCCTTAATTGTAAAAATCTCACGGAACTCTTTATTCCTATCACGTTGAACGCCGTGGTCTCTGATAAGAATCCCGCTTTTGCAGGTTGTTGTTCAATTGAATGTGTTAAATTCAC
>CAVHHN010000193.1:0-2426 GCA_963635855.1 Faecalibacterium sp. CAG:74 | reverse complement strand
TTGGCTGACGAAGCCAATTACCATGTCATCTTTGCCGCCATTGTTTTCAGCCGGGAAGGAATATATGAAATTTCCATCGACCGTGAATCCGGTGACGGAAGACACGATATTCTTATGAAAAGCAAATTCCCCAGATATCCGAACATCGTGGTGGAGATCAAGAAGGCAAATTCCGAAGACAGTGAATCTATCGTAGACAGTCTGGCACATGAGGCATTGGAACAGATCCAAAAGAAAGATTACTGCAGAGGTCTGAAAGGAAAGACATTGCTGTACGGTATCGCTTTCAAAGCAAAAACATCCAAAGTACTTCTCGAAGAGACCTGCCTATAACCAACAAGATTGCCTCCTCTTAAATGCTATCTGGGCCAGATAACAACAGAGAGAAATTGCTCTGCATACTGTAGCTACATTCAATATCAGATTGAAGGTAGATCGAATGTGAAGTAGATTTCAATGGGGCCGTGGACAGTCAGGCCGGATGATTAGCAGTTTCACGGTATATTGAAAGGACCTCTTCCAAGGAAGCTTCAGTGATGAATGAAGTGGGAGAGAAATGTGTTTTGGAAGTGGGTGCAATCTCATTCATCTTCTCAATTAGATGTTCCAGATTCGGAGGAGAGAGTTTAGAATATGAGGAAAGTTCACTCATGTCATAAAGATACGGCACGGAATCTATCTCATTTCTCCAGATATCAAGGACCTTTGCACATTTTTTCTCGCGGGCCATTCCCTTATATGACATCTGGGTCAGTAGTTCTTTGTCGAAGAGGGGCCCCAACCAGAATGGTCCAAGGGGATGGTCTTTGTCATATTCCCAAGATATTTCCTTTCTTGGATTACCAGGCACGTAGCTCATATATCCGAGTTGGTCCAACATCTTGTCACAGGCCGTGGTTCCATTGACGATCTGAACATATGTTCTGTAGTAATGATCGGCACTGAAACTGAGCAACGGCCTCATTCCAATGTCAAATTTTCCCATTTCCCGGGCGATGGTGCACAGGAGGATCCGGAGCCCACCTTCGTGACACATATAACTTCTCAACGGCTCGCACTGATACCTACGTCTGCATTTGGCGGCCTGGGCTCCAGCCAGGGGTGCGGTGTCAGTGGCGGTCACGGCAAGGATCCCGCCTTTACGGGTTCCGCGGATGGCCGATTGGATAAAGAGCGAGGGTGAACCGAACGGATCTAGGTCGACATAATCGAAAGATCTCTCAGCAAAAAGCACATGCATGTTTGCATGGTTCGATGTGATGTTCTCTAGATTGTTCAGGCGTATGTTCGCATCGATGTAGGGAATGGCATTTTCATCATAGTCATTAGCTACAACTTCGGTCCCAGGGACCTCGTTTGCAATCCTTACCGCCCTACTTCCGGTGGCGGTCATCGCATCAGCGACGGTCATGCTGGGTCTTTTTAGTGCGCGTAGCAGCATAACGCTGATATCTCTGTTGAAAGCCATCTGTTCATTGAAAAAGACAGAACCTGCATGGATCTTTCCAGGTCCATTGACAGAATGGACCTCTGGTACAAGGAGATCGGTATTTCCTTCCCGGATGACCGTTCCGGGGGGGTTCAATTCCTCTCACCATGCATAATATTGACGATCTTGGCGGGGAGAATATTCCTGTTGATCGGCGTGACCTCCAGGATCCTGACATCATCTCTTCTTCTGATGTCCTGTAAAAGCGGGTTCCTGGATTTTTTGTGGAGAGTGATGATCATCGGCTTATCAAAATCAAGCGCTTCTTTGACAACATCGACAAAGGCCTGACTTTCGACCTCGACCCTTCCAACCTCGTCAATGATGATGATATCACAATTCTCACATGCGTTTTTGATAGCATCAATGGCAACGGATTCGAAAAGAGATAGGTCGACTCCGAGTGTACCGATAGTGATCTTGCTTTCGATGTCCGGTCTAGCAAAGACAACCTCTTCCTTCGTCATGAAGTTACAGACCTTGATACCAACATCATGTCTGCCATCGGTGATCTTTTCATCAATCATTCCACCGATGGTGAGGTCTTCTTCTTTCAACAACACTTCGATCACACGCTTCAGCGTGTGGGTCTTACCTGAGCCAGGAAGACCTGTGATACCAATCTTTATGTTGTTGACCATATGTGGACACCAGAGCGGTAATGGTTTTCTTCATATATATAAACTAAGTTGATGCTGGCAAATTTGTTTTAGAAAGAAGATAACCTTACAGTCCATAGTCTGAATTCCAATACTTAAAACAATTGACGAGAAAGACAGTCTGAACGAGCGGTATTACCGCGAGTGAAGACTGTCTTTCTCGTCCGCGGACGCGGGGTTCGAAGATATTTTTCAAACAAAAACAAGGTTCGGGATCTTGTCCCCTCAAGAAAATCCAAACGTTTTTCGATCGTTTCGTTTATTTGAGAAAAAACTGT
>CAVHHN010000192.1:0-2458 GCA_963635855.1 Faecalibacterium sp. CAG:74 | reverse complement strand
CCGAGGTTGACCGTGGCGAGTTTGGTACAATCTGCGAATGCGGATGCACCGATGGACTCGACTGAATCGGGGATCGTTATGGATCCGATGGAAGTGATGCCTTCGAAGGCAAAGTCACCGATGGTTGTGACCCCATCACCGATAACGATCGAAGTGATGGTATCTTTGTAGATGGACCAAGGTGCTTCACCGTTGGAATAGGATATCATCTTTCCTGAACCGCTGATGATGAGTGTCCCAGCGGATTTGTCCAATTCGTAAGTGACACCATTACCGCATTCACCGGATACCTTGTTGGGGTCTTCGGCGGGGGCGGATGCCTGTTTGATCCATTTTCCGTCAACTTTGTTGAAAGTGGAACCGACCAGGTTTTCAACGGTTTGTTCGAGTTCTTTTTCACCCTCTGGGTCATAGAAGACCATGTCAAAAGCATCATCCCCGATGGTTGTGACGGAATCAGGGATAGTTATAGATGTGAGGAAAGTACAACCTTTGAATGCAGAGGCAGTAATGGTCGTAACGGTGTGAGGTATCTCATAGGAAGGGTCTGCTTTGGCCACTGGATATTGTACCAAAATAGCCTTGTCTTTGGTGAAAACAACACCGTCTATCGAAGCGCATATGCCATTATCCTCAGAAACGACATACGATGCAAGAGCAGTGCAACCCTCGAATGATGACTCTTTAAGAGAGTTAACAGACTTACCGATTTCGACAGTAGCTAGGGAGATACATCCTTTGAAAGCGAATGCTCCGATCGTTTCAACGGAATCGGGTATAGTAATGGAATTGATCGAGGTGATACCTTCGAAGGCGAAGTCACCGATCGATGTGATATCATCGCCGATAACGATCGAGGTGATGATATCTTTGTAAGAGTACCAAGGTGCTTCACCGCTGGAATAGGACTTCATCTTCCCAGAACCGCTGATGGTGAGAGTTCCAGCGGATTTCTCCAATTCGTAAGTGACACCATTACCGCATTCACCGGATACCTTGTTGGGGTCTTCGGCGGGGGCGGATGCCTGTTTGATCCATTTGCCTTCAACTTTATTGTATGTGGAACCAGCCAAGTTTTCAGCATCAAGAGGAGTTTCACCGTCAGAATCGTAGAAGATCTTGTCGAAAGCACCTTCTTCAATGGTCGTGACAGAATCCGGGAGGGTGATGGAAGTTAGGGATGTGCAATCACAGAACGCGGAGAAACGGATGGTCGTGACGCTGTTTGGTATCGCATAGGAGGTACCTTCTTTGGCCGAAGGGTAATGGATTAGGATATGCATGTCTTTGCTGAAAAGAACGCCCTCGATCGAAACATATGCACCGTTCTCGTCGGAAACGACAAAAGAAGCAAGGGATGAACATTCATAGAATGCAGCGTCCCCGATGTGGTTGACGGACCTACCGAGATCGATGGTGGTAAGTTTAGAACAACTTTCAAATGCAGAGTTTCCGAGAGATTCAATGGTGTCTGGGAGGGCGATGGAACCGAGGGAGATATCGCCTTCGAAAGCATAGTCACCGATAGATCTGACGGAATCGGGGATGGTCACGGAATCCAAGGAGGTACAGTCGCTGAATGCATAAGCACCGATAGACGTGACGGAATCTCCAATGACGACGGATCTGATTGCCTCCTTATAAGAATCCCATGGTGTGGTACCATATGTATAATCGTACATTGCTCCGGAACCGCTTATCGTAAGTGTTCCGGTAATAGAATCGAATTCGAATGTGACATTGTCCCCACATTTGGCAGGATCCTTGGATGGATCTTCAGATGGGGCAGATGTCTGTTTGATCAATTTTCCATCATTGTTGTTGAAGGTGGAACCGGCCAGGTTTTCAACGGTCGGTTCGAGTTCGGTGTCACCGTCTGCAGCATAGAATCTTCCTGAAAACACCGACCTTCCAAGAGATGTAAGCAGATCCGGGATGATGATGGTGTTCATGGCGATACAACCATTGAATGCATTATCACCGATCGTGGTGACCGAATCCGGAATGACGATAGTGCTCAAAGAGGTACAACCGAAGAACGCCCACATTTCAATGGTAGTGACCGAATCAGGAATAGTAATGGATTCGAGGGAACTGCAGAAACCAAACAGAGTGTAACTGATGGTCGTTAAAGAATCGGGAAGCGTGATCGAGGCGAGAGAAGTACACACCGCGAAGGCACACCCTCCGATAGATCTGATGTGTCCAGGGAGTGTCACGGATCCAAGAGAAGTACATTTTTCGAATGCACTCACTCCAATGGTTTCGACCGAATCGGGAAGTGAAATGGAAGTAAGAGCAGTACAATTTTCGAACGCACAGTCACCGACGGAGGTGACGGAACTTGGGATCTCTATGGTGGCAAGTGAGGTACATTTCAAGAACGCATATTTTCCGATCGTTGTAACAGAATCTGATACGGTCACAGAATCAAGTGATAAACAGTAGCTGAATGCAT
>CAVHHN010000191.1:0-2470 GCA_963635855.1 Faecalibacterium sp. CAG:74 | reverse complement strand
AGATAAACAAAGAGATCCCGTCGGTCACGGTCCTGTTCGATGTATGAAATACCTTCATTGATTATATAAACCGAATCCAACATGGGGATGTATGCTCAGACTCGGATGGTTCTCCACAGGCAGAGGGCCCGGATCAAGAAATCTTCTAAAAGCTGTAATGGACGAGAAGGAAAAAGGCACTCTGGATATCGAGATACCTTTCGTCTTTTGCAACTGGGACAATACTGAGGAACCCAATCCGAAGAGAGAACAGAGAGATATTTTCTTCAACATGGTGAAAGGCTACGGAATACCTTTGGTCACCGAATCCTGGAAGAAATTCATGCCTGAACTCCGCAAAAAAGACAAAGAAGCCTGGGGGACCGAATATGGGAAGGTCCTCCGTGAGAAAACGGGTGTATACGGACAGGACATCGGTATCCTCGCAGGATATATGCTGTGGATGGATGACGACACATGTGAAGCATATGATATGCTGAACCTTCACCCTGCACTTCCTGACGGACCGAAGGGCACCTGGCAGGAGGTCATATGGGAACTTATCCGGAACAATGCCGACAGACAAGGTGTCATGATCCACATCTGTACCAAGGAACACGATCGCGGAGATGCCTTGACCTACTGCGGATTCGACATCAAAGGAGGAGACTTTGCACCCCTCTGGGACAACTTCAATAAAAAGGTCGAAGAGATCGGATTCGAAAAGGTCCGCGAGACCGAGGGGGAAGATGAACCACTGTTCCACAAGATCCGTGAGGAAGGCGCCAAAAGGGAGCTCCCGCTCATCGTCTCCACCATCCGTCTCTTCTCCGAAGGTACTGTATGCATCAAAAATAAGAAACTCTGGCACAATGGGGCACAACTAGATCACCCGTATGATCTTACAGCCCACGTCGAGGAGGCGATATAATGGATGAAGTGAACCCTATGGCAGAGATGGGATTCGTCCACGACAAACAGATCATAATCGAACCACAAGGATTCCTGACCCCCTCCGACACCTTACGTAATGCCGCCTGCAATTTCCTACCTCATGGCGAAAAGATCTATGACATCCTCAACCGCTACAATCTGATCACCACATACGTCATGAACCGTGACGAGACCTCCACCATCACGGACAGCACCAAACTTCTAGCCCCGTTCCTGAAGGCGTTCGATGTTTCCGACTACGATCTAAAAAGATTCTACGACGAGAACCTGCCTCTGATGAAAAATGCCGGCAAGGTCATGGACTATTTCAACGACCTTATGCCCACATTCCTCAACTCAAGAATGTACGAACATGCAGCATATGCTCTTGGAGAGAAACTCGATATTCCGATCTCTTCGTTCATCCCCTCGACCCTTTCGCTCGACGAGGTCACGTTCAACCATGCGCTCAACAAATCGGTCCGGGGAGATGCAGAGTCGATCTCCAAGATGAAGATCTCGACTGCGACCTATGAGCTGAACATCCCCATGGAACTGGACGATCTAGAGGTCGAAATGATCAGCACCTTGGACAAACTCTTCCAGAAAAAATATCAACAAAATATGTGCGGTAACCTGATCCAGCATATCAATGCGGTCGGTGCTAACGATAAGGCTTATGCACTTCTCGATATCAGAAAGGGGACCCAGGTGGACCTCGACGGGACCGCGTATATCGGTGGCGAAAGGATAGACTTCCAGGTCCTCGATCTAGTGAAGGATGGAAATGGTCTCGCGATGTCATTCAACGGTGCGGAATTCGCCGTTCACGGTTCCAATGTAGCTGTACTGTCGGATGATTGTACTGTGGCCGCTGTGCTTGTCGCCAAATTCTATGACACTGGGATCCAAGGCGTGTTCGACCTGATCGATAACTGGGACCGTAAATACTTGGAGAAAAGTGAATTTTCATTCGACCCTCTGGTGCGCGAAATGCTCAATAATCACCCCCGCAAATTGCCAGAAGTGTATCGGATCACTCATGACAACGTATCTGAGATCGCTCTGAAAAGTGACACATACCGTCAGAAATTGATCTCCAAATCACGTCCGAAAAGAGCATAAACACTTCTAAATGAACATTAAGACGCATACCCTACCAATATAGTTCATATCAAACCAGGATGATTCGACCGCTGACGAAACTCACTTTCATTCACCTCCCCCTGTTAACATTATAATCCCGACATAACATGATACATAGGCCAAAGATTTGTTCCAAGGCGTTAGATATGCAAACAAAGTAAGGAACAAAATATGTAGGAGAGGTGTTTGTTTTATGGTCAGTGAGACAATATGCAAAGTATGGCTGAGGGGGAGTGGAAATTGAAACTTCCGAGTGAATTGGATAATTTCATAAAGATCCGTGAAGATGGATACTACTTCGTAGATAAATCCGAATTGATATCGGATATTCTCAGACGTGGATGTGGAGTGTTTCTTTTCACAAGACCCAGACGTTTCGGTAAGTCCCTCAATCTCTCCATGCTTGATGCAT
>CAVHHN010000190.1:0-2525 GCA_963635855.1 Faecalibacterium sp. CAG:74 | reverse complement strand
GGAGACAATGCATTCAACAGCACATCCATTACCTCCATAACCATCCCCGATTCCGTCACGGAGATCGTCCAGTATGCGTTCAATAACTGTACCGATCTTTCCTCCGTCACTCTCGGCAAATCCGTCGAAAAACTCTATAGGGAAGCGTTCTACAACTGTACTGCCCTCACCTCCATAACCCTCCCCGGTTCCCTCACTTCCATAGGGGCCAATGCGTTCAACGGTTCTTCTCTTACATCCATCGACATCCCCGCTTCCGTCACGGAGATCGGATACTATGCTTTCGAGAACTGCACTTCCCTCGCAGCCATAACCGTCGACGGGAATAATACGAAATACAGTTCGGAGGACGGTGTTTTTTTCAACAAGGGAATGACCGAACTAATACAGTACCCTGCCGGTAAAACCGATACAACGTACACCATCTCCGGAACCGTTACAAGCATCGATAATTATGCGTTTGCCGAATGTTCCAAACTCGTCTCGATGACCATTCCGGAAACCGTCACATCCCTCGGTGATTGTGTATTCTCCGGCTGTACCTCTCTCGAATCCGCGAGCATCCTGGGTTCCGTCACATATATCGGAAGCTTTATGTTCAGGGATTGTACCGCTCTCAGATCCTTCGATATTCCCGATTCGGCCGAACAGATCGGGGAGGGTGCGTTCAAGGGATGTACTTCCCTCGCCTCCATAGATATCCCCGATTCGGTCACAATGATCGGAATGGAAGCATTCTCCGACTGTACCTCCCTGGAATTCGTCACCATCGGCAATTCCGTCGAAGAGATCTGGCATCTTGCGTTTGAAAACTGTGCTTCCCTTACGTCCATCACCGTCGATGGGGAAAACAAGCGGTACTGTTCGGAAAACGGTGTGCTTTTCGACAAGAACAAGAACACATTGATACTGTACCCTGCCTGTAAGGCCGGTACCGAGTATGAGATTCCCGATTCCGTCACATACATCGGGGGAAGTGCGTTCGAGGGCTGTACCGAACTCGCGTCCGTCACCATTCCCAAATCGGTCACGTCCGTCTCGCCTTCTTCGTTCAGCAACTGTGTTTCCCTCGCGACGATAACCGTCGACGGGGAAAATACCAAGTACTGTTCGGAAAACGGTGTGCTTTTCAACAGCGGTATGACCGAACTGATCCGGTATCCCTCCGGCAAAACGGATGCCGCATATACGATCCCCGATTCCGTCACGATAATCGACAATACCTCGTTCCTGAACTGTGCCTATTTGACCTCGGTGACCATACCCAAAACCGTCACATTCCTTGAATGGTGCACGTTCGACGGAAAATTCTACGATACCGACTGTACGACCGAACTCGCACAGAACACCGGAAACCTGGCCGGATTCACATTCAAGAAGACTGGGGATGATTGGTACAAACAGACCACGGGCGAATGCGGAGACGGTGTGACCTATGACTTCGATCCCGCTACGGGCACCCTGACGATAAGCGGTTCGGGACAGATGACCGACTATGAGGATTATTCTTCGGTGCCCTGGTATTCGTATAGGGAAGATATCAAATCGGTCGATTTCACCGGTTCCGTCACGTCGATCGGAAATTATGCGTTCTGCGGTTGTGCCTCTCTTAACATTCGGACCGTCCCCGATTCCGTAACAACCATCGGAGATATGGCATTCGCTGGCTGTGCATCCGACATCATCACTATACCTGATACCGTAACAACCATCGGAGATATGGCATTCGCTGGCTGTATCTCTCTTGCCTCCGTATATATCGGCAATTCCGTCGAAGAGATTGGAAGTTCGATATTCTCTGAATGTGCCTCCCTCGCCACTCTGACCATCGGAAATTCCGCCACATCCATTTCTGATGGTGCGTTCAACGGAGACTTCTACGATCTCGACGGAACAACCCCTCTTGAACCCACTGGTACAAACCTGGCAGGATTCACATTCAAAAAAACAGATAACAAATTCGTCAAACAGATCTCCGGCAAATGCGGTGAGAAGGTCAACTACGTATACGATCAAGACACGAAGGCCCTTTCGATCAGAGGGTCCGGAACGATGTACGCTTATGGCGATGCGTCAAAGTCGCCTTGGTATTCGTATAGGGAAGATATCAGATCGGTCGTGATAACCGGTTCCGTCACATCGATCGGAAATTATGCGTTCTTCGAATGTACCGCCCTCACTTCCGTCACCATCCCCGATTCCGTCACATCCATAGGAGAATCGGCCATCAGATCCTGTACCTCCCTCGAAACCGTATCCCTCCCGTCTTCCGTCGTGTCGATCGGAACTTCAGCGTTCATGGAATGTACCTCCCTCACTTCCGTCATCCTCCCGGATTCCCTCAAATCCATAGGGATATCAGCGTTTACAGGCTGTATTTCACTCACTTCCGTCACCATCCCCGATTCCGTCACATCCATCGAAATGGGTGCGTTCAAGGGCTGTGAATCCCTCGCAACTTTGACCCTCGGCAATTCTGTTCTAACCATTGGAGAATATGCATTCGCTCATTGTATTTCCCTCAC
>CAVHHN010000189.1:0-2564 GCA_963635855.1 Faecalibacterium sp. CAG:74 | reverse complement strand
TTTAGAAAAAAGGGCACGTTGAAACCTATCCTAAGGACTTATCTTAGGGTCTGTCTTTTCATTTTTCAAATTAGATCATTATGGATCCCTTGGGGGGTTTGAAAGTTACTAATCAGGAAAAGGTTAGACTACAGCAGAAGAAATGTGCTCGCTTACTGTGGCAGCGTTCAACGTTTCGAATTCGCTCAGATCGAAATAGGTTAGATGTTGACTGCAGGATTTCAATGGAACCTGAACCCAGTTGGAATCCAAAGGGCGAAATCGTCAGGCATCAAAGGTATGTTTTGGAATGAGGAGTTCTGGTTCTAAAACCCATTCGCTGTGGTTCTTGGCCATAAGATAGGTCAGGTAGATCTCAAGAGTTTTGATGAAATAGGCCTGGCAAATCCTATTAAGGGCTTTGAGGATTACTGTGGCATGTGGAACATACTCGGGGAAGATGCGATATATCTCGACATCCCCTACAAATTCAAGGACAAGATCATGTCCGCCTCGACCGATGATGAAAACGGATCGAAATTCAAAAAGCTCCTTGAAGATTCTGATATAAGATTCATGATCAATGGAGAAACTGAAGAATGTTGTTTCATGATCCAGGTCCCTGACGCTTACACCCCCGAAGAGATACAGTTCATGGCAGATAGTATCATTGCAGCAATCCTTAGGAACGATAAAGCCCCAGTGAGCGTAGACGGTGTCGAGCAGAATTATAAGATAATCATCAATAACAACAAGGAACCGGAGATCATCGGTCTCCGCAAAACCCCCGGAATGTCGGCCGCAGAAGTGTTCAAACCTATCATCAACGGGTGGGCATCTCCTGGAAAAGAAAATCCCAGCTCCCGCGGAAGATATATGGAGTAAGGGCTGGAAACGGCCCCACTCTCAAAACGATTTCATTCCATTCTTAGATTCTCGTTGAAAGTGCGAGACCTCAGTACTTGTCGGGCCTGAGACTTATCTCGCTCATGTCCGATTCGTCCCTCGAAGGAGTTCCAGGGTAGGATACGGTCTCCTCGACGACCTCCTCATGAAGGTTCATGAGCAAGGGAACAGGCATGAAGAGTTTCCATTTATTGGAAATGTCTGCGGAGGTGGTGGCCTCGATTGTATAGTAGTATATGATAGAGGTAAGGAACACTACAAAAAGAATGATGACCGTCGAATACAGGATATACAGAATAACGTTGAACGGATCATCCTGGGACAACGCCGCATGCAGTACATACAGCATCGCTGCGAAGATAGGTACTGCCATCCTATAGATGGTGGCGACCGCACCGTTGTAAAGGGGAAAATCACGATAACTGGTGGTGATCTTCACATTCAGCGATTTGAAGACGGAGAACGGTAGGACGATAACCGGAACGTACATGGTCGTACCGAAGATGAATATAGGAACTTTAGCAGAATATTCCATGTGCATGAACGAGGGGTTCATAGAAAGATAGATCCAGAAGAACATACCGACTATCAGTGAAAGAACAACAGTGCTTCCCATATCCTTCCAAGGAAATTTGGTCCCGAGCTTCTTCGGCTCGATCGCGATGTTGCGGGTATCGAGGTCTGGAGGAACATTGAAAAGGAACGCACAAAACCGGTCTCCAAGTGTGAGTTTTTCCTTAACATTCGCATAACGGATATGCCCCACGACCCTGTAGAAGATTATCCTCTGCAGAGCATCGACGACACAGGCGACACCCAATGCACCCAACAACAGATAGATCAGGATCAAGACGTAAGAGAAACTCTTCGTCACAATAAAAGTAAGCACCCCGATCAGTACCATCACCATCAGGGCGGTGACGTTCTTGTGGTCTACGATGTAGATAAATCCGACAATGGCGAACGGGACCGCCACATACGCCATGGTGTCGTAGATGGTCAGGTCGACATACCGACCGTTGACCCAGAAAACAGTGGCAAAAAAGGCAAAAAGGGACAGTATCCAGACCACTAGAACGACCTTATCGAAAGTCCTCACTACGGACAGACCTACAGGGGTGTCCTTCCAGAAACTACGTTTTTCACCATCTTCGATATGCATCATTTACTATCGGACCACACTTTGACAGAGACATTGGATTTGTTGCCGGGAGTGATACCCAGGAACAGACACATGTCCGAGTAATTTTTCGTTTCGAACGGACCAAGAGTCGTTTCAGTGGTAGCACCCACCTCGCCTAACAGCCCACCACCATCCTGGGTGGCGACCGCCACATCGATAGGTAATTCCGATGTTACCTTGACCCTGATCACACGGTTCTTCTTGACATTAAAAGGATACTTCAGTATGTTGAGATAACATGTGCCAGTGGAATTAGTTGAATCGAATTCCCCGATACGTATGTCATTCTTCTCGAACAATGTCTCCTCTTTTGAAAAGATCCCCATCATATCCCCCATCAACAGAGTTCTAAAAAAGCATATTGGTCGTGTTGTTGGCTAAAGATTTATGAAGGCCACTCTGGGTTTGGAGACTAATGGGGCAATTGCAGGAATATTAGATATGATTGGTTTGACCCTGGGTCCGAAGACCCAGGTAAGTTTGAATTTATCAAATT
>CAVHHN010000188.1:0-2567 GCA_963635855.1 Faecalibacterium sp. CAG:74 | reverse complement strand
GGTGTGATGCAGATCGCCAAGCAGAGCATATTCTCGGGTTTGAATAATATTGTTGTGAACAATGTCTTTTCCGTAGACTCCGACGAGAGGTTCGGTTTCACCGAATCTGAGGTGAAGAAGGCACTGAAGGATTTCGGATACGAAGATAAATTCAATACCGCAAAAGAATGGTATGACGGATATCACTTCGGCAATGCCGAAGTATACAATCCGTTCAGTATTATGTATTTCATATCCAAAAAGTGTAATGAAGGTCCATACTGGGTCGGTAGCGGTAGTGATGTACTCATCAGAGATCTCCTCAAGAGCATCACTACGGAAGAGTACGCCGAGATCATGAAACTCATTACCGGTGGAGTGATAAAATGTGATCTTTTGGATGCGTTCCCGTATGAGGTCATAAAGAGATCTGGGAAACCATTGTACAGCCTCATGGTCATGTCGGGATATCTGAACGCCGTCCGGACCGACGAGAAAGATATTCAAGGCAACACCCTCTATGAATTATCCATACCGAACGAAGAGGTAAGGGTGCTCGTACGTAAACTAGTGAATGAAATCTACCCCATCGACACGAATGATTTTATCCAGTTCAATAAAGGCATCCTGAACGAGGATGCAAATGCTATGGAAGAATCGCTTTCAAGGATCTTATCGGTAGCTAGTTACCTGAACTTGAAAGAGAACACCTATCAAGCTGTTGTAATGACAATGGTTCACGCGCTTTCCAACAAATATAGGGTCAAGGTCGAGGCCCCCGAAGGTCAGGGAAGGGTCGACATCCTCCTTACCCCTAAAATTCGTGGGAATCCGTTCCTAATCATGGAACTCAAAGTTGCCAAGAACAAGAACGATCTTAATGCCCGCGTTGAAGATGCTTTCAAGCAGATACACGACCGCAGGTACTACGTGGGAATGGAAGGTCGTATCATCCTCGTGGGCATAGCTTTCTGGAACAAGGTATCCAAGGTCAAGATCGATTCCGTCATCAACGGCGATGAATTTCGTGCATGACCTGAATACAGACCTTTCGATTTTGTTGAGAAACTGTGCGCTTTCCTATCAATGAATTTATACCGCGAGGATATCCATCACAAAATATGAAAGGGAAGCAATGGTTGCCGTTGATAGGGCTTACGATCAGCGTGTTCATGTTCAACATGTCTGAGTTCATGCCTATCGGGGTCCTGACAGACATTTCTACAGATCTTTCGGTGTCTGAATCGCAAGCGGGCCTGATAATTTCGATGTATGCATGGACGGTCGCCTTGCTATCCCTTCCCGCGATGTTGTTGCTAAGGAAGATGGAATATAGGAAGATGCTTCTGATGACGGTTTTCCTTTTCATGACCTTCCAGTTCCTTTCGGGATTATCCAACTCATATTGGATGCTGATGGGATCCCGTATCGGAGTGGCCATCGCACATTCGGTCTTCTGGTCCATCGCCGCCCCATTGGCCGTGAAGGTCGTGGAGGCGAAATATCAGCGTTTTGCTTTGAGCGTGATGGCCGTGGGAACTTCGGTCGCGATGATCCTGGGGTTACCGGTGGGACGTATGATCGGTATCGGTTTCGGATGGAGGATGTCGTTTTTCACCATCGCCATAATCGCAGTCATAGTACTGGTGGTCCTTGTGATGGTCTTCCCCAGGCTGGAGAATCCGGGAACATTCACTATCAAGCGTATGCCTGACATCTACCGCAATAAGGTCCTGGTGGGAATATACATAACAATAGCGATCTTCGTCACCGGCCATTTCACAGCATACAGTTACATCGAACCGTTCCTGCTTCAGACCGCCGGTTTCACGGATAAGAACATCACATACACGCTGATCGCGTTCGGTATCGCAGGCATCATAGGGAGTGCCATTTTCACAAAATGTTATGAAAAATGGAGGTTCGTCATGATACCGTTCGTGTTCGTGTGCTCCATGGCCATGTTGTTCCTGATGAAACCAGTGTCCTCCTATGGATTGGTGTTGGTGTTGGTTTGTTCAGTTTGGGGTATGATGTACACTTTATTCTGTATTATAGGTCAGAACGAGGTCCTGCGGGTCGCGCCCCCCGATGCATCGGCCATCGCAATGTCCTTGCAGTCGGGGATATTCAATATCGGTATCGCCATGGGATCGATCGTAGGCGGTGTGGTGACCGATAATCTCTCTGTTGCGGACATTGGTTACGTAGGGGGATTGTTCGGTGTTGTGGCCGCGGTGTTCGTGATAACATACCTTGTACACAGAATAAAAGAGTCCGATCTTGCTCTAAAATCCCAGTAAATCCTATTTTTTCCTGGTTTCTCGAGAGGGGAAAAATAAAGAGGTGTAAAGTTATAAATAGCTCTTAGGGATGGAGTGCTTCAGTCGATTCAACCATCGCGATCATTTTCGATTTCGATGACACTGTCTCGCCGGGTCAGGAAGATATCTTTCTGGTTCGATACGGTTAAATACTTCCCCTAGATACTGGGGTAGTACCGAAGAGGCAATCGCAAGGTTTCTTCTTCATCATGGAGAGCCAAGATCCCCGCCGGAGACCATCCGGACAATCGTGAACTCTTGGTT
>CAVHHN010000187.1:0-2588 GCA_963635855.1 Faecalibacterium sp. CAG:74 | reverse complement strand
ACTTGGTATATTGTATTAAGGACTATAAAAGAGGCGTTATTGATACCTTTAATGACTTAGAAAGAAGGGTCCCGTCGAAACGATATCTCAAGGACTGATTTTAAGGTCGGTCTTTTCATTTTTTAAATTAGGTCGTTTGGATCCCCCGAGGGGGCCCCGAACGGTCACAACTCATGAAAGGTTAGACAACCGCAGAGAGAAACGTGCTCTGCTTACTGTGACAGCATTCAACGTTTCGAATCGATCGGATTTAAATAGGTTGGATGTTGACCGCATGATACAATGGAACCGACCAGAAGGCTGACTTTTAAATATTCTACACACTTGAGGGGTAGATAAGGACTTGTGGTCTAGTGGTTATGACGTCGCCCTTACAAGGCGAAGGTCGCCGGTTCGATCCCGGCCAGGTCCACTCATTTATGTCCATTCTTTCTCTTTCTGGGTATAACTGTCTTTGTCTTTGACCGTCGACTCAGGCCCTTCGATCCTCATATCTCTTCCGCGTGCGATGTGCGGAGTATTGGTCAAAACATCCATCACCTGACTGAACGGGATGTTAAGTTTCAGGGCGATGGCGGCAGGTTGCATACCATTGTCTTTTAAAAGCAGGATTTTAGATGTGGTCTCATCCACGTTGTAAAGAGTTGAGATGGATTCTACCCGTTCTTCGGGGATCTTTTGTGTATATTCGATCTTTGAGACTGCCTTTTCATACAGCGGTTTGAATTCCTCCACCTTGACCGAATCAGTTTCGAATTGCAATCCCTGGGACTTGCATAGGAGATCGAAATTGATGTCACCGAGGAGTCTGCCTTTGTCATAGAGGTATGCTATTCCTTGACCATTATCAAGGTAGCTCAATGTCCGGCCACGATTGTCGCTCCACAAATGGATCAGTCTGCTGATTCCAGTGCACCCATTACCTTGGGTCTGGGGTCTACGATTATTGTAATTATCACAGATCGGGCATCTGCCACTGCGACTGTTAGAACGTAGGGTGCGGGTGTTACCGCATTTGGGGCATGTGAACGTCTTTTTCTTAGCACTCCACATTGAAGAATGGCACATAGGGCAATATTTTGGGATTTCCTCCCCTCTCTGGACCCATTCAGCCTTACAACGTTGGCATTTGTCGATTATAACTTTCTTATCCCACCTGGTCGATTTGCAACGAGGGCATCTCACCGGATAATCGGACCTTGCGATCCAGGAATAGTCGCATCTGAGGCACGTGTATTTCATGCTAAACCTCTGCTTACATTCTATTTATGAATGTTGGATATATAATCCTACAATCCGTGTATAGTTATTAATCGTTTGGTATGCCTGCAACGATTTTATGTGAAATTTGCGTCTTTGTGAGCACAAAAAAGACTCCGACGGAATAGGGCTGTTAATGTCTGATAAGGTCCGAAATAGTTGTTGTAGAAATGATTTGTAATGTGAGAAACAAATGGGATTCTATTTGTCTCCAAGGATACAAGGGCTTTCCTAGGTTTGATAGATATCCTTAAAGTGTGAATCAATGATTGTATTTTGCCCTTTAACAAGGTCGAAGAGGAATAGAAATGTACTCGATGAGTCCTTACTCTGGAGAACTTCTCAGCGATGAGGAAGTAATTGCTAAGTTCAAAAATGAAAAGCAATGGGGTCTTGAGGTCAGTATAGATCTCGGGCAATGTGACCACGACAAGATCTCGAACGGGGATTATATCTGTCAGTTCGCCAAAGATCTTGTAGATGAGATCAAAATGAAAAGATATGGGGAACCGAAGGCGATACACTTCGGTTCGGAGCCAAAGGTCTGTGGCTATTCACTGACCCAGTATATCGAAACGTCTTTGATCTCCGGTCATTTTGCCGAAGACACGGACAGGGCGTTCATCAACGTGTTTTCCTGCAAAGAGTTTCCACCACAAAAGACCGCTGAATATGTCAAGAAGTATTTCGGTGCGAAGAAGATGCAATATTCCGTTGCATTCAGGGATATTTGAAACCATATTATTCGGCGACTTGTGTCGCCACATCCACCTTATTTGCGTCTGCGCAATTAATGATTTTCTTAATTGCGAAAAATGGGTTTTACACAATTAATATTTAAAAATCGATCCAATAGCCGGGTTTCTAGTAGTTTCGATCGAAGTATAATCTAAAGTCGGTGAGCTAGCCGTAAAGAATACAAACGAGTCTTCTCGCATGTGTCCTGCTGTATGATTACTTATTTTCTAAATACAGCACATGTGAGGATCAAAATGCTTTACATAGTTGGTTGCAATGCATCACAAATCTATTTCTTTGAGAAGGGCAGTGGCTGTTTTTGCTTTGAACGCGATTCCGTACAGCAAGGTCCTTCCTTTCAGACCTCTGCAATAATCTTTCTTTTGAATCTGTTCCAATGCTTTATGTGCCAGATGATCTACGATATCCTCGCTGTCGTTGGGATCAGCCTTTTTGATCTCGACCACGATGTTCGGATATCTGGGGAATTTGCTCTTCATGAGAATATCATGTCTTCCGTCACCTGATTCCCTGTCGATCTGAACCGTGTATTTTCCTTTACGACCAAGAACCATAACTGCAAGGATCAT
>CAVHHN010000186.1:0-2741 GCA_963635855.1 Faecalibacterium sp. CAG:74 | reverse complement strand
GATTACGATTCATCTAAATGTGAATACACGCCCTGGCAACTCAGTAGATCCGCTTTGACCACTGTCGTCATCTCGGACGGAGTATCATCTATCGGAAATTCTGCATTCAAAGAATGTAACAAGCTTACTTCCGTGACGATTCCAAATTCCGTCACATCAATTGGAAATTCTGCATTCAACAATTGTGCTGCCCTTACTGAGGTTATAATTCCCAATTCGGTCACATCGATCGGAGATTATGCTTTCTATTATTGTTCAAACCTTGCTTCCCTAACCATATCTGGATCCATCACTTCTATAGGAAATCACGTATTCTCGCAGTGTTCGGCCCTTACTTCCGTTAAAATTCCCAATTCGGTCACGAACATTGGCCCCTATGCTTTTGCTAGGTGTTCCGCTCTGACTTCAGTGACCATTCCGGATACAGTTACAACTATCGGGGCCGCTGCATTCCTGGGGTGCAAAACCCTCTCTTCCGTAACCATCCCGAAGGCTGTCACGAGCATTGAAGATTGGGCGTTCAATGGTTGTAATACCCTGGCCTCCATAACTATCCCAGATTCTGTAAATTCCCTTGGAGGGGGTGTGTTCCGTGACTGTGCAAGTTTGAAGGAAATCTCAGTTCCCGCAGGACTTAATTGTGTCAATTCGATCGAAAACCCGGTCTTTGCAGGATGTACGAATATCAGTAAGATCACATTCACAGGTACCGGAGATTGGTATGCATATGATTCTTCCAATTACAAATTCATGCCCTGGCAGCTCAGCAGTTCTTCTTTGACCACTGTCATTATCTCAGATGGGGTGACCTCTATCGGAAATTCTGCATTCAAAGATTGCACTGTTCTCTCTTCCGTCACTCTTGGTAAGTCGGTCACATCACTTGGATCATCTGCATTCGAGAATTGTACTTCCCTTACATCCGTGACCCTTCCAAATTCGGTAAAACTCCTTGGTGAATCCGCATTCAAAGGTTGCACCAAGCTTTCCACTATAACTTTGGATTCTGCAAGTACTCTTGGTGACTACGTCTTTAGCGGTTGTATCGCACTTACATCTGTGGAATTAGGTAAGGCTCTCAGTAATATCGGGAAAGGCGCGTTTGAGAACTGTGCATTGATCACCTCTGTTACAATTCCGAATTCGGTTTCAACTATCGGAAACTCTGCATTCAGTGGCTGTACAAGCCTGAAAGAACTCACTGTTCCAGCAGGCCTAAATTGTGTCGGTTCCGTTGATTCTCCCGTATTCCTTGGTTGCGACAAAATAGAAAAGATCACCTTCACCGGAACTGGAGAATGGTATCACTATGGATCATCCGAATGTGAGTATACTCCTTGGCAACTCAGCAGTTCTACCTTGGCCACGGTCGTTATCTCTGATGGTGTAACTTCTATCGGGGGATCTGCATTCAAGGATTGTGCCAAGTTAGCCTCTTTAACTTTAGGTGGTTCCATTGCAACGATCGGCGAACAGGCCTTCGGGGGATGTACCTTACTTACCTCTGTAGAATTCGGGGCCTCCCTCATTACACTAGGAAGTGGTGCGTTTGAGAACACTTCGATCACATCCGTAACTATTCCCGATTCTGTCACAACTCTTGGAGATTCAGTCTTCAAAGGTTGTTCTGACCTCTCTACCTTGACCATCGGCAATTCCGTCACGTCACTTGGATCCTCTGCATTCGAGAATTGTACTTCCCTTACGTCTGTGACCATTCCGAATTCTGTCACAACTCTTGGAAACTCCGCATTCAGTGGATGTACTGAACTAGCTTCCGTCATTATCCCCGATTCGGTCAAGTCTGTAGGTATATCTGCATTCAAAGGTTGCACTGGTCTGAAGGAACTTACAATTCCCGCGAATATTGACAGTGTAGGTTCCAACGACTCGCCCATTTTCTCTGGTTGTACCAATATTGAGAAGATCACTTTCAATGGATCTGGAACTTGGTATGATTATAAGTCTACCACACAGAATCAAACCCTGTTGGCACTCAACAGTTCTGTGGAGACCTCAGAGAAACTCTCCGTCGATCAACAATACGCGCCATGGCAGTTAAGCAGATCGGCATTGACGACCGTTGTTATTTCCGACGGCGTCACCTCGGTCGGAAGTTCTGCATTCAACGGTTGTACCAAGCTATCCTCCGTGACCCTTCCGAACACGCTCACGACCCTCGGAGACCATGTGTTCTATGATTGCTCCTCCCTTTCAAGTATATCGATCCCAAGCTCTGTCACAACTGTCGGAGATTCTATTTTCACCGAAAAATTCTATGATGCCGATGGAGTGACCGAAATCGATCCCACTGCTGCAAACCTGTCTGGGGCGGTGTTCGTGAAAATCGGTGACAAATGGGTCAAGCAGGCCACTGTTCCCACCGATAAGAATTCTGATGGGGGGTTGTGGATCTACCTTATTATCGCGATAATTGCGGTGATCGTTGTTTCTACCGCTGTCGTTGTCGTTAAGAAAAGGAAAATCTGAAAACACATAGCCCGGGACGTAAGTTCCGGGCATTCAATCTTATTCAGTATCCTAATGTAGTAATATTTGACTCTAGAATGTTAATTTATCTGTGTTCCAATGGGGACGTGTTTTATAATCTGTAATATGATATGCCAATATGGCTGAGGGAGAGCAGATGCTGAAGATTCCGATCGGAGTGGACAATTTCATAAAGATCCGTGAAGGCGGATACTACTTCGTAGATAAGTCCGAATTGATATCGGATATTC
>CAVHHN010000185.1:0-2790 GCA_963635855.1 Faecalibacterium sp. CAG:74 | reverse complement strand
CAAGCATGGAGAGATTGAGGGATTTACCGAAACGCCTGGGTCTTGTGAAAAGAAAGACCTCAGATCCATCTTTAAGAATATCAGAAATCAGTTCGGACTTATCTACGAAGTAGTATCCTTCTTTACGGAGCTTTATGAAATTGTCCACTCCGATTGGAATCTTCAGTTTTTGCTCGCCCTCACTTGACATACTTTGTATATTGCCTCCCGATTATAAAAGAGACGCTATTATCCACTAATGATACAGATGTTGAGGACTTAAACCTACGTTACTCTCAGTTTAAGCACTACATTTCATGAACTGCCTGTAAAGAAATCCTTGAGCGATATTCTTGCAGGAACCTGCATACCGAATTGAGCGTAGATCTTTTTCACATGACAGTTCGGGGCTTCCACCTCTATCGTCCCTTCCGGACCGAGAATGCATTGAAGGGACCTGCAGCGGGACACAACCTCAGGCACCGCATACGGGGATCCCACCACGGCCTTTCTGAGTCCCAGATACAGTATCAACGAGATGATGTCGTTGAGAACTTTGCCTTTGACACGGTCCACCGTCCATTTGCTCAACGGAAGGAGATCCAGATACTCCTTTCCCGTTTTGAACATGCACTCTATCTGTGTCCTTCCGAAATATCTGTCCAGCATTGCGGAAGGCTCCTCGGCGATGCTGGATAGGAGAATGAAGAACCCTTCCTTGTAACGGAACCAGGTCTTGTCCTTATCCGTCAGTTCTTTGAATTCCTTCGGATGCTTGCCCATATATCTGCGGTATCCGCGCAATGCGTTGTCATAATCGACGTAGACATAAGCGTAGACCTCGGTCTCGAAGATCCTGACACATTTTCTGACCCCGAAGTATGCATGTCTTTTGCGAAGGAAGTCGTATTTACCGTTGGATAACAGGTCTTTACATTGGTGATACAGGGTCTTGTACGGATATCCCCTTCTTGCCGGCATACGGACCACTATATCTCTTATGTCTTCGTCGGTATCGGAGCCATCCTCGGAATGTGCCGGAAATGCCCGGATCAGTTCTTTGCAGGCAAACCCCGCATCCAGGACATATTCGGTTATGCGGATACCGAGATTCCTCTCGATATCCATGGTAAGGTCTTTCAGGGTGCTCAGGTCGAGAACGTTACCGGGGTAGAAATCATACCATACAGGCAACCCCAGGGTGGAATCAAGGACCATTGCCATACGCATCTGGTTCTCTGCGGAACCCGTTCCGTGGGTGGTGAATGCGTCGAACGGATTATCGTCCATGTCGTTGGGCAGCGGAGTGGAATCGACATAGCATGCCCGTCCGAACCCCGGAAACGTCTTCTTCATGTATCCGACATATGCCTTGAAGAATGTCATTTTGACAGTATCGGCCCCCATCATGCTGAAGTACGCCGTATCGCTCTTGAGACAACCTATCGGAACTTTGGGGGTCAGATACTGAACGAATGATCTCTCCAGGAAGATGTCGCATCTGACCCTTTCATCGTTCTTCGTAACGGTATGGTAGATGTGGGTCAGACACCTCTGATAGTCCGTATCTTTGGGAAAAACGGTTCTCAGAACACTCCCAAGTCCGTTAAATTCGAGAAAATGCATGAACAGGTATCCCGTACCGAATTCGGTATGTACCGGCGGAGGGACGAACAACCCCGTATCACGGATACGGGGATCGTCCTCGTCGACGTTTTCAAAAGTATCGTTCGTGACATCGTATGACACTATTCCGCGTATGGGGGAAAGGAAGATCCCAGATTTCTTGTCCTCTGAAATATATAAAGGGCGACCTATATTTTCGCGAACGGTCTGTTTTGAGTGTCCTTTGGACCTATTTTCCGTCGGGGTGACATATTCGACATCAATTATGGATGCCGACCCCGAAACTATGTTGCCCTTGTCATCCCGTTTGATATTCTGCAATCTGATGAACGCCATCCCATATCCCTTAGTAGTGTTGTGTAAACACTACCTAGTTATAAAGAATCCTATAGGGTCATCTGTCAGACAGAGTAAAATATGGGGATTATCGGCAAAAATGAAGAAAATGTGACCCCAAATCAAAGCAGATTCAGATCTGGGGCCATGTAGTGTTTAATTTCAGGGTAACGTAAGGTGATTTACAACGTAACAAGCGTTGCAACATTGACCGCATTTAAGAAGTAAATGCAACTGACCCGTGACAAATTGCTGACGGAAATACCATACAGAAGGTGATTGAACAAATAGGTTATTGGGTTGTCTTTTCTAGAAGGACCGTGGATGTTTTTGCTTTGAATGCGATGCCGTACAGTAAGGTCTTTCCTTTCAAGCCCCTGCAGTAATCTTTCTTGTGGATCTGTTCCAATGCTTCATGTGCCAGATTATCAACGGTGGTTTCGTTGTCTTCGGAATTTGCCTTCTTTATCTCGACCACAATGTTCGGATACATGGGGAATTTGCTTTTCATGAGAATATCATGTCTTCCATCACCGGATTCGCGGTCGATGGAGACCTCGTATCTTCCTTCACGGCTGAAAACAATGGCGGCAAAGATGACATGATAATTGGCTTCGTCAGCCAACAATAATGAAGAGAACTTGGCATAGTGGGTGTCCAATTCCTGTTTGATCGTTGAAGTGTCACCCGCTTCCAAAGCATCAAGCAGATCACTATATGGAAATTCACCTTCAAAGGAATGTTCCACAATATGGTGGTAGAAGACATTGAACATTTCACGGTTTGGGATCGACAAAATGTGTTTTTTGCCCGTGGGAATCGCATTCAAATATCCCGCAACAGCAAGAA
>CAVHHN010000184.1:0-2794 GCA_963635855.1 Faecalibacterium sp. CAG:74 | reverse complement strand
TTCATTTCGGTGCAACCGCTGAACGCTGATTTACCTAGAGTTGTGACCGAATTGGAAATGGTAACAGAAGTGAGCTTGTTACATCCATTGAATGCAGAATCCCCGATCGATTTTACGCCATCGGAAATAATAATCGTGGTCAGCGCAGACCTACTGAGTTGCCAGGGCGTGTATTCACATTTAGATGAATCGTAATTACACCAATTTCCTGTTCCAGTGAAGGTGATCTTTTCTATTTTATCGCAACCAGAGAATGCGGCCGATTCAACGGAACCGACACAATCGAGAGTTGCTGGAACAGTGAGTTCTTTCATTTCGGTGCAACCGCTGAACGCTGATTTACCTAGAGTTGTGACCGAATTGGGAATGGTAACAGAAGTGAGCTTGTTACATCCATTGAATGCGGATTCTCCGATTGATTTTACACCATCGACAATGATGACAGTTGTCAAAGCAGAACGACTTTGTTGCCATGGCAGATATTCTAAGTCTGAAGAGCTATATCTGTACCAGTCCCCGGTTCCAGTAAATGTGATCTTTTCAATATTGACACAACCAAAGAAACTTGGATCCTCTTTACTAGACCCGAAACTGTTGAGGTCTGCCGGAAGAATAAGCTCCTTCAGACTGGTGCAATTATAAAACGCAGTGCCCCCGATCGATTTAACGGTACCTGGGATAGTAAGGGAAATAATAGAGGTACAATCGTAGAACGCATTTTCTCCAATAGATTCTACAAAATTCGGAATGGTGTAGGAGGTATCGGTTTTACCTAGAGGATACTGTATCAAAATGGTCTTTTTCTTGTTGAATAAAACACCATCAATCGAACAATATGAACTATTTTCCTCGTCGACGAGAATGGAAGATAGTTTGGTACAATCTTTGAACGCATTCTCTCCGATAGAGATTATATCTTTACTAAGGGAAATTGTAAGAAGGGAGGTACATTTGAAAAACATATCACTGCTGATGGAAGTAATCTTATTACCAATAGTAACTGAAGAAAGCTTCCAACAATCGGCAAATGCAAAATCTCCGATAGAAGTAACCGAATCTGGAATGATTATTTCTGTGAGTGCCTCACAGTGGTTGAATGCAGCTTCACCGATGAATTCGAGCTGGTCACAGAGAGTTACAGATTCGAGGGCATTACAAAACCTAAATGCTTCTTTACCGATCGATGTGACCTTGCTGGGAATTTTCACAGATGTAAGTGCGTAACAGTGACTGAAGGCGTCGTCACCGATCGATTTAAGATCCTCTGGAAGGGTCACAGACTTGAGATGGTGGCAACCACTGAACGCAAGATTTCCAATAGAGCTGACAGCTTTACCAATATTCAATGTTTCAAGTTTATCACAAGTAAAAAATGCCCTAGCACAAATAGATTTGACTTCGTCAGATATCGTGACCTTGGTCAAAACATTTTTACTAAGGTGCCACGGAGTGAATTTCCAAATTGAAGATTCAGAGTTTATATCGCTGTACTCATACCATTTTCCAGTACCTGTGAATTCGAACTCACTAATGTTAGTACAACCTTCAAAAGCAGGGTAATCATTAGAATAAACACTGTCGAGATGTGCAGGAATAGAAAGCTTCTTCAAACCAACACAGCCATAGAATGCATATTCTCCGAGAGAGGTGACCGTATCCGGAATTGTAATAGTGGTCAGAGCGGTACAACCATAGAACGCATACGGCGCTATTGTATGGATGTTATCGGTGATCTCATAAGAGGATTCTGATTTGCATGATGGATACAAAATCAGAGACGAATTGTCCTTGAAAAGCACACCATTAACCGCACAATAGGTAGTATTTTCCGAATTGACCTCGATTGAATTAAGGAGCGTGCAGCCAGTGAACACAGATTTTCCGATTTCGTTGACGGATTTACCGAGGCTTACTGTAGTGATCTTAGAACAATCTTTGAACGCAAAATCTCCTATCGATTGAACATTGTCTGTAATTATAATTTTATCAAGATTGGTACAACCGTAGAACGCCGACTCTCCGATCGTTTCAACATTATCACCGAAAGTCACGGTATTAAGATCAGTACAACCTTCAAACACATGATCCCCGATGGTTGTGACAGAATCAGAAACGGCCATGGATTCAAGACCGGTACAACCCTCAAATGCATACTTTTCAAGAGTGTTGACAAGACCAAGGTCCAGGGAAGTAAGTGAAGTACAACCTCTGAATGCGTATTCACTGATGGTCTTAGTCGAACCAGGATTGATCTTCACGGCAGTTATCTTGGTGCAATCTTTAAATGCAGATGGCCCGACAGACTCCACCTCATCTGATATGATTATCTTCAGGTCAGAGACTTCTGTAAGAAACCATGGCGCATATCCATAATACCAAACTTGGGCGCTGCTTGTCCCATATTCAAACCATGTTCCATTTCCTTTGACAAATGTGATGCAGTTGATCTTCTCACATCCGGAAAAGGCAGGGAATTTATTGTACCCGACACAATTTAGGTTTGTAGGGATGGTCAGTTGTGTCAAATTGGTGCAATCTTTGAATGCAAAATTTTCAAGGGGAGTTTTAGTAGAAGTATCGACGTCTAAAATACTCACATTTTTAAGATTGGTACAACCTTCGAACGCAGATTCTCTAATCGAACTGATTTTATTAAGGGTCAAATTGACGAGCCCGGTACATCCATAGAACGCATAGCCTCCGATCGATTCAACAATGTTATCGGAAGACAAGGTGATAGGGATCGTACATTCATAGAATGCATAATTGCTGATGGATTTGATACCGTTTGGGA
>CAVHHN010000183.1:0-2816 GCA_963635855.1 Faecalibacterium sp. CAG:74 | reverse complement strand
CATCAAGCATGGAGAGATTGAGGGATTTACCGAAACGTCTGGGTCTTGTGAAAATAAATACTTTGCATCCATCCTGAAGAATATCTGATATAAGTTCGGATTTATCTACGAAGTAGTATCCACCTTCACGAACCTTTATGAAATTGTCCAATCCGATCGGAATCTTCAGGTTCTGTTCTCCCTCGGCCATACTTCGTACATTGCCTCCTGATTATAAAAATCACCCCATAAAAAAACTAATTTTATCCTGACCAGGGGCGTCCCCCTGGTAAGATTGCATTTTTCAGTGTTTATCGCTCAGATTAGATACTGACACACGTTTTCCGTTGATGACCTGACCGAAAAGTTCGTCAACAACTTCCTGAGACCTGTATCTCATAACCTGAACCCTGGATTTATTATCGGTAATATGGATATTGCCGATGTCCCTATCTCCAATTCCAGCAGTCTTGATTATAAATTTCTTCAAAGTGTCGGTATCAAGACCATCAACGGCACCGACATTGATTTCAAGACGATCGAATGACCTATCCTTCTTCGGAGGAGCTGCGCGGACAATACCTACATATGAATGGAGGGGCCGCGGATTCTTGGGGACTCCGAGAGGAACATATCTTGGGGGTGATGCCACCTGTTGTGCGGAACCTTCTTTTTCGGAATCGCTATTCTTATGTTTTTCAGGTCTTTTGGATGAAGACTGTTCTTCACGGGACTTTTTAGCCGAGTCTTTAGCCCTCTTCTGACGAGTATCTGCATCAACCTTGGGTTCGGAAACGGTCTTCCTACCTTTGTCGAGTTTTCCGCCCAGAGTACGTTCCGAACGAACAGATGCCTGTTCAGAATCACCTTTGGATGAATTCTGTTTCTTGGTGGAACGTTTCTTCGTTTCCGACTCGACAGATCTCTCTTTGCGATCTTTCCTTGGCTTAGGTGTCGCCATCTGTGCTGATTCGGCCCTGGCCTTTACCTCTTCTGGGTCTACGGTCGGAGGAAGCTCGATGAGCTTCTTCGAAACCACTTTCTCGATCGAATGAAGGGCCTTGACATCCTCTTCATTGACAAAAGTGATGGCCACCCCAGTATTGCCTGCCCTTCCGGTCCTGCCGATCCTATGTACATAGGTCTCGGCATCTACAGGTATGTCATAATTGACAACAAGGTCGACACCGTCGATATCGAGTCCTCTGGAGGCGACATCACTGGTGATAAGAACCCTTAGAGACCCGTCTGAAAATTCCTTCAGGACCCTGGCCCTCTTGTTCTGAGACACGTCTCCGTGAAGTCCCTCGGCCTTGTGGTCCATCCTTTTCAGTTTACGGGACAGATAATCGACCTTATGCTTGGTACGACAGAAGACCATGATCTTTTCATAGTCCTCCTCGAGCAGATGCACAAGCTCATCCCTTTTGGATTCGCGGGACGTCATCATAAAGTATTGTTCGGTAAGATCTAGAGTAAGCTCGTCCTTTGAAACAAGGACTTCTTTATGGTCGATCATGTGTTTGACCGCCAATTTCCTGATATCCTCTGGCAACGTGGCCGAGAACATCATGCTTTGTCTGTCTTTGGGGACTCTGGAAAGGATCATATTCACACTCGGTACGAAACCCATATCAAGCATACGGTCGGCCTCGTCCAAGACCACAAGGGTCACCGATGAGAGGTCGATCATTTTTCTTTCGATCAGATCTTTGAGTCTTCCGGGAGTTGCAACAACAATGTCCACTCCTTTCTTAAGCTGTTTTTCCTGATTCTCGATATTTACTCCGCCGTAGATAGGGATGCAGACATGCCCGCTATATTCCGAGAGTTTTGATAATTCCTCAGAAACCTGCGAAGCGAGCTCCCTAGTAGGCACGAGAACCAGTGAAGTCGGGTCGCTGGATCCCGACTTGGTCCTGTTCAGGATGATCGAGCCGTATGCCCCAGTCTTTCCGGTCCCGGTCTGTGCCTGGGCGAGGAGATCGTTTCCCCCCAGACCTACCGGGATAGCGGCTGCCTGCACCGGGGTGGGCTCCGTCCATCCGAGGGATCTGACGGCTCTCAGAACGTCTTCCGAGATACCTAGATCCTCAAATCTGCTTTGTGTCATTTCATTCACTTTGGGAAGAAAATTAAAACTGCCCACGACGACCGCGGACTATTTAAAATTCCGAGTAGGGAGTATATATTAAACAATATAAATTATCGTGTCACATAATATAGTTATAACTACAAAAAAGAGACCTGTTTGGTACATAGGTTTAAAACTAATTAGTTTATTATTTATGTATGAGCTCCAACGCCATGACATTTCATTACTACGCGGTCCTGATGGCAACTGCATGTGCACGTCTTGGAACTGCAGACGAGAATGAATTACAACTTGATTCGAATCTAATCTGTGATGCTAAGAAATTTATTGCTGAACTCGAGAAAACCAACGAAGATCAAGCATAAGAAAATCGACGCCCTTTCTGTTCGAATGGGCCTCTCGAGTAGACCTCACCCCAGGGCACTCATCAATAATGCCCTCCGTCGAACGCTTTAAAGTTCGGATCCCCTATTCCGATCTCCTTCCTGGTTCCTATCTTGAACTATAATTTTTAACACCTGAGGAAATTCCGTTCAAAGGCATCACTTCCATTGGGTCTATCGCCATCCCCGATTCCATCGCAACTATCGGAACATCCGCATCCACAGGTTGCACTCCCCTTACATCTATCACTATCCCAGGCTAGTTGAAACCATTGAATCTGGTGCTTTCGACGGGATCTTCTATCAGTGATCTCACAAATAGCAGGATCGACATTCGAGAAGATCGATGGTAAATGGAT
>CAVHHN010000182.1:0-2845 GCA_963635855.1 Faecalibacterium sp. CAG:74 | reverse complement strand
AGGTGGGCTTCTCCGGTCCCTCGGGACCCTTCCCTTCTCCAGCGGTAGCTATCGCACTACGGCCGATCCCGTCGGTCCGCAGCGTCATTGGAAGCCTTACGCCTCCACCCTCAGGCCCCTGTGCTCCCCATTCCGGCCCCAGTAGGGGGCCGAGAACCGCCCCATAGGGCCTCCGGGCCCGTTCTCCGAACACGTCCCCTACACTCTCCGGGGGTCGATCGAGATACTTGTCAAAATGTCATGGGGCAGACACCAACTCCGTGGTCACCTACCCCAAAAATTTATCAATCCTGAATTTATGGTTATATATCGCCATTAATGTATAGTGCTAGAATTTGAACTCCTTAAAATGATTTCAATAGTACTTCACAACCACACTGTAGCTGGTAAAGCAATGAACACAAAAATGGTAATGAAAAGATGACCTCGACGATTTGTTACACACTGTATTAGAAGTGGATGAGTCAGAACTCTGCTTGACTAATTTTATTAAACTTGAAAACAGCCAGGTTCTGAACTGTTAGAGCAAATTCGGTTTCAATATCGGTATTGAAAAATTTTCCGTCAAATACATGATCCCCAATGGATGTGACGGAATTGGGAACATTCACTGAATTAAGAGACATGCAACCATAGAATGCGTAATCCCCAATTGATATAACAGAACTAGGAATAATCACTGTGGTAAGAGAGGAACAGTTACAGAATGCAAATGCACCAATTGATGTGACAGAATCAGGGAGAGTAACAGAGGTCAAAGAAATACAGCCATTAAACGCCCATATACCGATAGATGAAACTGAATTAGAGAAGGTCACTGTTGCAAGAGAGGCACAATTAGCGAGCGCATAGTTCCCAATTGAGGAAACTGAGCCCCCGATATTGATCGAGAGGATGGAATCTCTATATGTGTACCATGGTGGCATGCTAAAGGAAAAATTGTTCATCACTCCAGTTCCACAAATCATGAGAGTTCCTGTGGTGAAATCCAATTCATAGGTGACGTTATCTCCGCATTTACCAAATTCCTTCTGTTTGACCCATTTACCCTCAACGTCATCAAAGGTGGAACCGGCCAGTATTTCAGCAGTAGGTTCGAATTTCTTTACACCATCGATGTCATAGAAAGTTATGTCAAATGCACCATCTTCGATGGTCACAACAGAATCAGAGATGGTAATGGAGGTGAGGGATGTGCAACCAGAGAATGCATAGGATCTGATAACCTTAACAGAAGCAGGTGTCTCAAAAGATGTTCCTGATTTGCCCGTTGGGTAATGGATCAAGGTGGTTTTATCGTTGCTATAAAGAACATCATCGATCGAAGTATAGGCGTGGTTATCGTCGGAAACAGCAAATGAAGTGAGGGATGTGCAACCAGAGAATGCACCCTCTCCGATGGATTCGACAGAACTGCCAAGGATGATGGTGGTGAGATTGGTACATTCCGCAAATGCAGATGAATCAATGGTTTTGACGGAATCTGAAATTATGATGGACTTTAGGGAAGTGCTGCCTTCAAAAACGTGATTGGCGATATATGGTACGCCGTTGGACAGACCTACTGTCTTTGGAACACTATTGCTTAAGTGCCAGGGTGCATACCAATAACAAGAGGGTTGTGAATCGGAATCACCGTATCCAAACCAATTACCGGATCCAGTAAACGTCATCTTTTCGATGTTGACACAACCTTGGAATGCAGGATATTGATTCGACGCAACGCAGTCGAGGGTGATCGGAACAGATAATGAGGACAGATCGGAGATATTATAGAATGCATGACATCCGAGGGATTCCACGCTATTGGGAATTACAATGGATGTTAAATGAAGTTCGCGGAAAGCATCCGAACCGATGTGTTTGATTCCCTCCGCAAAATTGATTTCCTTGAGCGTACCCCTGCACTGATACCAGGGTGTGTGATGATACCAGCAGTTGCTTACTTCGTATGCTGCATAATCGAACCCGTATCCAGAACCAGGGGTGAAATTTATCTTCTCTATCCCTGACACTTTTGTAAATGCAGGGTGCTCGTCAAACCATGTTGCATTAACGCTTATCGGAATGGTCAGATTTTTGATTGTACATTTTTGAAACGCGGTATATCCGAAAGAAGTAAGTGAATTCGGGAGAATGAGATTTTGCATACTGCATGAATAGAACATTTCTGTTCCAATGTAGGTGACACCTTCTTCGACTGTAACTGTCTTAAGATTCGGTGCCTCAGACCAGGGAAAATTTGCATGCGTGCCATTCTTACTATAAAAATCCTCACCAACTCCAGTACCTTGTGTAATCGTAACATCTGTTAGGTTATTATATGGTGGACAAAATGCATTATAGTTCATAGCTAACATGCTGATCGGAACGGTGACTTCTTTAATATTGCACCCCTCGAACATAAAATCTCCTGTAACCGTAATGTCGTCAGCGATAATGATGGTTTTCTCAATTGCTGAATTCATGTTCCAGGGAGCTAGATTTGCGTTGTCGGAACTATTATGCATCCATCCACAGTAATCAAAGGGTATTCCGTTTCCTTTGGTGAAGGACACCTTTTGAACTGCCATACAGCCATGAAATGAGGGATATTTTTCTTCACTGCCATATGGGTTCAAACTTATAGGAATGGTCAGATCGGTCAGTTTTGTGCAATTGAAGAAGCAATGGTTTCCAAGGTGTACTACAGAATCCGGGAGCACAATAGAAGATAGGTTCAGTTCGCGGAACGCATCCGATCCGATCCCTTTGACGCCATCAGCGAAATTGATCACCTTAAGGATATCTCTGCTTTGATACCAGGGGGTGTTCTGATACCAAGAATTTGATACTGGATAGGCAG
>CAVHHN010000181.1:0-2890 GCA_963635855.1 Faecalibacterium sp. CAG:74 | reverse complement strand
ATTTCAGATTGAAGAATGCATCAAGCATGGAGAGATTGAGGGATTTACCGAAACGCCTGGGTCTTGTGAAAAGAAATACCTTGCTTCCATCCTGAAGAATATCTGAAATGAGTTCGGATTTATCGACGAAATAATATCCCATCTCACGAACTTCTTTGAAATCTTCAAGCCCTTTCGGAATCTTCAGTTTCTGCTCTCCCTCAGCCATACTTGGTATATTGTGTTAAGGACTATAAAGAAGACGTTATTTGTCACCTTTAAATGTTTTAGAAAGAAGGCCTCCTTGAAACCAAATCTCAATGCCTGGTCTTGAGGTCAGCTTTTCATTCTTCAAATTAAATTCTTTTGGATACCTGGGAGATTTCTGAGCAATTACAATCAGCGGAAGGTTAGACCACAGCAGAAGAACTGTGCGCAGCTTACTGAGGTAGCGTTCAACGTTTCGAATTCGCTCAGAACGAAATAGGTTGGATGTTGACTGCATGATTTCAATGGGGCCGCCGTTACTGAAAACATTAAATGGTTTGTGGAGGGGCTGCCCCCACAAGAAAAGGTTCCGGATATCACTCTATTACGAGATGATAATCATGGCCGGAGAAGACGTGTTTGGAAAGAACTTCTGCGTCGATATCCAGTTGTTTAAAGTCATTGTTCCAGAATGATATTATCCCGAATGCATTCTTAGCAATGAAGGTCAGCTTTCCACAAAAAGCTACACGCTCGATAGGACATTGGGTAAAAGCATTCTCACCGATCGTGCTGACACCCGATCCAAGGGTCACTTCGGTAAGGGAAGAACAACAGTAGAACGCATAATCTCCGATCGAACAGGTCGATTCAGGATTGAGGGTCAGGGCCTTGAGGGAAGTACAGTTCGCAAATGCCAATTTTCCGATCGAAGTGGTCAGACGATCGATGTCCACGGAGGTAAGGGAAGAACAGTTCTCGAAAGCATTGTCTCCGATCGATCTGACTACCTCGGGAATGGTCACATGGAGGAGTGATCTGCATTGGAAGAATGCATAACAACCTATATCTTCAACAGACCGACCTATGGTGATCTCAGCGAGGGAAGTACAGCCGAAGAACACTTTATTTCCGAGAGATGTGACCGAATCCGGAATGGTCATTGACGTAAAAGATGAACATCCCATGAAGGCGGCATCCGCGATCGTATCAATGGAGTTCCCAAGATTTAGTGACGGTAGGGACCTGCATTCATCGAATGCATATTTGCCGATGTAGATGATATCTTCGGGAAGAGTAAGAGAAGATAGGGCATAACAAAATTCGAACAGATGGTCGCTGATCATCGTGACCGATTTCGGAATATTCACTGAGACAAGAGATGTGCACTCATAGAAAGCATAATTTCCGATGAATTCGACAGATTCGGGAAGAGTGATCGATTCCAAAACAACGCAACCGTCGAATGCATATTCGCCGATGGATTTCACGCCGTCAGCGATGTCGACGGCACTCAGATGATACTTATTGAGTGTCCAAGGGGTGTATCCATAATATGAGGGCTGGTAAGTGGCAGAACTATACGAGAACCAAGATCCGGTTCCAACGGTGAAGGAGATCTTCTCGATGCTTCCGCAACCAGAGAATGCGGGGAGATCATTGGATACGACACAGTCGAGACTTACCGGAACGGAGAGTTCCTTCAAAGCTCCACAACCGGAAAATGCGCCGGCTCCGAGGGTCCGAACACCATCTGGAATAATGACCGTGTTCAGACTGGACCTACTGAATTGCCAGGGTGTGTAGATATAGGAGGATGGGCTGGAACCGTCGGTACCATATTCAAACCAATATCCGTTCCCTGCGAGGAAAGATACCTTTTCAATATTCACACATCCAGCGAATGCAGGATAGTCATTGGAACGAACGCAGTTCACACTTGCAGAGATGGTTAGTTCCTTCAATCCGGTACAGTTCTTGAATGCATTCTCTCCGATCTCAGAGGTCATATCGGGAATGCAGATGCTGGCCAAAGACGTACAATCAGCGAATGCAAGGAACATGATGTTCTGTAAGGACGTCCCAAGATAGATAGAAGCAAGGGAGGTACATCCAGAGAATGCCGAATGTCCTATCGAGGTAACGGAATCGGGAAGGGTCACAGAAGCAAGGGAGGTACATCCAGAGAACGCAATATTTCCGATACTCTCGAGAGATGTACCAAATGTTATGGTGGTGAGAGAGCCACACTCATAGAACGCATCGATCCCTATCGTACGTACAGAATCTCCGATGATCACTGTGGATAATGCAGTACATTCACAGAATGCGTATGCGCCTACCGATGTCACCGAATCCCCTATCACGACCGACCTGATGGACGATCTGTAATCGATCCATGGGGCCTGTGTGTAAGAGTAATCCTCCATGTTTCCATTTCCGCTTATGGTCAATGTGCCAGTATCGGGATCAAAACTCCAAGAGACCTCCTCGGAGCAACCGTCGGAAACAACGGATTTATCGTGCTCCCCCGGAACTGCTGCAATAACAAACGCAGATAAAGCGACCAGTGCTATAATCGGTATCAGTAAACTCTTCATGTGCGCTCCCCCATTTTCACAGTCGAACGGATACGACCATGAGCAAATAGTACTAAGATTATTAATCATTTTATTAATTATAAAGCTATGCGTAAAATCCATCAAAAAATGTTGTAGCGAGCCTAAATTGATGTTGTAACCACAAATCCTTACGAATTTAGATGTGGTCAGTGTGTCACAGGCACAGTGATATGCGTTACCGACCCTAACTGTACTGGTCGATATCCGACTCCGAACAACCGAATATCACACGTCTCGTAGGTCATAGTAAAATCATTATATGGAAAGGCCTTTGGTCACCATACGGACTCATGGTCTAGGGG
>CAVHHN010000180.1:0-2961 GCA_963635855.1 Faecalibacterium sp. CAG:74 | reverse complement strand
CGGCAGCAACGTGTACACCACCGTCACCAATGCCGTCGTCGAGATCAGCACCAACCCCCTGACATCGAACATTTCGGGAGCAACGTTCACGGCTGCCTATGGGGAAAAAATCACTTCTTCCAACATATCCGTCTCTTCCGACGGAAAGATCGCCGTCGGAACCGCCATCTCCTCCGCCGGCACATATACCATAACCGTGACCGCAAAGGATCCAAACAATGCGACCAACACCGCCACCGGTACGATCACCGTCACCGTCGTCGGCAATCTCGTGTTCTCCAACGATCCAAGCGCAGGACTCCTCGGAGAGTGAACCGATTGAAAACAACGGCCGGAATTTTATCTGCGATGGTTTTGGTCATCGCAATGGTTCTGGCTTCGGTACCTGTCCTGACGGACGGTTCCGAGGCGGAGGGCACGCCCTCCGCCACCCCCGATCTGTCCGTCTACAGATACACACCGAAGCTCACCGTGACTTCCGAGGACTGGGGATCGATCGAATACATTGCATGGGATTTCGGGGACGGAACCGTCCTCGACGGAAGATGGATCTACTACCAGATGCAGGATGCGGACACCCTCACCGACGAACAGAAGGCAGGCCTGGAAGAATACGAAAGATCGCTTATCGAAAACGGGGGAAGTCTTTTCGAGACCACCCACACCTATTCCGAACCGGGTATCTATACCGTGACCATGGTCGTCATGAATCCCAGGGGATACATCGCACCCAACCAAACGGTCGGATACGGCACCGAAATAGATGAAGGCCATACCAACTACGACGACACCGGATACGACGGGGGACTGACCTCCGATGTGGCATCCGACATCACCAAACCGTCCGAGGACGATTTCTCCAAGGCCGAGTTCAGGGCGGTTGCCGGTGCCTGGCACAGGACCGTTTATACGGTTGAGATCCTGGGATACCCTACGGTCACATTCGATTCCAACGAAGGGTCCGAAGTGGATCCCATAACAGTGGAGAACGGTTCTACCTACACACCCGCTACCAGACCGGCCGATCCAGTCAGATCGGGTTACACGTTCGACGGATGGTTCACCGACGAAGACTGCACCGAAACATACGATTGGTCACTTCCCGTCGAAAAACCCATGACCCTCTACGCAGGATGGACCGAGATAGTCTACATTACCGTTACAGCAGACGGAAAAAGCTTCACTCTGACCGGGGGAAGCAGGGTTTCCGATCTGGAGATCCCCGAAAAGGAAAGACACACGTTCGCAGGCTGGTTCTCCGATGCGGAATGTTCCGTTTCCGTCGATAAAGATACGGTTCTCACCGACGGAATGGTTCTTTACGCCAAATGGGATCCGAACAAGGTCACCGTGACCGCGGAAGGGAAGCAGATCGTCGTTTACGAGGGAAGCAAAGTACCCGTCATCGGAATCCCGGCAAAGGAAGGTTTCGTCTTCGCAGGCTGGTTCTCAGATACGGAATGTTCCGTTTCCGTGGACAATGATACGGTTCTCACCGACGGAATGGTTCTTTACGCCAAATGGAACCCTGCGAAGATCACCGTCACCGTCGACGGAAAAGTACTTACCGTCGATAACGGAACCAAGGTTTCCGATCTCACCGTTCCCGAGAAAAAAGGATACGAATTTTCCGGATGGTATTCCGATAAGGACTGCACCGTATCCCTCGGTAAGGATACCGTTCTCACCGACGGAATGACCGTCTTTTCGAAATCCACGGCCAAAACCGTTTTCGGAACATCGGTTACGACGGTTGCGATATGCATCCTCGGTCTGATCCTCGTCATAGCAGGCATCAGGTTCCATCCGGTCATTCTCGTGGCAGGGGTCGCGGTATTGGTCTACGGTGCACTGGATATATTCGGTTTCGTCGGGGGATTCCTATGAATCCGGTAAAGTGCGCATCCGTGTTGGCGGCACTGCTTATTGTCGGTGTCGCATTCGCGGCCATGGGTTCCGATCCGGGGACCGTAGGCACCAATTACTCCGATCCCATCGAAGTCGATTACGATCTCAGTACCCAGGACTATGTCGAACTGCCGGGAAGCGGGACTATGTTTGTATTGAATGTCGTGGCCATTTCTCTGTACGACGATTCGGACCCGAAGAATCCTATCTACAGTGGCTATGAAATAAAGAACTTCCAAAATTTCGTAGCAACCGATTTGGAACCCGGAACCTACCATCTCTATATCATTTTCCAGTACGACAGGGGCGACGGGGTCCAGGCATATGGACAGGAATACATCATCAACATCCATGCCGGTGACCCCCATGCCCACACCGTGACCTATGACAGCAACGGAGGTTCCGAACTTCCGGATACCGTTGTGACCGATTACTCCGATGCATCCCCGGTCACCCTGGCATCCTCACCGGTTTTATCGGACAGTCCGTTCCTCGGTTGGCTCGTGGACGGAACGCTTTACAGACCCGGCGATACCGTATCCGTTCCCGCGGACGGATCCGTGACCGCAACCGCCCAATGGGGGGAAAAATCAGTCACCCAGAAGTTCGCCGAACTCAACGGGGAGACGGTGTATGCCGTCATCGGTACCTCCGTCGACATAACCTATGCCGGCACCGCAAACACTGCGATGAGGCTGGTTCTCGACGATTCGACCTGCGGTCTGGTCTGCACGGATTACAACACCCAGAACGATACCGACAGGAACGTCAGCGGAGTTTTCCTCAAAGAAGGTACATTCACCGTCAATGCGGTCCACCAGAACGTTCCCTACGGTACCATAACCTTCGTGGTTTCCAAAAGCTACGGAAGTACATATGCCCATGTGGTTTCCTACGACAGCGACGGGGGATGTTCCCAATCGCCGAGCGTCGTCTGGGATTCCTACAGCGGAACTTCTTCGGTGAATCTGACCGCCGAACCGACCAAATCGGGATCCGTCCTTACCGGATGGAAGATCGGGAACACCGTTTACTCACCGGGCACCGCATACC
>CAVHHN010000179.1:0-2978 GCA_963635855.1 Faecalibacterium sp. CAG:74 | reverse complement strand
GATCAAAAAGGAATTGGATGAACACTATGCCAAGTTCTCTTCCTTATTGCTAGCTAATGAAGCTAACTACCATGTTATTCTTGCCGCCATTGTTTTCAGTCGGGAAGGATTATATGAAATTTCCATCGATCGCGAATCCGGAGAGGGAAGACATGATATCCTTATGAAAAGCAAATTCCCCAAATATCCGAACATCGTGGTCGAACTCAAGAAAGCAAATTCAGACGACAGCGAAGCTGTCGTAGACAGTCTGGCACATGAAGCATTGGAACAGATCCAAAAGAAAGATTATTGCAGAGGCCTGAAAGGAAAGACCCTACTCTACGGTATCGCTTTCAAAGCAAAAACATCCACGGTACTTCTCGAAGAGACCTGTCTATGATCAACTAGGCCACTTGTTCTCAAATGTGATCTGGCATGATAACAACAGAGAGAAATATGCTCTGCATACTGTAGCTACATTCACTGTTTCGAATTCGATCAGATTGAAAGTAGATCAGATGTGACAGTATGATTTCAATGGGGCCGGGGCCCATGTCGATCAAATCAAAAACGAATTGGGCTAAATGATCTGATATATGTGGTCCAACTCCGATCTTGACATCTTGTATAAGAACGATCCGAGAATGTTCGGAATATGTAGACCTTTTCAGGGATTGTCCCTGTGGTTAGTATGAGCAATCCCTGAATGTATAAGCACGGGTTGACGTAATAGGTTGGGATGTCAATCCGATGGGACCTTTGTCGATGGCGTGGTATCATTGAGATATCTTACATTGGCCTAGAATCGCTGATGGCAATGGTTCCTGTGGAGAGATCCAATTGTATGAGGCATCTTCTCCACATTCACCAGATTCCCCGATAGATGCCGGTTTGATCCATTTAACCGTCAACGTAGTTGAAGGTGTAACCGGCCAGAACTATAGCCCTCTGTTGGAGTTCTTTCCCATCGACATCATAGAATGTCATATCGAACGCATGATTTCCTAAGGATGTGACGGAATCGGGGATGGTAATGGATCTGAGGAAAACGCAATCCTTGAATGCAGATGAGGCAATAAACGTAATAGATGTGGGAATCTCATAGGAAGGGTCTACTTTAGCTGTGGGGTACTGTATCAAAGCCGTCATGGCGTTGTTGAAAAGTACACCATCCACAGAACTGTATATCTCGTTTTCAGCAGAAACCTCGAATGAAGCGAGTGAAGGGCAATCTTTGAACACGCAGGAACCGATAGAACCGACCGATCTGCCGAAGTTGACGGTGGTAAGGAAGGTACAACCTTCGAATGCAAAGTCTCCGATCGAGGTGACCTCGTCACCGATAATGACAGCTGTGATCGAATCTTTGTGGGTATACCAAGGCGTACCGCCGCTGGAGTATAACCTCATTTGTCCGGTACCGTTGATGGTAAGAGTTCCTGTAGAGAACTCGAATTCATATGTGGTGCCATCACTACATTTACCGAATTCATTCTGTTTGATCCATTTACCGTCTATGTTGTTGAAGGTGAAACTTGTCAGATCGGCAGATGTCTGTTCGAGTTTCTTTTTACCATCTGAATCATAGAATTTTCCTTCGAACGCATTTGACCCAATGGTTTCGATGGAGTCGGGTATGGTAAGGGATGTGAATGAAGTACAGCCTTTGAACGCTAAGTTTCCGATGGATTTAACAGAATCTGGGAAGGAGATCGAGGACAAAGAGTTACATCCATGGAATGAAGAATCTCCGATAGTTGTCAGCGAACCAGGGAGTTCGATGGAGGCCAAGGAAGTGCACCCGCTGAATGCAAAGTCACCGATAGATCCGATGAACTTAGGTAGGGTCGCAGATGTGAGGGAGGTGCAGTTGCAGAACACACCATGTCCGATCTCTTTTACAAGATCGGGTACACTGATGGAGGTCAGAGAAGTACAGTTGCTGAATGCGTTATTTCCGATAGAGGCCAGTAATGGGGGGAGAACCATACTTTTCAGGGAAGTGCAGTCCATGAATGCACATTCCCCAACCGATGTGACGGTAATAGGGAGGTCTATAGAGGATAGTGACGAACATCCTTTGAACGCAGAATCTTCGATGGATAAGATAGAATCGGGGAGAGAGACGGATGCCAGTGATGTCCAACCTTCGAATGCGGACGCTCCGATAGAGGTCACATCATCACCGATAATGAGGAATCTGATGTATTCTCTAAAGGAGAGCCAAGGTGCATCGCCACTTGAATAGGAGTCCATCTGTCCGAAACCGTTGATAGTAAGAATTCCTGTGATAAGATCCAATTTATAAGTGATATTTTTTCCACATTTACCGGATTTCTCAGTGGAGTTATGTTTGATCCATTTATCGCCAAGGTTATTGAATGTGGAAAATGCAAGGTTTTCAACAGTTTGATCGAGTTTGGTTTTACCATCGGCGTCGTAGATGGTTGTACCGAACACATTCTTTCCAATGGATGTGACGGACCCGGGGATGGTGATGGATGAAAGGGAAGTGCAACCCTTGAACGCATAATCTTCAAGGGAATTAATGGATTTACCTAGGTCGACGTTAGCGAGGCGGATGCAGTCTTCAAATGCGAATTTTCCGACAGATTTCACGCCATTGGATATTTCAACAGTATTTAGAGAGGTCTTGCTGAGTTGCCAGGGCGTATACCCGTAATATGAAGGTTTGGAATCGAAATAATTGTATTCAAACCAGTCTCCAGTTCCAGTAAATATCATGTTTCTGATGTTGACACAACCATCGAACGCAGGATATTTGGTCGAACCGACGCTGTCGAGTGTGACGGGAATGCTCAGTGAAGAAAGATATTTCATATTGTAAAATGCGTGCTGACCCAGAGAATCTAAACTATTAGGGAGCACCAGTGAAGTTAGGTTCTGTTGTTCATAGAACGCATTCGAACCGATATGCGTGATCCCTTCAGAGAAATCGATCTCTTTGATGGTATCTCTGCATTGATACCATGGCG
>CAVHHN010000178.1:0-2981 GCA_963635855.1 Faecalibacterium sp. CAG:74 | reverse complement strand
ATACGCACGGAACGGGAACAAAAAGGACGGATGCGGGGCCGGGCGTGCCCGGCCCCTTTCCGCATCCGTGAAAGGTCAGTTACGGTAACCTCTTGCATAAGGCGGAATGTCGTAACGCATCCAATACTTCCCTTCCTCCGTATCGTCGCCGATCTTATCGATGGGAAGATACTCCGACACTTCAAGCAGGGAGAAATACTTCTTTTGGGCCTGTTTTTCGTCCATGTCGATCAGGTCCAGAGGGCCTTCGTATCCGAATGCGTCCGAACCGGTCCGGCGGTATTCCTCCGGATCCACCACCGCCGTGGAAGGATACCGGTCCATAACCCAATCATACTCTCCGTCCTCCACCGGGTAGAAATCGTACTGCTGGTAGGCCAGCTTTCTTCCGGTTCCGTCGTCCCGGACCCCGTAGAACAAAACATTCTCGTTCACGCCTGCCCAGGGATCCGAATCGGGCGGTTTCGATTATAAATTTCTAAAAAGTAATTAAGAATCATTACAAAATCACAACGGAACAAAACCGGTAGGTTTAAACCGGAGTTCGGCATACCGGCATCCGTGAAGAAAACCCCCGAACAGATCCACTACAACATGTCACGCATCCGTGCCAGGGACACGGGGATCGAAGTCAAACTTAGAAAAGAACTCTGGAGCAGGGGAATCCGCTACAGAAAGAACGTCAAAACCGTCACGGGAAAACCCGATCTGGCTTTCATCGGGAAGAAAGTGGCCGTGTTCTGCGATTCCGAGTTCTGGCACGGCTACGACTGGGAGAACGGAAAAGACCGGCTGAAGACCAACCGGCAGTTCTGGGTAGCGAAGATAGAACGCAACATGGAAAGGGATGCCGAGGTCAATGCGGAGCTGGAAAAGGAGGGTTGGACCGTCCTCCGTTTCTGGGGGAAGGAGATCGAGAGGGAAACCAAGCGTTGTGCGGATGAGATCGAGAAGGCGGTGAAAAAGGAATGAGCGGAAAATACAGATCGATAGATTTGTTCGCCGGAATAGGCGGAATACGTTTGGGATTCGAAAGGGCGTTCGGGGACAGGATTTCCACGGACTTCGTCAGCGAATGGGACCCGTTCGCCCAGAAGACGTACAAGGCCAATTTCCCCACTCCGGCAGGAGAGGACGGAACGGCGGAGATCCACGGGGACATAACCCTCGATGCCACCAAGGATGCCGTTCCGGATTTCGACATCTGTCTGGCAGGGTTTCCCTGCCAGGCATTCTCCATGGCGGGGAAGCACATGGGGTTCGACGACGACTACAAAGGAATCTGCAGGGGAACCCTGTTCAAAGACGTGGCCGAGATCTGCGAGAAGCACAGGCCTCAGGTTATTTTCTGCGAGAACGTCAAAGGCCTCACCATCCACGATCACGGCAAGACCTTCGATGTCATCACCACCACCTTCGGACAGCTGGATTATGATGTCCATTACCAAATACTCAACAGCCGGGACTTCGGGGTTCCGCAGAACAGGGAACGCATCTACATCGTGTGTTTCCGCAAGGATCTGGGTATAGGCAGGTTCGACTTCCCTGGACCGACCGATTCGACCAAGTGCATAGACGACATCGTCGAAAAGGACCCCGTGTCCGTCAAATACTATCTGTCCGACGTGTATCTTGACACTCTCAAAAAACACCGTGCCAGACACGAGGCCGCAGGACACGGATTCGGATACGAGATCAAAGACCGCAAAGGCGTTTCCAGTGCGATAGTGTGCGGAGGCATGGGAAGGGAAAGGAACCTTATCGTCGACGACAGGCTTACCGATTTCACGCCCGTAACGCACATCAAAGGCGAGGTCAACCGCCAGGGAATACGCAAAATGACACCGAGGGAATGGGCAAGGCTCCAGGGATTCCCGGACGATTACAAACTGATACTTTCCGACACCCACCTGTACAAACAGCTGGGTAATTCGGTCACGGTGAACGTGATCGAGGCGATAGCCAAGGAGATAAGGAGGGTTCTCGAATGCAACGAGAAAGGGATCCCAGCCTATACCGAACCGAAAAAGGGGAAACTTATATGACATCAGACAACGAAACTTCAGGCAACAAAGGGGAATGGAGCGAGTTCTACACGTTCTGCTACCTTCTTAACGCAGGGATTCTAAAGACCGCAGACAGGCATCTGAACCCGAACCAATCCGCATTCCTTCCGATCATCCGCATCCTCCGCAACGAGGACGGGGACCGCAAGGACTACAGGCCCGAAAAGGACAAATGCGTCCGCATTTTCATAAACGACAAAGAGGTCAGGACCGTCCCCAAAAAGGAATTCGAGGACACGGTCACACTGCTTTACGAGAACATGAGGAACGGAACCACGAAAGACAGGTCTTTCCTCGACAGGATCGGCGGATTCATGGGCCGCATCCATTGCACCAAGATCAAAGCAAATTCCACCGAGAAGAAGGACATCACTATCCAGATCCACGACACCAACACCAACCAGACACCGATCCAGGGATTCTCCATCAAGAGTTATATAGGGAACAAACCGACCCTTCTGAATGCGGGAAAAACCACGAACTTCACGTTCAGGATCGTCGGGTGCGACAGGGACCTTATGGACAAGGTCAACGCCATCGACACCCGTACCAAGATCAAAGACAGGATCGGGGCGGTTCTGGGTGCCGGATGTTCGTTCGAATACGCCGGCATGGATTCGGACTGTTTCAGGCGCAACCTCCAGAAAGTGGATTCCCTGATGCCGAGGATCATAGCCGAGATGCTTCTTATCCATTACACCACGGACGAACAGAAACTTTCCGATGCGGCCGAGGTGCTGGAAGAAAAAGATCCGCTCGGTATGGACAACAGCGGATATTACGTTTACAAGATGAAAACCGTTCTATGCGCATTCGCACTGGGTATGGTTCCGTCGGTACCGTGGAACGGAATCGAGGATGCCAACGGAGGGTACATAGTCGTCAAAGAGGACGGGGACGTTGTCTGTTTCTTCC
>CAVHHN010000177.1:0-3033 GCA_963635855.1 Faecalibacterium sp. CAG:74 | reverse complement strand
GTTGGAATATGAATAAATTAACGTTCATCGTTGTTACCTCGCTGATCTGTGTGTCGGCTTACATTGTATTGTCGGAAATGGAATCTTCTAATGCGGATCCTTCCGAATATTCCGGTAAATGCGGAGATGATGTTTCTTATGAATTCGATCCCGCCACAGGGGTACTTTCGATAACTGGGTCCGGACCGATGACCGACTATTCCTCCGGCAGTTCGCCGCCATGGTACTCGTTCCGCACTTCCATCAAATCTGTGAACATAGGCGATTCTGTCACATCCATCGGAAATCGTGCTTTCGGTGACTGTTCCAAACTCTCCTCCGTGACCCTCGGCAATTCTGTCATATCTATAGGAAATTATGCGTTTGATTCCTGCTCTAATCTAACTTCTATATCCCTCCCAGATTCTGTTACAGAGATCGGGACATCTGCATTCAATTCCTGCTCTTCCCTTACTACCGTGACCCTCCCTGATTCCATTACGATCATCGAAAGATCTGTGTTTGCTTACTGCCACTCCCTTACTACCATTACCATTCCAGATTCCGTCACATCCATTGGAAGCGATGCATTCATTTATTGTTCCAAGCTCGATTCCTTGACCATCCCCGATTCTGTCACTTCCATCGGGCAGGCCGCATTCAATAGTTGTTCCTCTCTTGAATCTATAACCATACCTGATTCTGTCACATCTATTGGAGACAATGCGTTCAATGGTTGCACATACCTCACTTCCGTGACCATCGGTGATTCGGTCACATCTATCGGACCGAACACATTCTGTGGCTGTATCTTCCTCACATCCATTACCGTTGGAGAGAACAATATGAACTATCGTTCGGTGAGCGGTGTTCTATTCGATAAGGCAATGACCACATTGATGTTGTACCCAGCATGTAAATCCGGCATAGCATATGTGATTCCTAGGTCTGTCACAACCATTGGGGAATACGCGTTCTATAACTGTATTGTTCTACAGTTCCTTACTATCCATGATTCTGTTACGACCATCAAACACAATGCGTTCAATGGTTGCACCTCTCTCAACTCCGTTACTATCTCTGATTCTGTTACAGAGATCGGGTATTCTGCGTTCAGTGGCTGTACATCTCTTACGTCCATGACCATACCTGATTCAGTTACAACCGTCGGGCCCTATGCGTACTCTAATTGTACTTCCCTCATTTCAGTGACCATCGGTGATTCGGTCACATCCCTCGGATCCGATGCATTCCGTGGCTGTACTTCTTTAACATCAATTGCGGTCGATGAGAAAAACACCAATTATTCTTCTTTAGATGGTGTTCTATTCGATAAGGCAAAGACCACATTGATCCAATATCCAGCATGTAGATCCAACTCAACCTACGTAGTTCCTGATTCCGTCACAACCATCGGGAACTATGCGTTCTATAACTGTTCCACACTACACTCTCTCACCATCCCTAATTCAGTTACGACCATCAAATATAATGCGTTCTACGGATGTACCTCTCTTGGGTCTGTTACCATTCCCGATTCAGTTACCAGCATTGGATCGAATGCGTTCGAAGGCTGTACCTCCCTTACCTCCATTTCTATCCCTAATTCAATTACATCCATCAATGGTAGTGTGTTCAGTGGCTGTACATCCATTACAGTTATTACCATTCCAGATTCTGTTGTAGAGATCAGTGCCTCTGCGTTCGAAGGCTGTACCGCTCTAACTTCAATAAACATCCCAGATTCTGTAAAGTCTATCGGAGGTTATGCGTTCAGTGGCTGTAATTCCCTTACTTCCATTACCATTCCAGATTCTGTAATGTACATCGGAAGTTTTGCGTTCAGTGGCTGTACCTCTCTTACATCCTTTACCGTTGGTGAGAATAATACGAATTATTGTTCGGTGGGTGGGGTGCTTTTCAACAAAGCTGCTACCGAATTGATCTGCTACCCTATCAGTAAAATCGATGATGCATACACGATCCCGGATTCGGTCACAACCATCGCAGCCTCGGCTTTCGAAGGATGTATCTTCCTCAACTCCGTGACCCTTGGTAATTCTGTTACATCCATTGGATCCTCTGCGTTCAACCGCTGTGTATCTCTGACCTCCGTTTTCATCCCCGGAACGGTCACATATATCGGATATTCTGCGTTCAGTTACTGTATCAGCCTAACGACCATCACTGTCGATGAGAAAAATATGAGGTTTTGTTCGGTGGATGGAGTTCTTTTTAACAAGGATCTGACAACATTACTTCAGTACCCTGGAGGTAAACCTGACACCACATACACGATCCCGGATTCCGTCACCTATGTAGGAGAGTCAGCATTCAGGGGTTGTTCTACCCTCGTCAACGCGATAGTACCTGATTCTGTCACAGACTTTGGGAACTATGCGTTCACAGATTGCACCTCACTTACTTCCGTGACTCTCCCCAACTCTATTACATCTCTTCCCTCTTTCAATGGCTGTACTTCCCTTATCTCAATAACCATTCCCGATTCGGTCAAATTCGTTCCTTTCTATACGTTCAGTGGTTGTATTTCCCTAACCACCGTAACCATCCCCGATTCTGTTACCGAGATTGGAACCCATGCGTTCGAGGGATGTACTTCCCTTACTTCAATAACCTTCCCCAAGTCCCTCGGACTTATTGGAGAATCAATTATAGACGGAAAATTATACGACACCGACGGTGAAACCGAACTCAAACCGATGGTCAAAAATCTGGCAGGATATACTTTCAAGAAGATCGATGACAAGTGGGTCAAGCAGAACACTGTTCCATCTGATGGCGGTTCTGATGATAAGTCGAATGCAGCAGTTTACGTTATTATCGGAATCATTGCGATATTGGCTGTATTGGCTATGATTGTTTACGTTAAGAAGAGAAACGCCTGAAACAATTTATTGGGGGCGAAAGCCCTCTTTTTATTCGAAGCACATGGGGTATGTGAAGGTTCGAAAAATCAAGAGACTCTGTGCACGTCGGTGAACCGACGGGTTCAAATGTCCATAATGTGTGGGTGTTATCGAATGTTCGGAAAGA
>CAVHHN010000176.1:0-3066 GCA_963635855.1 Faecalibacterium sp. CAG:74 | reverse complement strand
ATACAGTCCGAGATAGTAGTAGCGGCCGTCCTTTTCCCCGTAGGTCCAGTAAACATTCCTTCCGTCGACGGTATCCGCAGGTTCTCCGACTGCGAATCCAGAAGTACAACCGAATTTCTCCAGCACCCCGTCGACGGGTATGAGCGGAAAAAGCACATTCTCGGCCTCGTTGTATTCGTCCCATGTCACCTCAAGCGGCCGTATGCCGGCAAGATCGTCGGCATCCCTTTTGTTAAGGAACTCACCGGCTTCACCGATGAGTTCCCTGTGCTGATTCGCAAACGGGACCAGTTTGTCCAGGACGGCGTAGATCTCGTTCTTGACATCGTAGAAGTCCAGAAGGTCCAGGTTTCCGTATGCGTTCAGACGGACCCATCCGTCCCAGCTCTTGTCATAGGTATCACCGAAAAAGGTGCTGCGGGCCGCCTCGTAGGGGTTCGGGAAAGTTTCGTTGAACCACTCCTCGGAAATTTCCTCGGGCGGCGGTTCGATGTCGGCTCCGTCGCAGTAGGCCTCGGACCAGACGCACAGTGCCCTTTCGGGGAAGCCGGCGGGTTCGATGAGGTATGTTTTGATCACAAGATCGTCGTTGACCACGGTCAGAACCTCCTGTTGTTGGAACGGGTTCCGGGGGAATAGCTGACCAGCTTGGAACCCAGGCTGGACAGGATGCGTCCGGCCTCCTCGATGGCCTCCGCATCGGTCTTCTTCGATCTCCTTCCGGAAAGCTCGTTGAAGTAGAACGTCCTCCCTCCCTGGGGGTAGGAAGTGTGTACGTCGTATCCGTCCCGGTGCTCGATCGGTCCGGCTGGGGTCACGGAAAGGCAGTAGCCTTTGAACAGCCTCCAGGTGCGTCCCACGTAGCAATAATCGTTCTGGTAACCCAGAACGACGCTGTAGAGTTCCCCGTCGATCCTCACGTATTCGGAGCGGATCTCCTCGTGTTTCGAAGCCATTCTCAATGCCTCCTGAAGAATCCGCGGGGTTTTCTGTTCGGAGATACGATATTGTCCGGGTCAACGGGTTCCCCTTCCACTTCGTAGCGCGTGACGCGGGCGAACCTGAACATGTATCCCCCTCCGATCTCGGGTTCGTCGTCCTCGGTGACGGATTCGTAGATGTAGTTCTCGGAACCCATGTTGTCCAGGAAGTCCAGGATGGACCTGTAGTCGGAAGATTCGGCGAAGCGGTTCCGGTTCTCCCAGATCGCATTGACGGCACCGTCGTCGCATTGGGTGACGGTGTCGGGGCGTTCGTAGGAAAGGGACCTAAGGAAGCGTAGGAAATAACCGGAGATCTCCGGTGATACAGTGACTCCGAGGGTGGTGAGGCAGGTCATGACGCGTACCTCCTCAAAATCTTCCTGTTGGCGGACCTGGCCGGATAGATGTCCAGTTTGGTGCCGTAGGTCTTGTAGGTGACCACACGCGCAAATTCGCAGAAGTATCCCCCGTCGATCTCGGGGGCCATGTCGTCTGTTATGGATTCGTAGAAGACATTGCGGTATCCCTGGCCGTCCAGGAACGCCATTATGGAATGGTATTCGGGGGAACTTACGAAGTTCTCCCTTTCCTCCCAGATGGCGGATACGGCACCGCTTCTCGCTTTGTCCACGATGTTCGGTCTTTCGTAATGCAGGGTCTGCAGGAACGCTATGAACGCATCCCCGCACTGGGGGGATACGGTGATCCCCAGAGATGTAAAGGAACTCACGGTTCCCATCCCCTTTTCTTGCTGATTTTGTATGTCATTTTGTTTTCCCTTCTGTCTTTAAGCGGTTTTCTTTCCGTATTGGAATATGGCGTGGATCCGGTCGGTCTTTCCGTCATGCACGCGCATGCGGACCTCCCGCCCTTTCGTGCGGGAAAATTCCCTTCCCAGTTCCTCCAGTTCGGAGACCGGTCCCTGGTACTGGGAAAAAGTAACCCGGAGCCCGTTGCTGTAGGTGTAGGTGTACCAGCGTCCGGGGGCCTTGGCGGCCCCGGGGTCGCGGTAGGTTCTTATCATCGTGCCATCCCCTTGATCCAGATGGTGGCCAGGGCGATCAGGAGCCAGAAGATCCCCTTGCGGTAATGTCCGTATTTCACGGCGACGACGGCACCTATTATCTGACCGGTCAGAACGAGGGTCAGCCAGTTGGCGCAGGCCCAGCCGTAGACCGGCTGCAAGGATTGGAAAATGTCCGGCATGGATCGTCCCCGGAGGTTCACTTCCTTCCGTTCTTCTTTGTCTTGAGAAGGGCGGAGGCGGTATCCCGGCATATCCCGGCGATCTGGTCGCAGTTGATGTGGTCGCAGTAGGACCAGAATTCGGCGGTGATGGCGGGGCCGCAGTCGTAGGTACGGTCTATCTTTTCGGCGGTGGATTGGAGTTCTTTGGAAATGTCCTCCCCGGTGACGTACTGGAAGTTCCGGGGGTCGGAATAGGTGCGGATGAGCCAGCACCTCAGTACGGGGTAATCGGCCATGGATTCCTGGCCTTCGATGTTAATCTGGTTGTACAGGTCTATGGGGCGTGCGCCCGCACCGACGAGTTTTTCGATCGTTTTTTTGTGGTCTGTCATGGACTTTCTCCGACAGATCCGAAAAAATGTGCTTTGCCCTACGATATGCGGATGGGGGAGGGGGATTAAAATGTTTTCTAAAAAGTAATTAGGAATTGATTTGAAATAAAGAGTTGGAGCTGCACATAATTCACAAAGTCGTGGTAAGCAAAATCCCTGGCACCAACAAAGAATCAAACTCTATTTTCCAGGGAAGAAATGAATTTGTTCAAATTTTCTGAGAAATACTGAAGTTGCAAGCGTATTATCTTATCGGTTGAAGTTTCACCCTTCGCAAGATCTATATGTTCCTTCAATTGCTTCAAAAACGGTACGTCGTCCTTGAGGTCGAAACCCACAGGCCAGGAATCGTAAACACTTAAGAACACGCCCCGAATTTCATCTATTACAGCAGGAGAACTGCTGCATACCAATTTTACGATTGAATTTATATCCAATACTTTCAAGAAACCATGTTCCTTCGATAGAACAACTGGATCGGAACTGCGAATTAGATCCTCAAC
>CAVHHN010000175.1:0-3144 GCA_963635855.1 Faecalibacterium sp. CAG:74 | reverse complement strand
AGGGCGGTATCATATGATCCTTGCAGTTATGGTTCTTGGTCGTAAAGGAAAATATGCGGTTCAGATCGACCGCGAATCCGGTGATGGAAGACATGATATTCTCATGAAGAGCAAATTCCCCAGATATCCGAACATCGTGGTCGAGATAAAGAAAGCCGATTCCAACGACAGCAATGCTGTCGTAGACAGTCTGGCACATGAAGCATTGGAACAGATCCACAAGAAAGATTACTGCAGAGGTCTGAAAGGAAAGACCTTGCTATATGGTATCGCTTTCAAAGCAAAAACTGCTACAGTCCTTCTCGAGGAGACCTTCCTGTGATTAACATTGCCCCTGCTCAAATGCGATCTGGGCCAGAAAACAACAGAGATATATGCTCTGCTTACTGTAGCTACAGCCAATGTTTTGAATTCGATCAGGTTGAAAGGAGATCGGATGTGGCAGTATGATTTCAATGGGATCCACAGCTGGAGAACCATCCGAGTCGAAGGAAGACCGTGACCGATAGGGAGTTTAGCGCTGATGGGATCACTTTTTCAGGATCGCATCAAGCTTTTTCTGTGCTTCGGTGTGTCCCTGATCGGCAGCCTTCCTGAACCATTTTACCGCTTCTTTGTCGGACTGCGTAACACCGAATCCGACCTCGTACATCATACCGAGATCGTATTGGGCTTTTGCACTTCCCTGTTCGGCATACTTCCTCACCAGATTGATGGACGAATTTATGATTGCCTTAAAAAACAACCCAAGATTTTCATTATTCCGCGATAGGTAATTGCCCCCGTTGATCCGATCGAGATTCTCTTGGGCCTCGGCATTTCCCTGTTCGGCAGCCATCCTGTACCATTTGACCGCTTCTTCATTGGATTGTGGAACGCTGGCACCCAGTTCGTACATCATACCGAGCAAAAATTGGGCATCGGTATTTCCTTCCTGTTCCGCTTTGATCTTCAAAATTTTGATACTTTCAGATTCAACATTGTTTTTATCAGGCGTCATATACTCACCGAATGATCGGGGCCGGTCCAAGGATCCGATCACCACATGATTTTTGACCATGACCAAACACGTTGAAAATCCCGACCATACCAACGAACCGGAATCGTTCCGAGCAATTTTAAGTTACCGTAACAGGAAATTGTTATCCGAAAACAGGATCGTAAGGTGTTTGACGATCCGTAGAAGAACCTTTCCGAAGATTAGTTCACCTCTCCAGCATCTCCCCCTCTTTTTCGGTCAAGGCCCTTACGGGCACCGCCAGACCGTTCCTTCTGCAGTACGCTCCGATGGTTTCCCCTTCGTAGTACACGTATCCCAGCCCGTTGTCGAGGAATTCCCCGTCGGTGCTGTATTCGTCGTAGTAGATCACCCCAATGTCCTTCCATCCGTCTTCGTCCGTGATTTCCGACGGTTTTACACCGATCATGCGTGCGATCTCCGGCACCATTGCTTCGAACCCTTCCAGTTCGTCATATGGATCGGGCAGAATATCTTCCAACCCATCGAAACCGATGGTGAAATCATAGATTGTGCTGTCGTCCATCCAATATGCACCGGGCTTGAAATCCGACATGAGGATGTCGGCAGCCAGTTTCCTATTCCTCGATCTGAAGATCCTGAACATCTTTTCCCTTCGCTGGTGATTTTCAATATCAATAACCTTCGATTGTGTTCGTAGTCATTGTTTTGCATTTGTAATCTTTCTTTGGACCCCTCAAGAAGATCTAGGTTCTGGATTCATTCCCAATGGCACTAGATTCACGGACGTGATACGTTTGGTGTTGAGGTCAGGTATTCTCAATCGGAACATAAAAGTCCCCCCAGGGGTTCGGAAAGTTGGAGGATTTCTCTGAAACACGGAAAATGTCCCGGGCCCTTGGAAACAGTGAGGGAATGATGTAAGAATCAGTATCACCCCTGAGGATATCTCAAGGAATCAAAGAAATAACTGAAAGATAGTCCACGATTTTGAGAAACAGTTGGAATTCTGTCCTTGGACAATTCGATGTATTCTTCTGATATGTCTATCCCGATGGATTTTGCCCCGTTGGATAATGCCGCAAGCATCGTGGTACCGGTTCCGCAGAAGGGATCGAAAACTATGCCTCCTTCGGGACAGGTCGTCTTGATCGGAATCTCGCACAATTGCAACGGGTATGACGCATAATGCCGAACATCGCGTTTCTGTGTATCCTCGGGGACAATATCCCATATATCTCCCGGTTTGGTGCCCTTGGGGTTATATTTCAGGAAATAGAACCCCTTATCATGCAATTCCTTGGCACGTCCGGACATCTTTTCCGAATCCGAATGGGTGGTCCTTTGTTGCCCACGGATGACCATCCTGAAATCCGATATCTGACCAGAAGCCATCATATCAAGCATTTCATCAAGAGCCGAATCGGCATTTTGTTTCTCTTGCTCGGTCAGTACTTTGGAATCGGCGATCTGGTTCCGATACTTCTTCCCGGAAACACCTGTGGCCGAGACCACTTTGCCTCCGACAACTGTCGTCTGAGTCGGAGGGTTGCGGATCGGGTCGACATTGTAAAAATAATGCTTGCTCTTTACAAAGTGGAATATCGGTTCATACATGTTCCTGAGCTTGTCATTTGTATTGTCGGGATTACCTTTCATCTTATTCCATATGACGGTGTTCCGTAGGATCCATCCCTGTGAATCCATCATCTGGGTGGAAATTCTCCAGGGGATGTTCAATAGGGATTTATTTTTGTAAGAATCGCCGATATTGAACCAAAATGAACCTGTCGGTTTCAGAACGCGTCTTATCTCCTCAGTGATCGCCAGGATGGAATCTATGTACTCCTGGTAGGTAGGTTCTTGCCCAATACCTCCGTTTACATATTCCCTTTTCTGCCAATACGGAGGACTCGTTATACAACAATCCACCGAATCCGATGGAAATTGGCGGAGTACTTCCAACGAGTCCCCTGCGATGAATAATGGAAATTTGGAATTTCCCGAGATGTAGGACTCCACGGTGTCAACAATTCCATTTTGATAAAACGTCGTCGGATCTGAGTAGGCATCGAGAGACATGGACGTTGGCACCAATGTCTATTCAGAAATATGAGTATTTCGACATTCGTCTTGAATGATCGAAATTAGGAATTGTATTTATC
>CAVHHN010000174.1:0-3212 GCA_963635855.1 Faecalibacterium sp. CAG:74 | reverse complement strand
ATCCATTTGCCATCGACCTTCTCGAATGTCGATCCCGCCAAGTTTGCAGCAGTTTGTGATAACTCAGATCCACTATCGGTGTCGTAGAATTTACCGGAGAATGCAGAGTCTGCGATAGAGGTCACAGATCTGGGGATGGTTATGGATGTTAGATGGGTATTATCTTTGAACGCATGAGCAGCTATCGAGATTACACCAGCAGGAATCTCAAATGAGGTGTTGGTGTTACCTGCAGGATACTGTATCAATTCGGTCATTTCCTTATTGTACAGCACACCATCCAAAATGCAGTACTTCGAATTATCCTCACTAACTTTGAACGTAGTGAGAGCATCACATCCATCGAACATACTTCCGATGGACTCGACGGAATCAGGAAGGGTGACCGATGTGAGGGAAGTACAATCCTTGAATGCAGACTCACCGATAGAACTGACGGAGTCGGGAATGACAATAGAAGTTAGAGAGGTACAATCGTTGAACGCAGAGTCTCCGATGGCGGTCAATGTATTGCCAAGAGACAGGGAGTTGACGGCAGTACAGCCTTTGAATGCAGAGTTCCCGATCGAAGTGACCCCATCGGATACAATGACGGTGGCCAAGGCAGATCTGCTCAGTTGCCAAGGAGTATTCAGGTAATTGGAGAGTTCGGAAGATTGTTTGATGACATTGTCATTGAGTATCTTCGAATTGTTTCTCAAAAAGACAGGTTGAGAACTGCTGGTATCGTAGTTGTACCAGGTTCCATCTCCTTTGGTAAATGTGATCTTTCCAATATTGACACATCCGGAGAAACTGGGGTTCTCGTTGGAACGTACACAATCCAGACTTGCTGGAACTGTAAGTTCTTTCAGTCCTGTGCAACCTTTGAATGCAGATGCTCCGAGGGAGGTGACGGAATCGGAGAGGGTGATGGATATTAGGGAGGTGCAACCTTTAAACGCAGAATCACCGATTGTTGTGACGGAATCGCCGAGATCGATGGATGTGAGTCCGGTGCAACCTTTGAACGCATTGACTCCGATCGATCCGATGGATCCACAGAATTCGACCGAGGTCAGATTGGTATGATCCATGAACACAGAATCTCCGATCGATGTAACTGCGTCGGATAGGACAACGGAAAGGGAAGTGACCGTGGTAAGCACCCACGGAGTAAGATCTCTTGAATGACCGTCGGATCCGGATGTGCTGTATGTGAACCAGGTCCCATCTCCTTTGGTAAATGTGATCTTTCCAATATTGACGCATCCAGAGAAACTGGGGTTCTCATTAGAACCCACACAATCCAGACTTGCTGGAACTGTGAGTTCTTTCAGTCCGGTGCAACCTTCGAATGCAAATGCTCCGAGGGATGCGACGGAATCGGGAATGGTTATAGATACGAGGGAGGTGCAACCTCTGAACGCAGAGGATGCTATAGTTGTGACGGTTGAAGGTACATCGTAAGAGATTCCTTCTTTGGCCACTGGATATTGGATCAAGGTAAGCTTGTCTTTGCTGAAAAGAACACCGTCGATCGAAGCGTATTTGCCGTTCTCGTCGGAAACAATGTATGAAGCAAGTGATGAACATCCGTTGAACGCAGTCTCATCGATAGAACTGACAGACTTACCAAGATTGACAGCAGTAAGTTTAGAACAACCTACGAATACGAATGCCCCGATGATTGTGACGGAATCAGCTATTTCAATGGATTCAATGGAATCTCTGTAGGGGTACCAAGGTGCGTTACCGTTGGAATAAGAATTAATTTCACCGGAACCGCCGATGGTAAGTATTCCTTTGGAGAGATCCAATTCGTAAGTGGCTTTTTCTCCACATTTGCCAAATTCCTTCTGTTTGATCCATTTGCCATCAACATTGTTGAATGTTGAACCTACCAGTTTTTCAATGGTTTGATCAAGTTCATTTTCACCCTCTGGGTCATGGAAGACCATGTCGAACGCACCGGCTTCGATGGTTTCAATCGATTCTGGGATGGTAATGGATGTGAGAGAAGTGCAACCGTTGAATGCAGAGGATCTGATGGTTGTGATAGATGCGGGTATCTTATAGGAAGCGTCTGCTTTAGCCACTGGGTATTGGACCAGAGTGGTCTTGTCATTGCTGAAAAGAACCCCGTCGATCGATGCATAGATTCCGTTGTTCTCGGATACAACATACGAAGCAAGTGAGGAACATCCATTGAACGTAGCCTTATCGATGGAGTTGACAGATCTGCCGAGGTTGACAGTAGTGAGTTTAGAACAACCTGCGAATGCAGATACTCCGATGGACTCAACAGAATCGGGGATGGTGATGGATTCGATGTTTGTGATGCCTTCGAACGCAAAGTCACCGATCGATGTGATATCATCGCCGATAACGATCGAGGTAATGATGTCTTTATAGGAGAACCAAGGTGCTTGGCCACTGGAATATGGCTTCATCATACTAGAACCATTGATGGTAAGGATTCCTGCAACGAGATTCAATTTGTAAGTGGCATTTTCTCCGCATTTGCCGAATACTATCTGTTTGATCCATTTTCCATCAATATAGTTGAAAGTTGAACCTGCCAAGTTTTCAACAGTTTCTTCGAGTACATTTTTCGCTCCCAGAGTATAGAAAGCCACATCAAAAGCACCGGCTTCGATAGTTTCGATCGATTCTGGGAGGGTAATGGATGTGAGGGAAGTACAACCTTTGAATGCGGAGGATTTGATGGTCTTGACAGCCGCAGGTATTTCGTATGAAGGGTCTGCTTTGGCCACCGGGTATTGGATCAGAGTGGTCTTGTCATTGCTGAAAAGAACACCGTCGATCGATGCGTATGTGCCGTTGTTCTCAGATACCACATACGAAGCAAGCGATGTGCAAGCATTGAATGTGGCCTTGTCGATAGAGTTGACAGATTTACCGAGGTTGACAGTGGCAAGTTTGATACAACCTGCGAATGCGGATGCTTCAATGGACTCGACGGAATCGGGGATGATGATAGATTCTATGGTGGTGATGCCTTCGAAGGCAAAGTCACCGATAGATGTGATATCCTCGCTGATAACGATCGAACTGATGGTATCTTTGTAAGAGGACCAAGGTGCTTGACCGCTGGAATAGGATCCCATCTGTCCGGAACCATTGATGATGAGCGTTCCAGTAGATTTATCCAATTCGTAAGTGACACTATCTCCGCATTCACCGGATACCTTGTTGGGATCTTCCGATGG
>CAVHHN010000173.1:0-3230 GCA_963635855.1 Faecalibacterium sp. CAG:74 | reverse complement strand
ATATCCGAACATTGTAGTGGAGATCAAGAAGGCAAATTCCGAAGACAGCGAAACCGCCGTTGATAATCTGGCTCATAATGCATTGGAACAGATCCACAAGAAAGATTATTGCAGAGGTCTGAAAGGAAAGACCTTACTGTACGGTATCGCGTTCAAAGCAAAAACTGCCACTGTCATTCTCGAAGAGACCTCTCAATTCGATGTACCATAATTAGTAAAAAGAAGGGCCAGAAGGTTAGATCTTTGAAAGATAGTGTATGTCCAGACCTTTACGTATATTTATAACGGGCTTCGTATACAGAACATGATGACATTATTGAGAACTACAGTGGGGCCTGTTTCGCTGGAGAACCCGGGCATGGTCGCATCGGGCATTATGGACGAGACAGGTGCATCGATGGTCAGGATGCTCCGTGCAGGTGCGGGAGCAGTTGTATCAAAATCTATTGGTATTGAACCTAAACCCGGGCATGCCAACCCCTGTTTCACAGAGGTACGTGGAGGTTTGGTGAATGCAATGGGTCTACCCGGACCTGGAATCGAGGAGTTCTCTGTCGAGATGGAGGAGGCGACCCGTGAAGGAAAAATCATTGGTTCCGTTGCAGGCGCAGATGCCGACGAATTCTCCAAACTTTCTGCAAAGATGGAAGAGTATGGTGCTTGTGCGGTCGAATTAAATCTTTCCTGTCCTCACGCCAAAGGATTCGGGATGGAGATCGGTACCGACCCTGCTTTGGTAAAAAAGATCGTGTCTGCTGTGAAGGGGTCCATTAATATCCCCGTCTGGGTCAAACTGACCCCAAACACACACATTCTGGGTCAGATAGCATCCGCGGCACAGGATGGTGGCGCAGACGCCATTGTTGCAATCAATACCCTCAAAGCTATGGTCATCTCTCCAGAATTCGCTAGGCCGTTTCTAAGTAACAAATTCGGAGGATTATCTGGGCCTGCGGTGAAACCTGTGGGCGTCCGCGCAATATATGATCTCCGGACCGCGGTTTCCATACCTTTGGTGGGTGTTGGAGGAATTTCGGATTGGCATGATGCAGCGGAGTACATTATGGCAGGGGCGAGTGCGTTTCAGGTAGGCAGTGCCGTTCTGACCGACGGTCCAGAGGTGTTCGATAAGTTGAATAAAGGTCTGGAACAGTTCATGAAGGATTATGGATATAGTTCGATCGGATCGATGGTTGGTGTGGCACATGAGTGAATATGTGAAGATAATCGATGCTTTTGATGAGAATTATGATACCAGGACCATTCGGTTCGAACTTTCAGCGGATGCAAGGCCCGGACAGTTCGTAATGGTCTGGTGTCCCGGCATGGAGGAAATCCCCATGTCCCTCTCTGGGGTCGGTAAGGTCAAATCCATCAGTGTGAAAAGGATCGGCCCTGATACGGAACATCTGCATCAGTTGAAGGCCGGAGATACGCTGTGTGTCAGGGGACCTTACGGAAACGGTTATGATCTATCTCCTGGTAGGAAATATCTCATCATCGGTGGTGGGATCGGTGCCGCTTCAATACTTCCTGCTGTGGAGGCGACCTGTGCGGACACTATCATAGGTGCACGTTCAGAGAAAGACCTTGTTCTCCGTGACAGGGCCGAGAAGGTCGCTTCGAATGTTTGGTATTCAACCGATGATGGTTCATTTGGATTCCATGGAAATGCCGTACAACTTATGAAGGAGAAGTTCTCAGAGAATCATTATGATTGCATTGTCGCCTGTGGGCCGGAGATCATGTTGTATTTCCTTCACAAGGCCTGTGTAGAAATTGGTATCGATTGTCAGCTTTCCCTCGAAAGACTGATGAAATGCGGTGCTGGGATCTGTGGGTGTTGCGTCATGGACGGACAGAGGGTCTGTAAGGATGGGCCTGTGTTCACCAGAGACCAGATCTCCGAATTGAAGGATTTCGGTGTTCAGAACAGGGATCATTGTGGTCGTATTGTGAAGTTCAGAAAGTAAAATTTGTAGTCTGGGTCTGATGATATCATCAGGCCCGGCCATTTCCGAACAGAGCAAGTATCGCATCTACCACTTCGGGAACAGTTACGCCCCAGGGGACCGATACGACATTCCTGTCAAGCTCATAACCTGACTTTATACGGCAACATTTAACGATTGTTTTTACCCCATCGTCCGGAATATGGTCTTTAGGACACATATTGATGAATGGAACATCCTTATTGTAAAGTTCTGAGAATATCCTTTTTGATAAGCGACATCCAACAAGGGTGATGTCTTTTCCTTTGATGTCCGGAACCTGATCAAGATAACAACAAGGGCGATCTCCGACAGTACCTGATCCGCAACAGGGGAACATCACCATCTCTGTGTTGGCTTTTTTGGATTCTTCAGCAAAGTCGAGAATTTGTTCTTCGGTCACGATCGGGAGGTCGATATATCCTGATCCAAGAGCTATTTTTGTGAGGTATCCGAGTTTTGACGGGTGTGGTGGAACACTGTCGATGATACGCAATTTCATTGGTACAATTCCCTTGATGAAACTGATATGTGAAAACAGCCCTTTGACCACCACCGCTTTTCCTGGAAATTCCGATTGTAATTTGGCCAATGCGGGGAGGTTCAGAACATCCATCTCTGCACGTTCGACATATACTGTATTTTCAGGAAGGGAGACGACTTCATATTCGGTCACTTTCCCAAACAGTCCGTCGCCCATGGTTTTATGTATTTTCAGGACCGCAAATCCCCCATTGTGTTCCAGGACGATGTATTCTGCACGTTTGTATGCCGTCCAGTTCTCCATCAAAGAGGAGATGTTATCTTCGGTGAGTTCTGTGTCCACAGAACGAACGGAGATGTCCTTACAGTGCATAGACGCGAATGCTCATCGTCCATTAATTGTTTTACGGACGTCGGCCACATTGAAATCATACTGTTACCTCTGATCCGCTTTCAACCTGATCGAATTCGAAACATTGAATGTAGCGACAGTATACAGAGCATATTTCTTCTGTTGTTATCTAGCCCAGATCGCATTTGAAAGCAGGTGACCTTGTTAATCATAGGCAGGTCTCTTCGAGAAGTACCTTGGCGGTCTTTGCTTTGAATGCGATTCCATACAATAGTGTCTTTCCTTTCAGACCCCTGTAGTAATCTTTCTTTTGGATCTGTTCCAATGCTTCATGTGCCAGATGATCTATGACAGCATCACTGTCTTCGGAATTTGCCTTCTTGATCTCCACTACAATATTCGGA
>CAVHHN010000172.1:0-3259 GCA_963635855.1 Faecalibacterium sp. CAG:74 | reverse complement strand
AATATACCCGAGACGGGTATGGATAGAAGAATTTCCTCAAAAACCGGAGAAAACGGGTCGATTTAAAGTGCAATACATTCGGAAATCGTTAATCAACATAACATTAAATATTGAGTTTGCAATCCTTTATTATGGAGTCTGTTCCTAAGATCACCGTTTCACCCATAAAATCGGTCACTGCCGCTAGAGGCTTTGGTATTGACTGAAATGGGTGATTGAACCTTTAGTTCATAAACCTTTTACTTCCATTTTTCTAAAGACGAGTCTACACCAAGACCGTACGTAAATGAATGCTCGAATGTTACTCAAGGAACAATCGATAGCTGTATTTACCGCACTTCGATTCGTTATTGTGCAAAACAGATTAGTTGTCTTCGAAGATGCAACCGATAGATTCTATGCTAAAGAGATGGGTGTAAAGGAATACAAAAGCATCTCTGGTGGCATGGGCAGTTATGCTCAGCGCGGTGGGGAAAAAGGCATGGTCCGCCTTCGTCTAGCCGGAGGCAGGATCACCAAGGAAAAACTCGATTTCATCTGCAAATGTATTGAAGAACACAAACCTGAAATGATCCATCTGACAACCTGTCAATCAGTTCAGTTACATGGACTCGGTCCCGAATCGATCAAGAAAATCGTATCGAATGCACCTTCGGTCGGTATCCACACTTTCGGCGGCGGAGGGGATTTTCCGCGTAATGTGACCGCCACGCCTCTCTCCGGATTGATAAATGCCAGCAAGATCGATGTCATGCCCTATGCTTCCCAGACCGAAGCTTACCTTCTGTCCTTGGCTGAGACGGTCAGACTTCCCAGGAAATTAAAAGTAGGATTTTCCTCCACCCTGGAAAATATCACAGATGCCACAGCTAGAGACCTAGGTTTCGTAGCGAGAAATGATTCCCTTTTTGATGTCTATTCTGGTGGTGGACTCGGCAAAGATCCTAAACTCGGTCTTCTGATAGCTGAGGCGGTTTCACCAGAGAATATTCCAGCATACCTAGATGCGATGTTCCGCATGTTCGCCGAACATGGAAATTATGAGAATCGGTCAAAAGCCCGTGTACGTTACATGCGTGATGATCTGAGTGATGACGAGTATGTCAAAATATTCAACGAATATGTCACGAAGAATCTTTCAGATACCAACTTCCCTAAATTTGATACAATAAGTGAAGGAAAGATAGAGAAGATCGGTGACGGAACAGTGCCTGTTTCCAAACGTTCTAAGCCACAGTGCCAGGATGGACTGTTCTATGTGATTTACCACCCCCTCGGTGGAGATCCGACACCACAGAAAATGCTTGAGATCCGTGATGCAATCAAAGATATCGAAGGGGCGGAGATACGCATATCTCCGAACGAAACGATGTATATTGTGAATCTCACAGATGCCGAGGCCGATCACATTGCAAATATCACATCCGACGGTTCGAACACGGTCTTCGAAGCATCGGTCCCGTGTGTCGGACGTACGATATGCCAAATAGGTCTTAGAGACTCTCCGGGGCTGCTCGGGGAACTGATAAAAATGGAAAAAGAGGAAGGTTTTGCGGACCGCATTCTTCCCATGGTCCGCATTTCCGGATGTCCGAATTCCTGTGCTGCACACCAGGTAGGCACGACATCTCTATGTGGCGCACCTTCGATAGAAGGCCAGGAAGCATTTTCCGTGTTCGTGAACGGATCCCACGTTCTTGGAAAAGAACGTTTGGGTGAGAACATCGGGAACGTAAAGGTCTCCGATATTCCGGAAATGTTCAAAAAGATCGGATATGCCGTGACGGATTCAAACTCTGGGTCATTCTTAGAATGGTATAGAAAAGACCCGGAAAAACTGATCGAACTGTGTTCCCCGTTCCTCAACTGAATCGGTGAGAAAAGTGAACTCAATGATATTTTGACCTCCGTGCGGTCAATTCCCACACGGAGGAAAAGTGTTTTCAAGAGGACAGAGTGAAGAAATCGTTCTCATCAGAACAGATCTCTTCCATCTCTCCACGTGTGCATCTGACGATGATCCCAATGACGATTCCTGAGAGGATCGCAATGATGAATACAATAACAGCCATCGCAAGTGTGGCAATCTGACCAATGATGATGGTCACGAAGATTGCACCCATCCACCCCCCTACGCCATGAAGGTTGTGGACACCCATGACGTCCAACACTCCAAGGCGCTTACAGAACACAGGCTGGAGATAGATGAAGCAAAGAGCTGAAACGAGCCCTGCGATGATCCCGATAAACAATGCTCCCCAAGGCCCTACTGAAAGCAGAGGTGCCCCGATGGCAACAGGGCCGCAAAGCATGGCATAGGTGAATGTAAGTGCATTTACCTTCTTTTGACAGACCATACAGACGGCATATGCACTGATTATTGAGCCAGCACCAGCCATCAAACAGCTGATGATCCCCTGGTTTATCTCTCCCTGGGTTCCAAGCAAAGAGGTAACAAAAGAGGGCCAAAGAACCCAAAGCAGCATAGTTGCTAACCACACAAAGGTCATACTGTGTATTGTGTAGGTCATAGGTTCATCGAACGCTCTCTTCTCCCTGATCCCGATACAAACTCCAAGACCGAAATATGCCGCACAAAGATGGACAAGAACGGAACCTCCTGGATCCGTGGCGACATGCCCGCAGACCTCCACGTTACCAAGAAGCCATTCGATGAGTGCATACACGATCGCAAATCCGAAACCCACAAGCATGTACTGCCACATCTTACAGGTTCCAAGGAAAACACCGATGGCGATGACCAAAGTGATGGCACAGATGGCCGCCCTAACGAGCAAGGTGATGTTCCATACCGCATGGAAATACATGTCTTGGATCCCCAGGTAGACGATCATGCACACCATGGCCGAGAGAAGGGTGGCAAGACATACCCCCCACTCGAATTTCTTGATGAAAATCATCAAGAACGCGACAAGCATTAACATAAACCAAATATCGATACACTTGGCAAACTGATCCCCCTCGATGATCGCTCCGGTACCGAACGAGGTCACGCGGTACTTTTCTGCGATCGTGATAAGATCGGTTCCTGCGTTGAACATCAAGGCAACGGCAATGATAATGAATACAAGAATGCCCCCGACCCCTATTTTCTGCATATTGTTGATAGTCTCACATCCTCTGAAGTATATTGTGTCACGCAATGTGACCAGACAAGGTTCACAATAAATCTTCTTCCTGACCGATTTAGATATATTGTATATCCGACCGCTTGTCTATTATCCGGTTTCACCGGAAC
>CAVHHN010000171.1:0-3320 GCA_963635855.1 Faecalibacterium sp. CAG:74 | reverse complement strand
TTACGGGTGCGGCTTATGCTGCATATGCCACAACTGTCACTGGAAACGGGGATATCCAAGGCAATTATGTTGTTATCGACATGTATAAAAAGACCTCCTCATCTAATGCCGATCCTGAGGGATATGCGCCCACAGGAGATCTTCAATATAGTACCGACCTCAATTCAAATATGTTCAGAGTATATACTGAAACAGACAAAACGAGTGGTTCAAGCACCCCATATGTGGCAAAGGTCGACTCTAGTAACAAAACCATGCTTTACACATATCTGCAAATCAATACCGATCTCAAAGATGGCAATGATGAGAAAGACTTCTCTTTGCAGGTGCCAACTCTGTCACTTAACATTTCGGGATACACTGGCCAAATAGACATTAAATCTACTGAAATTGTAATCAACATTGGGGACACCCAATCATCCATTAAGTTAGACGATGATGGCACATATCATGTTAAAGGAAATACTCTCTACAAGGTCACATTCTATATTGCCTTCGAAGGGGGCACTACGACTAATGCTGATGAAAAGATCTTTGGTAACTTTGCGACAGAAAAAGATGTAGAAGATGCTGTTAACCAATACAATAATTCTACCAAAGAACTTACTGTCTTGTTCAGTGCTTCCGAAATAGACACTTCCTCTTGAGTAAAACTCTAGCGTTGAGCTCTGAAGGAGATATGAGATATGACTACAAATTATACAGAGTATGGAGGCTCCAAGAAGAAATGTCTTGCACCTCTCGTCGTGATCATGTTGTGTACGGTCGCAATTACCGGTGCTGCGTATGCATACTCCACTTCTGTGACTGGGAATGGAGACATCAAAGGTGAATATACTGTCCTTGATATGTATGAGAAGGATGGAACGGGTTACAAAGTTGCCACTGATTTTGACATTACTGATAAATCCTTCAAAGTGTACACCATCGCGGACAAAACTGTGACTGATGACACTGGACAATACAAAGCATATGTCGATCCAGTTACGCTCTATTACTCCACATACATTAAAATCAATGCTTCAGATGGTATCACTAACACCTTTACTCTTTCTGGTCTGCTTCAATATATTGCCCCTAGTGGTGCCGGCACCATCAAAGTCTGTGGACACGGATCTAGTGAAGAGGATTGGACAGATATTGGTGGCGCAATAACCATTTACGATGCCGAAGCTTCGCAAGAAACCACCGTAGATTCCGATAAACTCGTCAAAGGACATATGTATCTGCTCAAGATTGAAATATCTATAGAAGGCGGAGAAAGCAATCTGTTCGGTTCTTATTCTGATTTGGCTGGTGTGAAGGCCGCAACTGCTGCTTTTGACAATAAAACTCCTGAACTTCATATTCAGTTGAGTGCTCAGGAAAACGAACAAACTGGAAATCAGTGAAATAAATGAATTCCACCTGGGTTTTTAATCCAGGAATTAAACCCCTTTTACAAAACTTCCAATTTCCAAAGATGCGACACGGGGAAAATCAATCGCAGTGATGAGAAAATTGGCCGAGGTGCAAAACGCACCTCAGCAATCCTTGAGTCTGGAGAGAACATACGGATATTTCCTGATGTTCTCGTAGATCTCTTCGATGGTGAGATCCTCAAGTCCGCCGAAGGGCGAGATCTCCTTCTTTTCTTCGGATTTTTCGGGTTTTTCCATAATCGGCGGGTTGACACCCGACGATATAAATTGTCTTGACGGAACAGATGTCCGTAACCGTTCGAAAATCAAGTTAAACCTGTTGTTGCCCGTCGGTGAACCGATGGGTTCAAATGTTCATGATGTGTGGGCGATATCGAATGTTCAGAAAGAAAGGGAAAACCCCGGAAGAATACGAAAGAGAGAGGGGCGAGTCGGAGATCGATCCTCCGAAGGAAAGTTTCATCGACCGCCATCAGTTGTGGCCGTTCTACCGTCGTCGCAGATATTCCGAAGAGACGATGGAAGCAATAAGATCTGTATGGCAAGAGATCGAAGGAGGGTACACCATAGATGATTATCCTGATGCCGTCAAATCCATTAATATCTGTGAACATGACCGTTCGAACATGAAGTATCCTCCTATCCTACGTCCGAAGTATCTCGAAGGGCGGGAACGTATGGTCGGTGAGGGGTACGATCTGGATGATCTTGAGTATGTGATCGAAATCTTATGCCATGGCGATAGACTGCCACCCCGTTATATGAACAATAAACTCAAAGGGGAAATGAAAGGCTATAGGGAATGCTATATAGCTTTCGATTGGGTACTTACGTATAGGTACTATCATCGGGAGTTGGTACTTTATTCGATCGACGCTGGAACCCATGAGGATGTATCCGGAGAATGAGGGATTTATTTTCAATCTATCAGTAATGTCATGAACCCTGCCTATGATGGTGGCTGTCAGATCTGTGGATTCTGTATTGACTGTAGAAAATCTTTGGGTGACTTTCTTCGGTTTGTGAATTTCAATAAAAAATTCCCTCAGAGGTGTTGGGCCCCCTTAGGGAGAAGGGGTTTAGGTTTTCGGAGGTAGGTTCAGTCACGGACAATGTTGTCAGTATTAACTGCGACATCATCTGATTATTATGTTGTTTGTTTTTCATTGTAGGCAGTGAACGTTACTTGGAGTTCTTTTGTGCTAGTACTAGCGTTGAACAGAGCAATCGATTTATCAAGATCGTCCAAGGAATCATATGTGCCGTATACTCCTGCCGCAATATCGATGGTGAAGACGATTTCGTAATATTTGTCTTTCTCTAAGATATAATAGCCACTATCTGTTTTAGCAGCAGTTTCTGTGCCAGCTTCTTTAACCGATGTCACTGTGAGATTTTTAAGATCCAACGTACCTGCGGTCGCTGTTGATCCAGTTGGTACTGTTGGTCCAATATACTCAAATTCTGGTGTTTTTAAGTAGAATTGCGTTGCAGTGACACCTGTGGATGTATCGACATGCAGAATAGTAGAATATGTGAGCTTATCTGCTACGACATTTGCGGTGTATGATTTTTTATCTCCATCTGCGGTGGTGATGATGGTCGCCGCTGTGGTTACGGTGAACGAACCGGAAGTAACATCTAGATTGGCAACAGCAGTGTATTTCGGTGTAGCCTCTCCGTCACTTTTATACATATCAAGAGCGACGTAATTACCCGTAATATCTCCGTTTCCTTTGACTGAGGTGGAATACGCATAGGCCGCACCGGTGATCGCAACGAGGCACAGCATGATAACGACGAGAGGAACAAGATACTTCTTCTTGGAACTCTCTTTTTCCGTATAAGTGGTAGTCATATCTCATATCTCCTTAAGAGCTGAATGCATTGCGTTCGGCC
>CAVHHN010000170.1:1478-3324 GCA_963635855.1 Faecalibacterium sp. CAG:74 | reverse complement strand
AGTGAGGCACCGCCTCACTGCCCTCTCACACCACCGTGCGTACTTCTCGTACACGGCGGTTCACCAGAGTAGCATGACTGCCCTCGTACATCTCCAGGATGTTGGGAAAACCGATCGATTCCAGATACTTGTTGGACACGATGGCGTAGAGCGGCCGGAACATCGACATATGCCAGGGTCCGTGGGCTCTGGCGTGTCTTAAACTTGAATTGTGCAGCCTCGCGCGCGTGCGCGCGAGGCTGCACAATTCAAGGTCCATATGAACCAGACCTCAGAACATCCAGGCAGGGTCAGGAGGCCGGCAGAAGTTATACCTCATATGTCAAGAATTAGGGTTTTAACAAATCCTCCTTATGCGAGTGTACAGAGTTTTTTAGACTCTTGAACACTCGCAAGATCTTCAATAGGAATTATTGAAGAGCGGCACTTAAAAACAGTATCACTCAACTATCTTGATCTTTGGATTCATTGAAACACAATTCGGACACAAGTGTTTAGTTAAGATTAGGAATTTTTTATATTTTGATGCACAAGATGAACATAAGGATTTTCCACAAAGATTGCAAGAACATCCGTGTGTCTTATGAATTATCTTACCACATTCGCGGCAAATCATCCCATTCCAATCGATTATTTTGTTACATTGTTCACAAATATGATTTTCATTAATGTATTTGCAGAAATTCGGTGACTGTGTTTCAATTGCATCAAATGAATATTCTCTACCAGAAAATAGATATTCAATGTGTGATTCAACGATATAGATTATGTCTGCATTGTGCACATAGACGTCACGACTAGATGGATCAGAGATCCTTGTATAGGTCTGCCCATTTTTCCCTTGATATCTATATAGATATGTGTTATTTTTGACTAATTCTCTTATTAACGTATTGACTACAAATGAGATGTCTGCCCCTCCATCTGACTCGATATCATGAGGTACAGTCGAAGCTGTACTCTTCTTGTTCTTCAATATATAATCTGTGAGTCTTGAATCATCGAACGCCATCAGTTGAGATGCTCTCATTAGTAGATCAACGCTCTGATGTTCATTATGGACTGCACGACCAGTAGTATTATAAGACCAATGATCGAGAGTCATTGATGTATGGAATGCCGGTACATACCGTGGTTGTCTACTGAGGAGCATCAATTTTTCGCTGGGTTTTCCTGGGTGGCACGAGTACATCATATCTATGCGTTTGGCTAGATGCTTCTCAAACTGTTCATCAGATTCAATTGGGAGATAATACGTATTTATGTAAGTCATACATTCTCAGACCCTGGTTTTCTGATTCTATGATAATGGATACGGATAAAGTTGATTTTATTTATGCTGGTCCGTCAGATTGTATTCTTACCGGATCGAGGGAATAAATCTAATATCCATCATGAGATTTCAGGAATTATGTCTGATGTCGGGGATGACGGCTACACGCTGAACGGCAAAAAATTTGCAGTATGTATGGTCGTGGATGTTTCTGGTTCTATGACCCCCTATGTGAACGAATTGTCTGAATCATTCAATAATTTCATCAATGAAGCTAAGGAAGACGATGATATCAGAAACACTATGGACATCGCTTTGCTAACCTTTTCCTCCAGTGTCGTCGATGAATTCGAGGGATTCAGTGATATCAAGGGGTAAGGGACATGCATTTCTCTGCCGGGGGAACCACGAACATGTCTGACGCTCTAATAAAGGCCAATGATATGGTTCGCGAGCGTACACGCGTTTATCGCAGAATGGGTATTGAAGCGTATAAGCCCTGGATCATCCTGATGACCGATGGATATCCCGATGATGCGGTCGCTGTTTCATCTATCGGAACGACCATTAAAC
>CAVHHN010000170.1:832-1389 GCA_963635855.1 Faecalibacterium sp. CAG:74 | reverse complement strand
TGGAAAGCTCCATATGTTCGCATTGGGAATGGGAGAGCAATTCGACCGGGATGTCTTATTATCTGTTAGTGAAAAATGTTTCGCGATCACAGATTGGAATTTCAGCGAATTCTTTTCGTGGTTGGGTAAGAGCGTCGCCATTGTTTCCAAATCTACACCAGGGGCCGCCGGATCTATCGCAGACACGGGTAATGAATGCCAAGACATGATGGGTAAATTCTTTGGTGTGCTGTGAAATCAATGACATCTTATTATGTCTATTCAAAGGTCGGAAAATATCATCTCGATGCAGGTTCCGATGTTTGTCAGGATGCAGTCGAGATTATCAACATCGATAAGAACGTTCTGATTGTCGCGGTTGCAGATGGTGTGGGGTCTGAAGATCATTCTGAATTTGCTTCGCAGGCTGCTGTTCATGCCTGTTGCCAATATTGCAAGGATTATTATACGCAATTAGACCCCTCAGTTCTTCTGAATAATGCATTTTATGTGGCTAAATTTGCGATTCAGGACGTTTCGATTGAAAAAAATATCCCACTTAGCCAACTCCATTGCAC
>CAVHHN010000170.1:0-819 GCA_963635855.1 Faecalibacterium sp. CAG:74 | reverse complement strand
GATCCAGAGAGATATCGGTGAAAAAGACCTTCAGGAATATTTCACAGATAAGATTGATCAAATTCCCAGAAATAATTCCTATGATGGAATAATTGACGACTTATCTGTTATCGGTATTCTGATCTCTGAATGTTCGAATTCAGAATGTCGCATTCAGATCAATCGCGAGCTATTAGTTCAACAGTATATGGAAAATGTAAATAAAAAACTCTATCTCAAAGATCAAAACAACTCGGGAGATCAATCTTCTGATGATTCAACTAGTTCTGTATCTGAAAACACTGATTTTGGCAACGACGCTGCCATGCAAGTCGTTTTATCTCAGGATTTTTTGGACTCTACAGAAATCAACTATCATAATCAGAATCTTACCTCTTATAAACTGAGCGATTCTAAATCCTACATTAAATTTGAATCCAATTTTCTAACTAATAATCAGGATCATGTTGATAAATTGAATTCGTTGATGGGATTAAAGTCTGATTCGAATAAGAATATTATTGGGTGGCCATCAAAATTGGTATTCGATGCTGGCGTCTGTCAAGGATATATTTCCGATCAAGAATGTTCAGGTTCTCCTATTATGGATTATTACAATGGTCCAGTGCAACTTAGACTAGGTATTGCATATGCTCTCTCGAAGAATATAGACTCGCTGAATAAACTCGGAATACATCTGGATTTATTCTCAGACATAGACACGTTTTTCGATGAATCTAGTGCTCAGATTACTTTCAGTCAGTCCAACATTATATCAATTAGAATGAATGAAGAAGACTCGGGAGAACGCTTCCACCTAGGAATCATTATCCTTAAATT
>CAVHHN010000169.1:0-3340 GCA_963635855.1 Faecalibacterium sp. CAG:74 | reverse complement strand
GGATCGTTTTGAAATCGTCGACCCCTATTGGTACTTCCAACCGCTTCCCCTCTCCAGACATACATTGTACATTGCCTCCCGATTATAAAATAGACACGATAAGCCGGCCCTATTGAAACCATATCTTAATAACCGATCTAAAGGTCGGTTTTTCATTTTTCAAATTAGATCCTTTGGATATCCTGAGAGCGTTCTAAGCAGTCACAATCAGGGAAAGGTTAGACAACCGCAGAAGAATTTGCTCTGCTTACTGTGACAACGTTTAACGTTTCGAATACGATCAGATTGAACTATGCTTGATGTTGACAGCATGATTTCAATGAAATTAATTGGATTGTAATCCATAAATATTGAAAAAGGAATCAATGTTCCATGGACGAAGTATATACGGCATGGAATCGGAAATTCGTCGTTCGTAGATCTTATCTCAGCCAACTTGTGGCCGTTAAAAATAAAACAGACCTGATAAAGGTCATCACGGGCGTTCGCAGGTGCGGTAAGTCCACGTTGATGGATCAATTCATCTTGTGGCTAAAGGAACAAGGTGTCCCAGAATCCAATATAATCCACTTCGACCTAGAATCGATAAGTTGCAGGAATCTCACGAAAGGCTCGCAGATCATCGAGTCTATAATATCCGAACGTTCACCAGGAATGAACTACATTTTCGTTGATGAAGTTCAGCGCCTTGAAGGATGGGATGACTGTTTGAACCGGCTTGGAAACGAAATGGATCTCGATGTCTATGTCACAGGTTCCAATGCGTTCCTATTGTCATCAGAACTGAGCACATATCTTACAGGCAGGGTGTTCGAAGTGAAGATGTTGCCTCTTTCCTTCAAAGAGTTTCTTGAACTGAACCCGCCGGATGCCATGAACAACGTGGATCAACGGTTAATGGAGTACATCACATGGGGTGGCATGCCGGCTGTTGATTTAAAATCAGGAGACCGTTACAACCGTCAACTCCTCCAGGGTATCTACGGAGACATCATCTTCAAAGATGTCGCCACACGCCTACCAGATAAAGTAGACCATGTAAAACTCCGTGCTACGGCATCGTTCCTATTCAGCAATATAGGCAATACTACCAATGCGTCCAAAATGGCGCATGGATCAGGAGTTGACATAAAGACCATAGATAGTTATCTCATAGGTTTTCTAGAATCATATATGTTTTACTTTACCAGGAGGTATGATATTGTCGGAGGCAAGCTGTTCAAAAGTACTGGAAAGTACTATGCCGTCGATATTGGCATTCGGAACGCCGTACTGGAGAATGCTGCGGGTGACGACATAAGTAGACCTTTGGAGAACATCGTATTTCTGGAACTCCTCAGACGCGGATACACCGTGAATGTAGGAAGCTATCATGAAAAAGAGGTCGATTTCACCGCGAGAAGAGATGGCGAACTGGAACTATATCAAGTAGCCCTAACGGTCATCGACGATCAGGCCTTCGAAAGAGAACGCAGATCACTTATTGAAATGAAGAACGGTTACAGGAAGACCATCCTCACACTGGACCGCGTTAAGCGCGATCCTGGAAATGGGGTCAGGCACCTGAATATCATTGACTGGTTGCTTGCAGAATGAACTAAGTAAACCATTACCTTGAACCATATTGTGCAATTATCTATCTATCCGATATGATCTATAATACAACTGATGTCTGGGTCATTTCTTTTTTTATAATCTGAGTGTTGTTGTAAACCTTCAACTATAAGTTCGGAAAAAGGATATTGCCCCATTTGGTGCGATATCACAAAAGTATTGACACCATTAATTGTAGTGCCCTCGCTCTTAAATGGGGGCTTGGTAAACGTCAATATGAACCTACTCCTAAAGAACGATATTCTGAACGAATCACAACAGAAAAAATTGTTTGCATCCCCCAAATTGCTCAACGAAGCACCGGATATCATAGGCAGGATCACGACCGTCCTGGAGAACGGAGGCTCTTTGGATACTGCAGTGAGATCGATCGCTAAAGAAGGTCCCCGTATCAGCCGTATGATGTTCAGATCCATCGTGGATGATGCGGACACCCGTGTGGAACCAGACATCCGTACAGCCCTTTGTAAACATATCTCGGAAATTCCGGAAAAGAATTCTACGTACAGCATGGCCATCAGGATGGCAATATCAGCCGAAACCACAAAAGAACCAACTGAACGTACCAGAATACTGAAGGAAGCATCCGAGATCGCACTGAACGGGCTGAGAGACTCAGGCAAGACCTTCTGTTCCTCACTGAACACGCCCTGCATGGTGATCTTCGGATTAGGAATTATGGTACCGTTGATCTTGATGTCTATCCTCCCTATGATGAACATGAGCGGCCTATTCGGTTCCACATTAATGGATATGAAAACTGTCGGCATCATCACACTCGTCCTGATACCCTGTTTCGTCCTGATGATCATCTCTTCAAGCAAAGAAAAGAACCCACTCGGTTCCGAAAGAACCTTTGACGGTAGGTCAGTGATCCTTCTTTTGGCGCTTCCATTGACGTTCATCCTTCACACAATGATCAATGATATTGCCATTGATATAGGAATCTCTGTCACTATGGTCTGCATTATTTACATGCTTATTTCGAGTAAGAACATATCTTCTGATAACAAGAAAAAGAAGATGGAATCACAGCTTAAGGATTCGATATTCGACCTTGGGAACAGGATGTTGACCGGAGAGCCGTTCGAGGTCGCCATCGTGAACCTTCTTGAGAGCAGAAAGGGACTTAGCGAACTTTCGGCGAAGCTGAAGAACGAATTCGCGATATGCAGAGGGGATGTCGAAGGTGCAATTACCGCCGTTTTCAATGATATCGGCCCATCGGTGAATTCGACATTCATCAATATTTATCGCACATCAATGAAGAGTGTCACCGAAGGCGGAAGACTTGCACTGAATTTAGGAAGACAAATCCGTGACCAAGACATGACCCGCAGAAACATCCGTAATGAACTGAAAAGTATGACCGACACCATGTTCGGAACCGCTGCATTCTTTGCTCCTCTGGTATTGGGCCTTTCGGTATCGATCCTCGGACCGATCAGGGAGATCGCAGGGATTATGGATGATTCGTCCACAAATCTGATATTGTCATGTTATCTGGTCGAACTTTGTGGTTTGATCGCAATTTTACTTTCATTTTTGGATACAAAATACACAAAGGGAGATATTCCGAGGAGATTTGCCTCGTTGGTACCGGTTTCAAGCATCATCTTCATGGTCATGCTGAATGTAACATTATGACATTGAACGAACAAAAAATGAAAATTTATAGGAAACGAAAAAAATAAATTCTTCTTAAAGTATATCCCCTAGTAAGGGG
>CAVHHN010000168.1:0-3384 GCA_963635855.1 Faecalibacterium sp. CAG:74 | reverse complement strand
TCCTTGCAGTTATGGTTCTTGGTCGTAAAGGAAAATATATGGTTCAGATCGACCGCGAATCCGGTGACGGAAGACATGACATCCTTATGAAAAGCAAATTCCCTAGGTATCCGAACATCGTGGTAGAGATCAAGAAAGCAAATTCCAACGACAGCGAAGCTGTCGTAGACAGTCTGGCACATGAGGCATTGGAACAGATCCAAAAGAAAGATTACTGCAGAGGCCTGAAAGGAAGGACCTTACTGTACGGAATCGCGTTCAAAGCAAAAACAGCTATGGTCCTTCTCGAAGAGACTACAATATGACCATTTTATTTGATATCTGACCATAGCTATACTGAAGATTACAGTATGAAGAATATGCATTATGGACTAGGGTGAGCTAAATGATGTTTATTTTTGCAACTTAATCCATCAAACTATATCTTGTACACAATTCGATCTATCTAATGTGAAACGGATGTTAACAGCACGGTTTCAATTGGGTTTGTTCAATCAGTATTTATTTAACCACATCGGATTATTATCCGCCAATGCACGAGGCCTCGGTAGTCGCGAATATTGTAGATGCTGTACTCGAAGAATTGGATACACATAATATCACAAAGGTCAATTCCGTGACCCTTGTTATTGGGGAGTTGACAATGCTCGGTACGGAACAAATGGAGTTCGCTTTCGAGATCCTGACGGAGAACAACATACTCAAAGGTTCGAAACTTATCATCGAACCGGAGGCTGTGCTTCTCAGCTGCGGTTCCTGCGGATATGAAGGTCCTGCGGATAGATTGAAAGATGGGGAGTTTGCAGAACAGGAGATCCCTGTTCTCTGCTGTCCCAGATGTGGCGGGACGGTGAAGATCCTTGAAGGTGAATCCTGTCGTGTGAAATGCATGGATGTCGAGACGGGTGATGAATGATGTATAAATACAGGGACGAGGCCACGGCAAAGAAGATCGTGGCAGGTATCAAGGATTTCGGAGTTAAAGCAAAATTTATGCACATCTGCGGTACCCATCAGGACACGATCGTTCGTTTCGGACTGAGTCAGATGCTTGAGGATACCGGTGTGGAGGTCCATCAGGGTCCCGGATGTCCTGTTTGTGTAACCACCAGTCACGAAGTTGCTGATGCTATTACTTTGGCAAGGAATGGAGTGACGGTCACAGCTTTCGGAGACCTGATGAGGGTCCCTACCACCGTAGGTTCGCTCTTTGACGCCAAGACCGACGGTGCCGATGTAAGGATCGTTTATTCCATCGAGGATGCGGTCCGTATGGCGAAAGAGCAGAGCAAACCACTGACCTTTGTGGGGGTGGGATTTGAGACCACCGCCCCATCCACAGGAGTACCTCTTCTCAAAGGGGGATTGCCTGACAATTTCAGCATATACAGTTGTCACCGTTATACCATTCCTGCGGTCGAGGCTTTGATCGGTCTTGGGGAGAACACCATCGACGGGTTCATTATGCCAGGGCATGTTGCTGTGATTACTGGAATGGAACCGTTCCGTTATCTTCTTGGAAAATATGGTCTTCCACAGGTCGTCGCCGGTTTCGAACCACTTGATATGCTTATGGCCTGTTATATGCTCTGCAAACAGATCTATGAGAAGGAGGCCCGTGCTGAGAACGAGTACAAACGTCTTGTCAAAGACGAAGGAAATGTCAAGGCGCGGGAGATCCTCGAACAGGTGTTCCACCCCGTAGATATGACCTGGAGAGGATTCCCTGTCATCAAGAGATCTGTGATGGCACTTAATTCTGAATTTGACGCATTCAATGCACATAAAGTTCACGAGGACATTCTTTCCAAGACCCCGGATGTAGAGGATGAGGCAAAAGGATGTAATTGTGGGCAGGTCCTCAGAGGTTTGATAGATTCTGAACAATGCCCCATGTTCGGAACCGCCTGTAAACCAACTTCTCCGATGGGACCATGTATGGTCTCTATGGAAGGTAACTGCAGCATCGCATACAGATTCAGGGGACGTCTTTGAAATGATCGCCAAGCCATATCCTGAGGCACCCACCCTCGTGCTTGTGATCACCAACGATTCGACAGTATTCCTGAAACAAGGGGTTTCCAGTGCTTTCGAGATGTTCGGGGGACGTTGCCAAGAGGTCAAGAATCTCGTTGCCAAATTAGATACCGCTTACTGTGCCAGCAAGCCTGAGAAGAAACTTTGTCAGGTTTCATTCGGCATCATCACAAGTAAGTATGGCTATATTCCCGCTGATTACACTGTCATGCCATATCCGAAGGAAGAGGTCATGGATTCTCCTGAAGATTACGAGGCACTTCAGGAAAAAAAGAATTTCCTAGGTGTTATCGAGTACACTTCCAAGCTTTTTGATAGGATAATCGTCTGCGTACCGAAGCATATAATGAAAATGATCTTGGATTCAAATGCGCTTCTCAACGGTCGTGTCATTGCCGTCACCAGCCCTGATTTCAAAGATGAATGTGAAAAACGTGACTGGTTGTTCTTAGAAAGGAAAGGTGCACGTGTCGGTGACGGGAATGCGGAACGTATATTCGAAGAGGTCAGGAAGATCTCCGAGTGACCGTTCCGATACGTTCTTTCAGTCTCTTTTTGGTATCTGGGTCCACGCGGAATGAGTCGCATATTTTGCGTACTGTCATGCGAAGGACCGTGTCATTGAGACGTCTGTCGAACAGTGCTTTTTCTGTTCTTTCGGGAAAGTTCACGTAACTCATGGAAAGGGTCCATGCGATACCCATATCAAGATAATATCCGCAACGGGGACAGGTGATCAGGATATCGTTCACTTTGTCCACATGTTCTTCGTCAAGGTAGTTTGTAAGCATGAGGACAGCACCCACTCTTGAGGGGAATTCCTGATGCCTGTCAACAAGGTCGACGCAATAGTTCCAGAGTATCCTTTTTTCATCTGGATCTTTGACCTTCAACGAACAACAGAACCCGTCATTCAGGGACCAGTTGGTGACCTCCGGAAGGAATTTTTCGGTATATTCGATCCTTTCTGTCATATCCATTTCAGCTGTGGCAATAATTATACCACGGATCATCGAGTGCTCGAATGATGTGGTGGGATAGGTCAGAAATTCTCTCCAATCTTCTTTACAGATCTTCTTGGCGATGGAACGTAGTTTCGGTATCCGTACACCGAGCATATTGTCGATTCCGGGGATGAGTTTGGAGGAGAAGTCTCTGTAATCGGGTTCAGCGAGCGACCTTAGTAAAGTATCTAGCTCAGTTCCGTTCATCAAGCTGTGAACCGAACAGGGTTATTTTAGGTTCTTTATGATTTTCGGCCCCATTGAAATCATACTGTCATACCTGATTTAATTCGAAACATTGAATGTAACTACGTATGCGGAGCCTATTTCTCTCTGTTGTTAT
>CAVHHN010000167.1:0-3459 GCA_963635855.1 Faecalibacterium sp. CAG:74 | reverse complement strand
GGTATCGCGTTCAAAGCAAAAACAGCTACTGTCCTTCTCGAAGAGACCCACCAATAACCAACAAGGTCACCTGCTCAAATGTGATTCGGGCCAGATAACAACAGAGAGAAATATGCACTACATACTGTAGCTACATTCAATGTTTCGAATTCGATCAGGTTGATAGTAGATTGGATGTGGCAATATGATTTCAATGAAACCCATCGAATTAAACCTTTAAATTCATTTTATTTGACACTCTAGAATTGGGTGATGTTCCAGATGGTTGAAATCACACTCATGCATCTAACTAATGTGGAATACCTTAGCAACGAGATTGGTTGAAAATTGTTATAATCTCTAGATGCATCCGTGCTAATCAATGACACAGTACACCGTCGGATTTCTTGGACTAGGACTCATCGGAGGTTCCATCGCCCGTGCGTTAAAAGAGAATCTTCCAGAGACAAGGATCGTGGCGTTCGATCCCGACAAAGATGCCATTTCCCAGGCCTATAAGGACGGTGTCGTCGATGTGGTGTCTTCAGGCATCGATGCCCAATTCTCTGGTTGTGATTTCATATTCCTCTGCGCAGGAGTAGAATCGAACGTTGCAAACGCAGAAAAGGTCGCTGCATACCTTGGAGAAAAGACGATCCTGACCGACATAAGCAGTGTCAAAACCCCGATCCATCAAAAGATCTGTGATCTAGGTCTTGGAAACAAATTCATTGGCGGGCATCCGATGGCCGGTAGCGAACGCAGTGGATATGCGAATTCCAAAGCAAAACTGCTTGAAAATGCGTACTATATTATCACTCAAACTGAATCCAACACACCCGAACAGGTAACCGCCTACCGGGACCTGGTCGATGCAATGGGTGCTATCCCGATCGTGATGTCCCCGGAACAACATGATTTTGTCACTGCCGCAGTAAGTCATGTGCCTCACGTGATTTCCGCCTCATTGGTGAACCTGGTCCAGAGATCGGACGGCCCGAACGAAGAGATGAAAATGATCGCCGCAGGTGGCTTCAAGGACATTACAAGAATTTCATCTTCTTCGGCAGCGATGTGGCAACAGATCTGCCTCAGCAATTCCGAGAACGTCTGTTCGCTCTTGGAGGATTACGTCGATCTCATCAATGGCATGAAGAATTCAATCAAAGCACATGATCCAGATATGCTTTTCAAGTCTTTCGATTCCGCCCGCAGATACAGAGAATCGTTCATTGACACCTCCAGCGGACCCATAAAAACGTCCAATGCAATCCATATTGAGATCTCTGATGAACCCGGGGCCCTGGCCATTGTCACCACGATCCTCGCTTCGAACAGTATCAATATCAAAAACGTCGGTATAATTCACAACCGTGAGTTTGAAACCGGTTCTCTCAGAGTTGAACTTCACGATGAAACCGATGTAAAACATGCCACGAACATACTCGAAGGCCATGGCTACCAGGTCAATATTGGCTGATATCCAAATATAGGCAATATAATACCCCAGTATGCAAAAGATCGACCTATCTGAACTGGGAAAATATGTGGATGCGGTGAACGACATCCAGACCGAATGGATGTTGGTGACCGCTCAAGCGGACGGAAAAGTGAATGCCTTGCTTGCCAGCTGGGGTGCACTCGGAAGCTTGTGGGGTAGAAAATCCGCATTCATTTTCATAAGACCCAGCAGATACACGAATGAGTTCATTGAGAAAAGTAACCGTTTTACCCTGACCTTTTTCGACGGCCACAAAAAGGAATTGAACTACCTCGGATCCCACTCCGGACGCGACGAACCTGACAAGATCAAGACCGCGGGACTGACGACCATCGAAGTTGACGGCCAGCCGACCTTCAAAGAAGGAAGACTTGTGCTTGTCTGCAGGAACATGTACGCCGAACCCATTACCAGAGAACACTTCGTAGAGAAAAACATCGATGATGAAAAGAATCCTGATGGAAACCGCTCAATCATGTATATCGGAGAGATCGAAGAAGGATATTTACTCTGAACTCAGACCGGACATCCGGTCTGGTCAGGGCAATATCTGCTGGGCAGAATATTGAAAGTTTAGACCGATGCGGGGCCGACAAGCCAGGAAACGACCATGACCACTGCGACGGTGACGACCATTATGGCCGCGATCTTTGCGTTGGTAGAAAGTTTCAGTTTCTCCATTTCTAACACCTGGCACTAAATGCCACTTATTGCTAATCGCAATCCGATATTAAAGAGATTTGTTGATATAATCGGGACGTGAAATCACATTTTCCCCATTCTCGTTATATAGTCTAAGACTGATTGACCGAGTATGACTAATGTCATTCTCCATACAAATATGGGAGATATCACCATCAAAATGCATGATGATATGCCTATCACCACTGGAAATTTCGTAAAACTCGCAAAAGATGGATACTACAATGGCACTATTTTCCACAGAGTGATCTGTGATTTTATGATCCAGGGTGGCGACCCTACCGGCACCGGAATGGGCGGACCAGGATACACTATCGATGATGAGTTCGGCCACGGCCACTCCAACCAACCAGGCTATGTCTCAATGGCCAACACCGGTCGCCCCCACTCCGGAGGAAGTCAGTTCTTCATCAACACCAATGACAATGGATACCTCGATAAAGAGAACCCCAGCACCCCCTATGCACACCCTGTTTTTGGACAGGTCATCGAGGGAATGGACGTCGTTGATAAAATCCAGCACGTAGATACGGACCACAACGACAAACCACTCAAAAATGTGGTCATTGTAAAAGCAGAAGTTGTTGAATGATCTATACTGGGGGCGTTTAGTCCCCTTTTATCGGATCCGAAGATCATTTTTACGGTCCGGATTTGACGGAAACCAACCTTTTTCGACACGAGCTTCCTGCTCAAACAATTCTTTTATGGTCCAAAGACAAGTGATGCCGAACACAGCCACCAATACACTTAGGGTAACGTTCTCGATGAACACGGATGCGATTACTGAGGCAGTCCCGATGATAGCGAATATCGGCCAGATCTTCTTTCCAAAATGGTATTCAGCTTTGATCACCACAACATGAAACACACCGATCAACAGGAATGCAACAATTCCGACCAGGAGTCCACTCCAATACATATCATCGTTCAAAACGGGATGGGATAAAAGAACTCCTCTTGTTGAGGTTCCATTGAAATCATGCTGTCAACACCAACCTAATTTCGATCTAATCGAATTCGGAACGTTGAACGCTACCACAGTAATAGGGCACATTTCTTCTGCTGTTGACTAACCTTTCCATGGGGGTAACTGTTCAGAACCCCCCAAGGGATCTATAAGATCTAATTTGAAAAAAGAAAAAAACCGGCCCTAATGTCAGTCCTTGGGATAAGTTTCAATGGGATCTATCTTTCTAAATAATTAAGGTATCAATAACGTCTCTTTTATAGTCCTTAACACAATATACCAAGTATGGCTGAGGGAGAGCAGAAAC
>CAVHHN010000166.1:0-3549 GCA_963635855.1 Faecalibacterium sp. CAG:74 | reverse complement strand
AAAGGAGATATCAAAAAGATTGTGATCAACGCTGACATCGATTCGATTGGAGATTTTTGGTTCAAGGAGTGTAACTCTCTGACCTCTATCACCCTTCCGGATTCGTTAACGAAGATCGGGGATTATGCATTCAGCGGATGTTCTTCTCTTTCTTCCGTTATAATTCCATGTAAGGTGAAAACCATTGGATCTGGAGCTTTTCAAAGCTGCGATTCTCTTACATATGTGTCTATACCTAGATCAGTCACCTCTTTTTTGAGTGGGGAGTCCGCATTCCAAGGAACATTTTATGAGAGAGATGGGGAAACCGAACTCTCTCAGACGGTTTCAAACTTAACTGGATTCACATTTAAAAATATTGATGGCAGATGGGTCAAGCAAACACAGTATCCTTTAGTGGAACTCCCTGAATATTCTGGATCATGTGGGGATAATGTTATTTACAATTTCTATGCCTCCACGGGAAAACTGGTCATTAGCGGTTCTGGACCAATGAATGATTTTTCACCCGATACTGCCCCTTGGGTCGAATATAAAGATTCGATCAAATCTGTCTTTATAGAAGGTTCCATCACATCTGTCGGACAGTATGCATTTTATCACTGTTCCTCCATTATTTTTGTTAATTTCTCTGATACTGTCACCACAATTGGATATTCTGCGTTCCGTGACTGCAGTTCTCTCAAATCCCTCCTCCTTCCGGATTCTATCTCATCACTTGGGGCATATGCATTTGATGGGTGCACGGCACTCAGTTCTATCACTTTTCCGAATCATAGTATATTAATTGAAGACTATGCGATAGATGCGAATGTCTATTTCGCAGATGATGAGTTGGTGCCTCCGATAGGATCCTACGAGCATGTTGGGGGCAAATGGACCAGACTATCATCACCGCTTTCGAATGATTTTGTATTCGATGACGTCTCTGGCACCCTAGTTATCAATGCTTCTGGACAACTTAATACTAACAAAGATGAAACTCCCTGGGAAGCGTATAAAGAATCTATCAGATCGGTCCTCATACATGGTGAGGTCACATTCATCGGGAACTATGCGTTCGCGGGCTGTATCTCCATGACCTCCATTAACATTCCTGATACTGTCAAAGGTATCGGCATTAACGCGTTCAGCGGTTGTATTTCTCTATCCTCAGTAACTCTTCCGTCCGTCAAAGTCCTCAGTACCAAGGCCTTCTTCGATTGTTACAATCTCACTTCGGTATCACTTTGTGATAATGTTGAAACTATTGGGGACTATGCGTTCAGCGGTTGTAGTTCTCTTGTCTTAGAAACTCCCTTTAAATCTGTCAAATTCATCGGTAGCCAAGCATTCTTCGGTTGTTCCAATCTATCTTCAATTTCCCTTAGCGATAATCTTGAGTCTATTGAGGACAGTGCGTTTGAGAACTGTATATCCCTCACTTCGGTAAGTTTCCCGGGAACAATAAGATCTATCGGCGCTGGTGCGTTCAGCGGTTGTATCGGTCTGAAAGAAATTACTCTTCCAGTCAGCCTCAACAGTGTCGGAGATAATGAAAAACCTGCATTTGGTGGATGTGTCAATATTGAAAGGATCACATTCATTGGATCCGGAGAATGGTATACATACTCCACTGATAGTACTAAACCAGCGTATTATGAACTCACCCCCTGGCATTTTACCCAGGTTCCGTTGAGCATCAATTTCTCTGATGAAGTAACGTCGATCGGAGATTCTGCATTCCGCAACTGTTCCAAGATATATTTCGTGTCTTTTTCCGATTCTCTCAAATTCTTCGGTGATCATGCGTTTGATGAAAAATTCTATGATCAGTACGGTAAAACCGAAATCGAATCAAAAGCTGCCAGCCTAGCTGGGCTTATGTTCAAGAAAATTGGTGATAAATGGATCAAATGGGAACAAGAGGTTTGTGGTAAGGACGTCATTTCTGAATTTGATGCCATCACAGGAACCCTTACAATAAGTGGAACTGGATCGATGTTCGATTATTCCAAAGGTGCAACTCCTTGGTATTCGAACAAAGACCTCATAAAAACCATCATTGTTGGGGATTCGGTCACCTCCATCGGAGACTATGCATTCACTGACTGTACCGAACTTACCTCATTGACCCTTTCAGAAACCATTACTGCTATTGGAGAATCTGCGTTCAAGGATTGTACGTCCTTGAAGTCCATAGATCTCCCTATTGCTCTCAAAACAATCAAGGCCTCTGCATTCAGCGGCTGTACTTCTCTGATCACTTTCACCCTTCCCGATTCGGTCAAAACCCTAGGAACCTCTTTGTTCAAAGACTGTACCAACCTCACTTCTGTGACAATGTCTTCCTCCGTCACCTCCATTGGAGATTATGCGTTCAGTGGCTGTGGATCACTTGCTTCCCTCAACATTCCCGATTCTGTTACCATGATCGGTTCCTCTGCGTTCGAAGGTTGTACCCACATTGCTTCTATCGATGTCGGTGAAAACAATTCTTATTTCAGTTCGATCAATGGGGTGCTCTTCAATAAGAGTGAGACCACGTTGATACAATACCCAGTAGGTAAAACCGATGAGGCCTATAAGGTCCCAGACACTGTCACAACAATTGGATCATATGCTTTCAATGGTTGCACAGTTCTAACCTCTGTCACAATCTCTGAGTCAGTCACGACAATCGGCAATTATGCTTTCTATGATTGTCCCCATCTTCTTTCAGTCAGTTTCCCCGATTCGAACACCAAGGTAGGAAAGTCAGCATTCAACGGAACTTTCTACGACACCGATGGTATATCGCCGGTCACCGATTTGAATGGATCTACCTTCAAGAATTATAATGGCAAATGGATCAAACAGTCTTCTTCTGGAGATGATTCTACGATCTATGGTGGGTGTGGAAAAGAGGTCAAATACACTTTTGATGCCACTATGGGAAAACTGGTCATTAGCGGATCTGGACCAATGGATGATTATACAACTGGTAATAAACCCTTCTGGAATTCATACAAAGACCAGATCCTATCGGTCATCGTAGAAGGTGATGTAACCTCTATCGGAGATTACGCATTCAGTTCTTGTTCATCTCTTATGTCCGTGACCATTTCCAGTAAGGTCCTTTCCATCGGAACATACACATTCGACAAGTGTAGCTCCCTTTCAACTATCACGTTCCCTGAATCAGTGGACTCGATAGGCGATTACGCATTCATGGAATGTACATCACTCACCTCAATAACTCTCCCCGATTCCGTCACCAATCTCGGTGAATCCACATTCAGAGAATGTTCCAAGTTGACGTCAGTTACTCTTTCTGGTTCTCTAACAGAGCTCAAAAGTTATGTGTTCTACGATTGTGACTCTCTTGCATCTATCGTCATCCCCGAATCTGTCACATCGATCGAAGAATCTGCGTTCCGGGATTGCACCTCTCTTACCTTCGTTTCCTTCCCCTACTCGATCACCAAGATCGGAAAGAATGTGTTCAACGGAACTTTCTATGATGTGGGTGGTGTGGAACTCAAGCAAACCGTTGAAAATCTGGCGGGATTCACCTTCAAGAACGTTGAT
>CAVHHN010000165.1:0-3593 GCA_963635855.1 Faecalibacterium sp. CAG:74 | reverse complement strand
CATTTCCGACAATACAATGTAAGCCGACACACAGATCAGCGAGGTAACAACGATCAACGTTATTTTATTCATATTCCAACACCACTTAAATGGATAAACGCTCGTTTTGTAGTTATTTATATCGAATGCAGACAGCGGATAGACATCGGGATCGGAAATGCTACCGATCATATCGTAACAAAAAGGTTTCCGTCACGAAAATTAAGAGGTTTGAGGGGCATTTGCCCCGTTAAAGTGTTTTCAGGCGTTTCTCTTTTTGACAAAAACAACCGCAGCCAATATGACCAGTATCACGATGATTCCGACAATGACATAAACGGCAGTGTTCGATTTATCATCGGAACCGTCACCGGAGGGCGTAGTGCTCTGCTTGATCCATTTGCCATCATCCTTGTTGAAAGTATATCCTGCAAGGTTTTCGGCGGTGGCATCAAGTTTGGTTTTACCGTCGGCATCATAGAATTCTCCGTAGAACGCATCATCTCCGATGGTTTTGACAGATGCAGGAATGGTTATGGAGATCAGAAGGGAACAATCCCTGAATGCACCTTTTCCAATGGTTATGACGGAATCAGGTATCGTGTAGGCTACAGACTTGCACGCAGGGTACAGGAACAGAGTGGTCTTGTCTTTGTCGAAAAGAACACCGTCCACAGAACTGTATTTCGTATTTGCCGTGTTGACATCGATCGACAAAAGCAAGGTACATTCGCTGAACGCCTGGTCTCCGATCATTGTGACGGAAGCGGGGATGGTGACGGACGAGAGGATGAAACAATTGTAAAATGCATAGGATCCGATGGATTCGACGGAATCGGTTATGTTCACGTTTATGATGGCATCTTTGTACGAGTTCCATGGCATCGAGGTCTCGGTGAAGTCATACATCTTACCCGAACCTTCGATAGTGAGTGTGCCAGAGGTCGTATCGAAATCAAATGTGACATTGTCACCGCATTTACCGGAATAGACGCATTTCATCCAGTTGTCCCCGACCTTCATAACTGTGGATCCGGCCAGGTTTTTGGCATTCGGTTCGAGTTTGGTCTGACAGTCCGTATCGTAGAAGTCCCCGTCGAACGCACCGACATCAATGAATGTGACGGAAGCAGGAATGGTGACGACAGTGAGATCGATGCAACCATGGAATGCAGAAAGTCCAATGGTCTTGACGGTATCTGGGATCGTATATTTGGTGTCGGCTTTGGCGTCAGGATACTTTATCAATTTGGTCTTTTCCTTGTCGAAAAGCACACCGTTTTCTGAGGAATAGGTCTCGTTTTTCGCATCGACGATTATTGTCGTGAGAGAAGTAGATCCAGAGAATGGAGAATTTCCAAGGTCTGAGGCTAAACCGGAGATCGTTACGGAAGTGAGTTTGGAACAGCCATAGAATGCTGACTCTCTGACAGACATGACCGAATCGGGAATTGTGTAGGTAGATTCGGCTTTAGCGGCAGGGTACTGTATCAATTCGGTCTTTTCCTTGTCGAAAAGCACACCATCCACTGAACAATAGCTCTCATTCTTCGCATCGACTTTGATCTCCGTAAGAGAAGTACAACCGTAGAACACCTCGAAATCGATGTAAATGACAGAACTGGGAATGGTGATGGAGGTCAGGGAAGTACAACCATTAAAAGCACACCACTGGAGGTTTTCAACAGAATTACCGAGGGTCACGGAAGTGAGTTTGGAACAGTCGTAGAACGCATGGTCTCCGATCGATGTCACAGATTCTGGAACAGTGTAGGAAGTATCGGTTTTACCGATAGGATACTGTATCAATTCTGTCTTTTCCTTATCGAAAAGCACACCATCCACTGAACAATACTTCTCGTTTTTCGAATCTACGGTTATTGTCGCGAGAGAGGTACAGTCACGGAACGCATACGCTCCGATCAATGTTACAGATCCGGGAATGTTGATAGAGGCGATGGAGGCACAGCCGAAGAAGGCGGAATATCCTATGGTTTCGACAGTTTCTGGGATAGTTATGGATGTAAGGGCGGTACAACCGTTGAATGCGGAAGCTCCGATGATTGTTACCGAGTTACCGAAAGTAACATAGGCAAGTTTGTAACAGCCGTTGAACGTGGATTCTTCGATGGTTGTTATACCGTTGCCGAGGACAATGGATGTGAGGGAGGTACAGTCACTGAACACACAGATCCCGATCGAGGTGACATTGTTGCCGATGGTCACCGAAGCGAGGTTGGAACAGGATCCGAACGCATAGTCCCCGATAGTTGTGACCGAATCAGGAATGGTATATGAATCGCCTGTTTTACTAGCGGGGTACTGTATCAATTCAGACTTTGCATTATTGAAAAGCGCACCGTCCACCGAAGAATAATTCGCATTGTCCGCATCGACAGTAATGGATATGAGGGAAGGACATCCATCGAATGCATACTTACCGATGGTCGCAACAGCCTTGGGGATGGTTACGGATGTGAGAGCAGTACAGTAACGGAACGCACTGTATCCGATGGTCGCAACAGCCTTGGGGATGGTGACGGAAGTGAGGGAGGTGCATTCATTGAATGCAAACTCTCCGATGTCTGTAACGGAATCTGAGAAGGTGATGAACGCCAGTTTGGAACAGTTATAGAACGCATAGTCCCCGATGGATCTGACCGAGTTTCCAAAGGCCACGGAGGTGAGTTCGGAACAATAGCAGAACGCATAGTCCCCGATAGAGGTAACAGTGCTCGGGATCGTATATGTGGTATCGGATTTACCTGCGGGATACATGATCAGTTCGGTCAGAGCCTTGTCAAAAAGCACACCGTCCTCTGAATGATATTTCGTATTTTCCGCATTAACAGAAATTGTCGTAAGGGAGGTACAGTCACGGAACGTATCATCTCCGATCGTAGTAACGGATTTACCGATGGTCACGGTTGTAAGAGAAGTACAGTAACCGAATGCAAAGGACCCCAGCTCTGTGACGGAATCGCTGATGGTCACGGAGGTGAGAGAAATGCATTTCTTGAACGCATGAGCTCCGATGGATGTCACTGAATTTCCGATGGTCACGGAGGCGAGATCGGAACATTCGCAGAATGCATATTCACCAATGGATACAATAGTTTCAGGGAGGGTGACAGAGACGATTTCGGAACAGCCATAGAAATCAAAAGATCCGATAGTTGAGACAGACCCGGTAATGACCACCGATCTGATATTCTCCTTATATAAAGACCATGGCTGTCCGTATTCACCAACATAGTTAGCCATCGGCCCGGTCCCAGTTATCGAAAGTACTCCCGTGATAGGGTCGAATTCGAACTTGACATCATCTCCACATTTACCGGAATACTCGGAATCAGCATCCGAAGAATCGATCTGGGAGAAAACAGCGTATGCCGAGACGCATACAAGCAAAGCAACAACAGTTAACGTTATTTTATTCATAATTCCATCACTTTGAAATGGTTGAAATTCCGTTGAGTTGTTTATAATACAGTCGTAGACACTGTATAGACATACAAATCCAATCGCAAAAATCAGAAACTTAAGGTCAACGGATGAGTATGCGGACTTTCAGAAAATAACCAAATTGGGTTATTATGAAAAATTATAACCTA
>CAVHHN010000164.1:0-3599 GCA_963635855.1 Faecalibacterium sp. CAG:74 | reverse complement strand
CTGAAAAGAACACCGTCGATCGATGCGTAGGTGCCGTTGTTCTCGGATACGACATACGAAGCAAGTGCTTTGCAATCCTTAAATGCAGCCTCATTGATGGAACCAACCGACTTACCGATATTGACAGTAGAAAGTTTAGAGCAACCTGCAAATGCGAATGCGCCGATGGACTCTACGGAATCTGGGATAGTAATAGATTCTATTGAAGTGATGCCTTCGAAGGCAAAATCTCCGATCGATGTGACCTCATCGCTGATAACAGTCGAGGTGATGATGTCTTTGTGGGAATACCAAGGTGCTTGACCGCTGGAATATGTTCCCATCTTTCCTGAACCACTGATGGTCAGGATCCCAGAGGTTTTATCCAATTCGTAAGTAACGCCATCACCACATTCTCCGGATACCTTGTTGGGATCTTCGGAAGGAGTGGATGCCTGTTTGATCCATTTGCCGCCATTGTTGTGGAAGGTGGAACCGGCCAGATTTTCAACGGTTAGATCAAGCTCTTTTTCACCATCCGAGTCATAAAAGATTACGTCGAAAGCACCAGATTCAATGGTTTCGATCGATTCTGGGATGGTGATGGATGTGAAGGAAGTACAACCTTTGAACGCAGAGGATGCAATGGTCTTGACAATGTCAGGTATTTCGTAGGAAGTTCCTGCTTTGGCCACTGGATATTGTATCAAAGTGGTCTTGTCGTTGCTGAAAAGAACACCGTCGAACGAAGAATAGGATTCGTTTTTCTCAGATACAACGAAAGAAGTAAGAGAAGTACAACCTGCGAATGCAGATGCTCCGATGGAGTTGACGGAATCAGGGATGGTGATGGAGTCAATGAGAGTAATGCCTTCGAAGGCAAAGTCGCCGATAGATGCAATATTATTAACGATGACAATCGAGGCGATGATATCTTTATGGGAGTACCAAGGTGCTTGACCGCTGGAATATGACGTCATCTGTCCGAAACCGATAACAACAAGCTCCCCTGTATGGAGATCCAATTCGTAATTGACATCTTCTCCGCATTTACCGAATTTCTTCTGCATGATCCATTTGCCATCAACATATTTGAAAGTGGAACCGGCCAGATTTGTAGTGGTTGGTTCGAATTCTTTTTCACCATCTGAGTTATAGAATACAACGTCGAAAGCACCATCTTCAATGGTTGTAACGGAATCAGGAATAAGAATGGCGTTTAAGGAAGTACAATTACTGAACGCAGAGGATCTGATGGTCTTGACAGATGCGGGGATCTCATAGGAAGCGTCTGTTTTGGCCATTGGGTATTGGATCAATGTGGACTTATCATTATTGAAGAGAACATCATCGATCGAAGCGTATACATTGTTCTCGTCAGAAACGACGAATGAAGCAAAAGTTGCACAATCCTTGAATACAAACTGTCCGATGTTATCGACCGACTTACCGAGTTTGATAGTGGCAAGTTTGGTACAACCTTCGAAGGCAAAATCTCCGATCGATGTGACATCGTCACTGATAACGATCGATGTGATGGCATCTTTGTGGGAGAACCAAGGTGCTTTGCCACTGGAATATGACCCCATCATTCCGGAACCGCTGATGGTCAGGATCCCTGAGGTTTTATCCAATTCATATGTGACTTTATCTCCGCATTCACCAGATACCTTGTTGGGATCTTCAGATGGTGTGGGTTTCTGTTTTATCCATTTTCCATCTGTGTAGTTGAAAGTGGAACCTGCCAGGTTTTCAACGGTTTGTTCGAGTTCCATTTCACCTTCTGGGTCATGGAAGACCATGTCGAAAGCATCAACTTCGATGGATGTGACGGAATCGGAAATGGTGATGGATGTGAGGGAAGTGCAACCTTTGAACGCATAGGATGCGATGGTTGTGACAGATGCAGGTATCTCATAGGACGCGTCTGCTTTGGCCACAGGGTATTGGTACAAAGTGGTCTTGTCACTGCTGAAAAGAACACCGTCGATCGATGAGTAAGATTCGTTTTTCTCAGATACAACAAAAGAAGTAAGAGATGTACAACCTGCGAATGCAGATGCTCCAATAGATTTGACGGAATCAGGGATGATGATGGAGTCAATGAGTGTAATGCCTTCGAACGCAAAGTCTCCGATCGAGGTGACATTATCCCTGATGATGATAGTGGTGATGGAATCTTTATGGGAGGACCAAGGTGCTTGACCGCTAGAATATGAACCCATCTGTCCAGAACCCTTGATGATAAGGGCCCCTGTGGAAAGATCCAATTCGTAAGTGACCCCATCTCCGCATTCACCGGATACTTTGTTGGGATCTTCGGAAGGAGTGGATGCCTGTTTGATCCATTTACCACCTATGTTGTGGAAGGTGGAACCTGCCAGATTTTCAACGGTTTGATCAAGTTCATTTTTACCCTCTGAATCATAGAAGATCGCGTCGAAAGCATCAGATCCAATGGTTGTAACGGAATCTGGGATGGTGATTGATAGGAGATTGATACAGCCACTGAACGCAGACTCTCCGATAGACGATATCGAGCTACCGAGGTTCACGACAGTGAGAGATCTGCAACCACAAAATGCATCTTTTCCAAGAGTTTGAATGGAATCGGGAATGTCCACGGAACGAAGAGCATTACACCCATAGAAAGTACCTTCATCAATGGATGTGATCTTGTTGCTAAGGACCACTGATTCTAAAACTTTACAGTATCCAAATGCCTGTTTACCGAGAGAAATCACGGAGTCTGGGAGGGTCATGGACTTAATTGATGAACAGTTATAGAATGCAGAATTACCGATGGAGGTCGTATGTGTACCGAGATCGATCTTAGACAATAAGGTACAATTCATGAATGCCTCGACCCCGATGGTCGCAACTGAATCTTTGATGGTCACGTGATCAAGGGAACTGCAATTAAAGAACGCCCTAGCTCCGATCGAAATAGTGGAACTTGAAATTGATATCGAGGTAATGGCGCGACACCGATAAAATGCGGAATCTTCGAGAGAAGTAACGGAATCTGGAATGGAACTGATCTCAAGAGAAATACAACCGTAGAATGCAGACTTTCCGATAGTGGTCATCGAATTAGAAAGATACAATTCGGAAATGGTAGTACAACCTTTGAATGTGTTATCCCCGATAGTGGATATTCCGTCGGAGATTGTGACCTTGGCCAAGGTGCCTTTACTGATCTGCCAAGGGGTTTTATTGTAGTATGTATCGGATATGGTCGAATAGGGGAACCATTCTCCAGATCCAGTGAAGGTCATCGTTTCGATACCGGTACATCCACAGAATATCGGTGCCTCAACGGAGCCTACACAATCTAGGCCTGCTGGAACGGTAAGATCATTCAGAGCAGTGCAGCCTTTGAATGCGTTCTCTCCGATAGAAACAGATGGATTGGAAATAGTCAGAGTGGTGATTGAAGTACAACCTTCGAATGCGGATTTTCCTATGGTTTGTACGGAATCGGAAAGATTCAATTCATTAAGGGAAGTGCAGCCTTTGAATGCGTTCTCTCCGATAGAACCACAGAAAACATTCATAGTTGTGATTGAAGTACAGCCTTCGAATGCAGATCTCCCTACGGTTTGGAGGCTATCTGGTAT
>CAVHHN010000163.1:2056-3625 GCA_963635855.1 Faecalibacterium sp. CAG:74 | reverse complement strand
GGCAGAGATCTGGTCGGAGCATACATTTTTGATGGCAAAATTCCCGGTGAAGGCCGTAAACCGGAAGATCAAGCCACATTGGATAATCTCCGTTCCCTTGGATTCCGCCTGATCACTCGGGAAGCTGTAGTGTGGAGGAATGACCACTATGAGCAGAAAGAAGTGGATGTCTCCCTTGCAGTTGAAATGATGGAACATGCCTTGATGAACCATTTTGATGTCGCAATCGTGGTCAGTGGGGATCGGGATTATATCCCCGTGGTACAGAAAGTACAGGCCGCAGGAAAAAGAGTGGAAGTGGCATCTTATGAGGAATTCCTCTCAAATGACCGCGAACTACCTATGACTGCTGACGTTTATCATAAACTGAAAGAAATTCCGTTTATTGCTATGTCAAGTCCCCCTCTTGACGGAGGCGTACCTTACAATGACTGAAGAAAAAATGGATTTCCGCAAATGGCAGGCCAGTCAAAAATCCGAAAGTGGAGATAACACTGAGGAATTGGTCACTGAATTCTCAAAGGAGATGTATCTTCTAACTTTCAATCTTGATAAAAAAGGTACGAACATCGTTTCTCAACATAATGGATGTATCGTATTCGTAGATCGTAATTTCCAATATGAGGTCAGCGTTGGAGATACTTGGATCTGTGAACTTACCCGTGCCAATAACTGTGCATACGCAAGACCTATAGTAAAAATCACCCTCAACAACATTCTCAACTTCAATGAACAGTTAAGAGAAAATGTACTGAACGTTCTCTGGAAGAAATACAGTAACGATCTGAAAGTGATCTTTGAAAATAGGTACAAATCTGAACTTCAGAACAAAATTACCGAAGATATCAAAACAGATTATATTGATAAGCTAGCACGTATTACCAAGCAAAAGGATGAAATTGAGAACGAACTCCTTCAAACAAAAATCCAACTTGAGTCTCAACGTGATTTTGTACCCTATACTAATGAAGATTTCATCATTCTTGGCTCTAATGATAAAAATTCCAAAAACGATTCATCTGAGGCGCCTGCATCAGGCATAAAAGCTACCCCATCTGATGTAATAGATAGGTATCCAACACGGAACACAACTGAACAGCAACCTACACTGATTGCCCAAAGAGACATTCCTCAGATCAAAAGGGTTGCTCCAGTTACCCAGAAGTTCGAAGTAGAACGTATAGGGCCAGATTCTCTCCGCAGCCCTTCGTTCACAGATACTCGTTATTTTGTACACATCAGCCCTGATTACAAACTGCTGGTCATCAGGCCTAATGAGGAGGGGAATGTTTATTGCCTCAACAAAGTGATCCGTCTGAAGGACCTGGGACTTGTCTCTGGCTTTGCAGATAAAAAATTCCTTTTTGCAGAATATAGCGAATTGTATGAAGGTATGATCGTAAGGTTGTGATATCTATGATCATCTACCAGAATTCATACGAAGGCTTCCACCAGGACATCATATCCAACACCATAGTAGACAAATTGATGTCCGAACTGAACGTCGGCGAGTCCGAAATGAGATCGTTCCGTAATTCACTTCCGGCCATCCACACCGCACTCCAGAAC
>CAVHHN010000163.1:0-1994 GCA_963635855.1 Faecalibacterium sp. CAG:74 | reverse complement strand
TCCCCGGAGATGTGGAAGTTGCATTGGAATACAGGATCCCCCTCACCAACAGGAGGGTCGACTTCATCATCGCAGGCTCCGACGAATACGATAAGGACCACCTGGTGATCTGCGAACTCAAACAGTGGGAATCCGTCACCCACACAGACATGCCGGACATAGTCATGGTCGGGAACAAAGACATGGTCCACCCGTCATGGCAGGCCTACAGCTACGGTTCCACCATCTCCAACTTCAACGAATACGTGGAGAACTCAGGGATAGAAATAGACACCTGCACGTTCCTCCACAACTATAAACGCCAATACATCGACGAACTCATAAACCCCGTATACAGCGAGGGGATCTCCAGAGCAAGACCGTTCATCTCCGACCAATACAAGGACCTGGCACAGTTCATCTCCAGGTATATCAGCAGACCTTCGAAGAACAAGATCCTCTTCGAGATCGAACGCGGACGCATCCGTCCATCGAAGTCGCTCGCCGACTGTCTCGGAAATCTCCTCAACGGCATCGATGAATATACCCTCTTGGACGAACAGAGGATCGTGTACTCCAACCTCTACAAAGAGGTCCAAGCCTCCTTCAAAAAACATGATTCCAAGAACGTGTTCATCATCCGTGGCGGAGCCGGAACCGGAAAGAGCGTCATCGCCATGCAATTGATGGGAAATCTCATCAAAGAAAAAGGAAAGACGACGTTCTATGTCGCCAAGAGCAGTTATGTGAAGGAAGCATACTTCAACAAACTGACCAGGGGAGTTCCACAGCACAGCTACCTCCGGACCCTGTTCAAAGGATCCAGCAATTTCATAGACTCCCCACTCAACGACATCGACGTCCTGATAGTCGACGAGGCCCACAGGCTCACCGAGAGGTCCAAAAGGTCTTGGATGTTCACAGGTGAGAACCAGATCAAAGAGATCATTCACGCCGCCCGGACCTCGATCTTCTTCATCGATGAGACCCAGAGCATCGACATCAAAGACTTCGGGACCATCGAACACATCCAGGAAGCAGCAGCATCCGAAGGTGCAGTTGTCCACTGTGACGATAAGTACATCCTCAGATCACAGTTCAGGTGCAAAGGAAGCGATGAGTACATCGCATGGTTGGATGCTATTCTCTACAACAGGGAATTCGAGCCTTCTGGCGAGGAGGTCGATTATGATATACGGATCATAGAGGACCTCTGCAAGATGAGGGAACTCATCAGAGCCAAGAACGCCTGCTCCAAGATCCCCTCAAGAATGCTCTCCGGAGATGTCTTCGAATGGAGATCCATGAAAGACAAGTCACAGATAGATATCGTCATCGGTGACTTCCAAGCTCAATGGAACAAGAACAAATCCTTCGCTACCGACCCGAAATCCATAGACGAGGTGGGTTGCATCCACACCTCCCAAGGAATGGAGTTTGAATATGCTGGGATAATCATCGGCGACGACTTCATCTACCGCGACGGAAAGATCCTCACCGATTACACCAAACATCCGAAAGGAGCGGGTGAATTCAAAAGACCTCACCAGACTAAAGTCCAGCCATCAGATTCTTCGATCATCGACAAACTGATCCGCAACACCTACAAGGTACTGCTGACCAGAGGTCAGAAAGGGTGCTACCTCTACGTGATGGATCCAGAACTCAGGGAATATCTGAGAAGATCGATCGACCAGCTACTCGGAAAGAAAACAAATCGATGGTGTCCTACGCAACCATCATTTTAAACCTGTTTCAAGCGACGGACACCAATGTGCCAGACCGAAGAAGACCAATAAAAAATCAGGAAATCAGGCAGGGGTTACACCCCCGCCCGAGTATCAAGTTCAATGATTTCCCAAATCTCTGTACTGCACAGGTCGTCGGTCCGATTTGCGCGGTCTTCCCGGACCCCTCTTCGGCGGCAGCTGCGGGATGAGCCCGAGCTTCCTGAGGACGCCCTTCTCCTTGTCCAAAAGGGCCCTGTACATCCATTCCCCGTCCCTTCCCCTGAA
>CAVHHN010000162.1:0-3708 GCA_963635855.1 Faecalibacterium sp. CAG:74 | reverse complement strand
ACCTGCCTATGATCAACAAGGTCACCTGCTCTCAAATGCGATCTGGGCTAGATAATAACAGTGAGAAATACACTCCACATACTGTACTACAGTCAATGTTTCGAATTCGTTCAGATTGAAATTAGGTTGGATGTTGATAGTATGATTTCAATGGGGCTCAAAGATCAGCAAATGCCGATCGATCCTTCTTACGTTCCAAAATGTTCCGATCCGCACGTTTTCTGTCAGAACGTAACATTTCGACGATTTTATCGATGAATTCCTTGTTGAAAGCAGGCCACCATTCGGGCTGTTTTCCGGAATATCTTTGAACGATCTGTCCAGGTTTATATGCTAATGTGACCGAGTACTCCGAACAAAGTTCGGGATCGGCCGATGATGGGGATTTTGACAATTCATGGAAGATGTTATTCTTTTGAAGGATGTCTGTAAGCTCATCCCAGTCGCCTTCTTTCATAAAAAAGGCGCCTTCTTCATTCGGATCCTCAAGTAAATTGTATAACGTGAATGTGTTCTCGGTACGGTCCACCATAACGATCGGGCACTCTTCACCAGAATGGGAAGCAACAGTAATAAACCGAAGATCATCACTCGAGATCTTCAACTGCTTCCGTTTCATTTTGACAAAAGATAACATGTCCTGGAAGAATTGATCATATGTTTTCGGGTATTTGTTGGACCCCTCGCTCAGGGTGTGTTTGCCAAGCATATGGATCTCCAATGACCAGCCTTGATCTTCATTGGCGGATTGTCCCCGATATGACGGATTCCAATTCCTCGCACCGGCGTCTTCGATAATGATCATGAGCTTGTCCCAGGCCCCTTCGTCCATGATAAAATCCCATTTATAATCGGGATAAACATCCTCTTGGCCAAAAAATCCAGAACATCTGATCAATAATTTTCCGGAATTCTTTTCGGCGGCAACCTGAAAACTGCGCATTCCATCAACAAAAACGAAGTTGAAACGTAATATTTCATCGGACGAGGTCATATTAGCATTATCCTAAGTGTTCATTACAGTATGGTATAAAAACCGCCTTTTTACGAAACATCGACGATTATGCTTAAAATAACGTTCTGATATGACGTTTCAAATGTCAGAGAAGATATCCTCCGACTTGAAGGCGTTGCTCATTGCAACCTGCGTGGCATCCATCACGACACCCTTAATGAGTACGATGATGAATCTGTCATTGATCGATATCGGTCTCGATTTCGGTGTCGGTTCCCATGCTCAGGCATATGTCAACACCATGTTCCTCCTGGGATCCGTTGTTTCAATGGTCCCGTCGGCCAAATATGCCAGCGTGCATGGGATGAAGAAGATCTTCAAGCTTGGTGCTTTTCTTCTGATGGTCTTCAGTCTGATATCGTTCCTGAGTCCTTCATTCGAATTTCTGATAATGATGAGATTCATCATCGGTTTTTCAACATCGATGATGGCTGTTTCTTCTGTGGCCATGCTGACCTATTCTTTCCCCTTATCCGTGCGCGGAAAGGTATTGGGATTCAATACCACTTTCGTATATCTGGGTCTATCGTTGGGGCCCACCATCGGAGGGGTCATCAACGATTATTTCGGGTGGAGATACATCTTCATATTCATCTTCTGTCTGGCCCTGATCTCCATGCTCACCATACTGATGTATCATAAGGAGATCGTACCGACACCGGATAACAACATGGATTGGTTCGGTGCCGTTCTTTGGGGATCGATGGTGATCTGTACCATGTTCGGATTCGTCAACATCACCGAACTGTGGGGCCCGCCCTTGTTCATCACCGGCCTGCTTTTGTTGGCCTGCAGTTGGAAATATCTCCGTGATGCCAAAGACCCTGTTCTGAACACCAGGATGTTCCGTAATCCCGTATTTTCCAGATCCTGCATCGCTGCATTCATGAACTACGGGGCATCGTACTGTATCACCTTCTTCCTCTCCTTGTATCTTCAGAGTATCGGGCAGCTTAGTTCCACGGAGACCGGTGTTCTTCTTTTGGTGCAACCCTTCATGCAAGTTCTTCTTACCACAAAGATGGGGGCCATTTCGGATCATGTGCAGGATAAACGCATAATGCCCCTGCTTGGTATGATAGTGACATTGGTTGGAGTTTCCATGTACCTTTTCATGAGCACGGAATATTCCATGTTGTACGTTGTATCGATAATGATCGTGACAGGTATCGGACTCGGTATATTCTGTGCTCCGAACAATTCCTTGATAATGTCTTCCGCACCTCCGGATATGAAAGGAGAGGCATCCGGTGTTTTGGCAGTCGTCAGACAATCCGGTATGATGATATCAATGGGGATCGCCATGGCCTCGTTGAATGTGATAATGGGTTCCACAGACAATCTTGGTCCGGCCACTTATGATCTGTTCATGGATGCTTTGCATTTGACATTCGGTATATGTGCAGGAATGTGCACCGTCGGTGCCATATGTTGTGCTGTTAAGGTCAAAACCGACTTAAACTGAATGACGTTTTTCGATATTGTCCTGTACCAAGGCAAAGAAGATGATGTTGTGCACGGGAAGCATCGCGGTAAGGATCGGAACCTTGTAGTACATGAAATAACCCCATCTTGAAAAACGATCGATGGGAACCACGAAATCGTCAAGGACCTTCCAACCAGTTCCTTGTTCCGAAAGGTCTCCGGGATGGGTTTGAACATATCTGAAATCCGAGAAGACCTCGCCGTTCTCGCGTAATGCCTTCTCTATTGAAAGGATCTCTTCAGACACGATCAGCATACGGTCGTGGCCGACAGCAAGGTCAAGTTGAGATATTAGGTAGTCTCTGCCGGGTTTGAAACGGTGTTCGTATACGAGATTGAAGAAAGGTTCTGCGGAACCGAGGATCTCCAAAGGATCCGAAGAATTCAACATCGGGTCGGTAAATCCGGTGGTTGAAAAGTATTTTTGGAACTCTTCGGCATCTTCCGCTTTACCGGTAGTGCCATTGAACGTGGGTGTCTTCCCTTTTTCATCCAGTTTGGAAAGGACCTGTTTTACCAGATCAATGGAACGGGTGATCGAGCTGATGAAATATTCTGTCACATTTTTGGGAAATCCGAAGGAACGGACCAACTGTGAAGAATCGTCGATCAGTAGGCGGACGTATTTGGAATAGAATTCCGGAGAGATCGTATTGTGGTCAGAAACATCGCGATAGGTGGAAGACATAAGCGAAGCAACCCTCCTGAATCCGATCGAACGATAGTGTGTTTCGGAGTTCTTCAGGATATTTTTCACAGTGTCCGGAATCCAAGACCGATCTTCCATCATCCGTTTTGAATGTGTAATCCAATATATAATAGCGTGACGATAGAGAACTTATGTCTCAGCCGGAATTGACGGTCACCGTCGACAGTAAGACCAAGACCGAACTGGCAAAGAATTGTAAACGTTATCTCTCTATGACCCAGAATGATGAATCTGTTCGTCCTATGAGCTATTTGACACCTTGCACTTCCGGTGAATACGATGAGATCGGATGGGTATTGGTCCCTCCCCATATCAGTGGCAACAAGGAGGTTGTGGATAGGGTGTACACGAAAGATGCATCCTGGGAGGAAAACAAACTCGGTGCTGAAAGGGATAATGAACAACTTTACCGTACCAAGAACGGTGTTCAGGAAAGAAGGTTCAACGGCAATTGGATCAAAAGTCTTGGATTGACCGAGGGTAAATCTTCCATTCCTGC
>CAVHHN010000161.1:0-3708 GCA_963635855.1 Faecalibacterium sp. CAG:74 | reverse complement strand
CCGTTTTAATGATTGTGTCCGTGCGGACACCGTCGGATGCGGTCTTCGAGGTCTCAGATTCTGTAACATTGTTACCCTCTGTATCCACATAGATCTTCGGCGTAACATCAATAGTTATAACATATGTTTGCCCGTTAGAAACAGATATTGTCATAACTGCAGTATCTTCTTTTTCCCCAGTGACAATGAGAGTATTATCTTCACGTTCAACACGTATTATGGAATCGTCATTCACAGTATAGGTACTCTTGAACATGACCGGAAGTTCGAACTCAATGGTCTCGCCCCTCGCTACCATCTGATAAGGTTTAGTTAGTGACTGATCCACGTTAGAATCAACTTCTGGTTTCGTATCTGAGTATTTCAGAAAATATCCAGAAAGACCTGAGATAACATCTCTGTTCCTGAGGTTGCATTTGATTGCTGATCCTTCGTCGACGTAATACCATCCCGAATCACCCTTGGTAGAGAAATGTGCATCCACTCCAACTTCAACCAGCGCATAACAGCTATAATGAACGCTTATTGTCGCCCTGGTGTCTATTCCATTAAATTTCGATTTATTAACAGGGTCAGTGAGTTTATCATAAGACCATGTAAGAGTGTCCAACCCATAGATATCATAGATTTTAGACCCGATTGTCAATTGTCCATTATTTAAGGTTGAACCAGGATAGATCTCTTTTAAAACCTCCTCGATATTACTTCCATATCCCTTTTGAACTGTGGCAAATCCGTCGTTTATTGTTGTGACGGTTATCTGATATTGAGATGCGGCCTTGTAACATTGGATGTACCCGCTGTCCAAATAAAACACCAATTCGCCGGAAGGTCCCATACGAACGGCCTGCGAGCAGTATTCGTTCATACTGCTGTCAAACTTCATGAATGCGTAATTACTGTTCAGAACCCATTTCCCATCGATCAGTTCGTCGGAAAATACATACAATCCCTGAGTTCCAGCATTGTATGGCAGAAGATAGATGTACCGTTTACCCTCAGACACATATGCGGTATTGACAACGATACCCCCATGGGTCATCGGACTCGAAGCCTTCTCTCTGGGAATAGGACGACCGTCCTCACCGATGTCGAACGAAATCATACAGGTGCCGGTATCATCAGAACCGCCAAGGGTGTCGGAACCCAATGATCTGACGTTGATGTATCCTCTGCCTTCATAGATCTCCAATCCAGATGCGATACCGCGGAATGTATTTCCTTCTGCTGTTTTTATGAATTCATAATTGGGGGTTCCGAAGGTCCCGTTCTCAAAATCGAATTTGACCCACATAACAGAGGAACGTTTGTTCTCCAGGCCGGAAATTACCCCATCAAACAATCCCGCAGTATATGCTGTAAGGTAGAAATATCCGTTGTAATAGGATAACCATCCGTCATCCCACGGCATTCCTGTGAATCCGGATAGCTCGATGGTGGTGCCAACCTCGGTTTCCAGGTTTATGGCGGTCATTGCCCTCCAACCAACTTTCCCAGTCCTTAAATCAGCTTGTAAGAAGAAAAAATACCCGTTTTCAAACATAACGTTAGAGAACTGCCCGTACTGTGCAAAAACCCTATATTCGGTGGTATCCTTGAAAAGATTCATTTTTGTTCCATTCTGAAGATCTCTATCAACTTCTGGAGAGGTCTTGAACATAGTGTAATAAGCAGATTTGTCCGGAACACTTAAACAACCATAAAAGTACCCATCATAATATGATGCGTATTTGAGATTGGAAGGAATATCATAAAGATAATTGAGTTCTAGGTCGTAGGCTTTACTTCCAACGGTATCGAATATCACCCCGTTCCCGTAACTTATGTAATGATAATAACTAATAGTTCCACTAGAAATAACATTTTTCAAAACGCTACCTGTGTTTATATCCAATTTATAAAGAATTCCATCCGCACGGACATATACTGCATCCCCTACGATCAGAGGGGTGCAAGGCATTCCATCCCACATCATCGCCCCACTGTCCCTGTCAAGGCCTGTGCTTGCAAATGCCCAGGAGTTCACAAGAGTATCTCCCGGAACGGGCGTACCGTAGGAATCCACGACCGTGATCAGTTCCTGGGAAGTTGAATAATTCCTGGAAACAGCGGTAACTTTGACATTGCTCCTCAGTTCTGAAATACTGATCGTACATCCGTTCTCGGACGTTGTACATTCTCCATCGACGATCCATTTCACGAATTCATGTCCCGAATTGGCGATGAATATCAATTCGACCTTGTCCGAAATGGCAGAACCGGAAACGAACGGCTGACCGGTAGACACATCCCTTACAATACCATGCTCTGCAGAGATCTCCAGAGAGTATGATGGATCCGCATCGGAAGACTGTGTCATTCCCGTAGGAAGGACAAGAACCGCCACTGTAAGAACGGCCAAAAGGATGCTGATCCTTCTTCCTTTCATATTCATTCATATCACCCTGAGAAAAACCGGGAGGGTAGAACGCCCTCCCGTTAAACCGTTTATGCCTTTCTGGGTCTGACTACCTCAAAGTAATAAGCAGAACCGATGACAATGGCCACAAGCACAATGGCAGCAGCGACTATGATCAACAGTCCGTTCGTACTTTCCACGATCTTCTCGGAGGCCACGACATAGGTGGAGTTGTGAGACGTCTCGAACGTTACGGAGTTCTCGGTGTACTCTACGACCTTCATCTTCTCAGCTTCGGAGCCGTTCCAGTAGTAAACGACAGCCTCCTTTCCACCTTCCCCAGTATACGGAAGGGTGACGAGCATCTTTCCGTTATATTGGGATCCGTCAGCAGTAAGAACGAATTCGTAGGCCGTACCGGAAACAGCGGCAGATGCAGGGTTGGTGATCGCTTTCACTTCGGAAACAACGACCTTTCCTGCAAGATCGGATCCGCTTTCGACTTTGACAGAGGTGTTGCTGCCCATGCTGACGGTCACGGTCTCGGTGACGGTCGCAGGAACAACGAAAGATCCTCCTTCGGTACCTAATTCAATCGATGCAGTTCCGTTGTCACTCTCTTTTGCGTTGATGAGCCAGACCGCCTTCAGGGTGATGTTCTCTGCAGGTATGGTGGTAAGAGCGTACTTCACACCATCCTTCTCCCAATACTGGAAAGTGTATCCGGTCTTGGTCGGAGCCGTGACCGATACGGTGGTGTTGTAGTCCTGAGTGATCGCTGCCACGGCAGAACCACCATTGGAATCGAAGGTGATGGTGTACTCATTGGCCTTCCAGACAGCTTTCAGAGTGATGTTCTCTGCAGGCATGGTGGTGAGATCGTACTTCACACCATCTTTCTCCCAATACTGGAAGGTGTATCCGGTCTTGGTCGGAGCAACGGGTGTCGATAGGGGCGTGTTGTAGTCCTGGGTGATCGCCGCCACGGCAGAACCACCGACAGAATCGAAGGTGATGGTATACTGATTGATCTTCCAGACCGCCTTCAGAGTAATGTTCTCTGCAGGCATGGTGGTAAGAGCGTACTTCACACCATCCTTCTCCCAATACTGGAAAGTGTATCCGGTCTTGGTCGGAGCCGTGACCGATACGGTGGTGTTGTAGTCCTGAGTGATCGCTGCCACGGCAGAACCACCATTGGAATCGAAGGTGATGGTGTACTCATTGGCCTTCCAGACAGCTTTCAGAGTGATGTTCTCTGCAGGCATGGTGGTGAGATCGTACTTCACACCATCTTTCTCCCAATACTG
>CAVHHN010000160.1:0-3717 GCA_963635855.1 Faecalibacterium sp. CAG:74 | reverse complement strand
TGTAACACCACGTTTCTCATAGACCTTATCGACCCAACCCATGAGCACCAGGCCGCCGTCGAAGGGAATGGCAGGAAGTGCATTGGTTATTCCCAAAAGAAGGTTCAACCAGAAGACCCAGTAAAGAACTCTGCAGATATCCCAGAATCCGGTGTGCTGTTCACCGAACCACCACTGAAGGTTCTCCGGAACGGGATCGAAACCGCTGAACGGGTGGGCGATATATGCAAGAAGGCCGGTGACGGCACCGGTGATACCGTTGGAACCGTAAAGGGGGTCGGCAGCGGTAGAAAGCAAGATCTTCGGTGTGATCAGATTCATTCCAGCGGTTGTTGTGTAAACGCCAAGATAACCGATGTTGCCGTTTCCTTTGAGGGTGATCTCGGATGATTGGGAAGTGTAGGTGCCGTCCGCCTGTTTCTTCACATAATTGACGTTGATGACATCGCCTTCATGGGTCATGGACATGAATGAAGAAAATCCCTGTGCGGTATAGAGGTAGTAAGTGGTCCCGTTAAACACGATCGAAGAGATGGTGGATTTATCAAGAATACCGGCAGCGGGGGAACCGTCGACGGTCTTGTCGACATAAACTCCCCAGACCACAGTGGTGGTATGGGGTTGCTTATCTTCTAAAATGTAAGTGACGGTCACCTGGTCGCCGGGCGACCAGGTGTATATCGATCTGTCGTAATAGTCGGTGGTGTAGGAGAACGGGACCCCGTTGACCTCGGTAATGATGGCTCCGGCCGGGATGCCTGCATCATAGGCAGGGGAACCTGAGGTCTCGCTGTAAATGGCAGCGTTATCCTCATAAGGAGAGGATATACCTCCGAGCATTGCGCAAGAGAAGACCAAAAAGGCAACAGCGGCGATTACGAAGTTGGTGGTTATACCGGCGGTATAGATGTCGAGACGCGCCCTACGGGACGCTTTCTCGACATCTTTTTCATCAGGTTCGACGAAAGCACCGAGAGGTACGATGGCGTACAACAGACCGGTGTGTTTCACTCCAACATCATTTGCACGGCTCTGCAGACCGTGGGCCATTTCATGGAACACGAGTGCGATGATGAACGCCAAAAGACCGAACCAGAACGGGAGAAGGGGATTGAGACCAGGAATGGCCAAAACGTATTCGAGGCCGACACCGCCCTGTCTCATGGTGTTCGGGAGGTTGAAGACCGCTACCGCCATGATGAAGATCATTATCACCATGAGAACGAAGGATACTATCTGGGAGAATACTCCGAAGGCTCTCCAGAAACGTTTGTACCTTCCGAACCTGTCGATCAAACGAATACCAAGATGGGTATTGATCTTGATGCAGGGGCCGTATTTTTCAAGGCCGCGTTCCTTCATTTTCGGGTTTGTCTTTACAAGGATCCACAACGGGATGTAGATCACCGTGAGGATCAGGAGTATGATCATAGTGGAGTTCATAGTGCGGCCTCGGTGTTGGAAATATGTTGACCTATGGTAGGTCTCTGGGAAATATCGATAATATCTTTTCCTCCTTCAGAGAAGATGATCCTACGGGCCCAGGAAAGCTTACGTAACTTTATTTCAGGGTCGGAACCTATCTTGGGATGGGGGTGTTCGAAATCGAATCCGTACAAAAGGATCTGATGGGCTCCGAACTCGCGGGCGACACAGACCGCGCGGTCACCGTCCGTGAAACCTCCGAAACAGCACACGTTCCCGAAGGGTCTGCCTTGGGTGGTGAGGATGATAGGTCCTTTGAACATTGGGGCATATTCCCTCAGGAGATTGCAGTTGTCCGCGTGAGCAAGCAACAGGGTCAAAGCTCCGGAAGCACTGGCTTTCAGCTGGGGTTCAAGGTCACCGTCAAGGTCGGTGACGACGATGTCGGGTTGATGTCCTGCGGACATCAACCGACCGACCGCTGAACCTGAACATAAGATACAACCTTCTGGCTCATGGTATGAAAGGTCATTTTCCAACCCGGGGGAATCCCCGATGACAGATACAGTATCTGTCATCGATCCTGACAAAATATCCATGTCCTGAAGATCGGAATTCAGGGTAAGGGAACAAAGCAGACGGACCGCCATATCATCAGAATCAGGGGAGAACCCAAAATCCTTGCATATCTCCGAATACAGAGGTTCCCACTCACTGAACCTCATCCGATAGATCCTCCGAATTGGTAACGGAACTCCGGTAGACCTTCCGAATCCTCGAATGCAACATCGAGGCCACGATGGAAAGAGCGAAACCGGCCAAGATCTCCACTATGTAGATAATGTACCGTGTGGCGAAGATACCCACATAATCCATCAGATAATCCAAGATCCCGTTGGCGATAAGTCCGACGGCGATCAGATTGAGAAGGATGGTGATACGGGAGTACTTCAACTTGCGTGATTTCTGATAGCTGTCAAGTATGGCACCGAACACATATATTATACAGGCAAAAATGAAGAACCAGATCCCGTAGGTCAGGAAGACGATGACGGATTGGGTGGTGCGTTCGATGTAGATCTCAGACAGGGAGAACAATGCCACGACGAAACCGACGACACAGATAAGTATTGCAGTCACGAAGAAAACGAACATGATACTTCCACGACGGATACGGTCCGCCCATGAATTCAGATAATTCATCAGACGGTCACCTAAATTATAGGAATAGGTGGCCAGAATGACACCCACTGCGAATAAGGCGATGGGGGGGATGGATTCGGATAGGAAAGCATCCAAAGATTCCATATGGAACATGTTGGACAGGATATAAATCATTGAGATGGCGATCAGAACATAGCTGATGGGTCCCAGGAAACGGGCTCTTTTGGCAGGGTCGTCCATGATCCTCTTGAAGATGTACAACATGGTCTCCACACCAGGTGCTTGTTGTACAATGACCTTTTCGACGTGGTCGATGGGGACGTGGCTACGGATGACTGGGCCGAGATATTCGTCTTCGGCACCATCACTAACAAGGTAGGCGTTATCGGGCTTGACCTTGACGAGGACCTCTTCCAGTTGAGAGATTATGATCTCGTCCGAAATGCGGCCGACCTTACGGTCGCCGCATATCAGTACGACCTCGAGATTCTCTTCCCCTCTTTCGGGAAGCATATCCTGGTAGAGGTGGAGAGCACCGAACAGTCCGTTGGTGTCGGAATCTTCGGGATCTGAGACACCTAGTGCCATGGCGGCCTTGGAACAGGCTTCGTAACCGATGACCGGGCTTGAGACCCCGGCCTTGTCACCGAAGTCGTTGTCACGGTCGATGACGAGGATCATGGTCTTTTTCATTGGTATGGTATTATTGGTTCGATATATAAGGTTGATAAGCAACGCCAAGTGACATACTGTCAATGAGCTGAACTGATCATAACCTGATTATTTTAATCGGGAGGTCGGTCGACAGGAGTACTATTTGCAGATGGATTGATCTGAACACAATACTATCAAAAACATCGATAGACTGGAGATCGTGTGGAATTAGGTGGAATAACCTTCTGATTTTTAGGGGGCCCGGAAATGACCCAGATGCATTAACCAGATAGATTTGTTCACTGAGCTTAGGGGGGTTTTCCGGTGCAGTCTACACAGTGTCTACATCTTACTCAAATATTTGTAAAATGTACGAAATCCGTATGAATTGTGGATTTTATATCCACAGGAGAGTTGTGAATGTTATCGATAGATTCAATGAAAGGGCGCACAGATGTGAAGTACGCGTTTCTG
>CAVHHN010000159.1:0-3764 GCA_963635855.1 Faecalibacterium sp. CAG:74 | reverse complement strand
AAATAATGTAGGGGCTCTAGGATTTCAGTCTCCCGATGCAAATGGAAATTGTAAAGAACGCCAATCTTCTGATTGATCTCATTCACATTCTTTTGGAATTGTCTTTGCTCGACAAATGATTTATTCGTCTCAATAATTTGGTCACAGCATACCACATGATACTCGAAGTAGTCGTATACAAACCTAAACAAGGGATATTTCTCAGAACCCATTTTTTCTGAGTAATCGGTGGGGTCTGACCACACAAGGTTATTGTTTTCTCTTTTTTTCAATATGTAGGCAACGGAACTCAAAAGGATGTGTTTGATAAACATCGGATTTAATTCTGTGACTATGTCTTTGAACAATAACTCTATTTTCTGTGCAGAATGTTGAATAGTTCTATAATTTCCTGGCACAATGATGAAGTTAACTCGATTGAATCGGATATTTTCGTTAAGTTTGTCTCCAAAATTACCCTGATGACATCCGCCGACGGATCTAATTGAAATGTATCACAAACGGTCTTCTCTTTTATCCCGTCATAAGACAGACCGGATTTGTTGCAATTGTCTATTATTTCTTTTTCATTCGCAATCAAAATAACTTTGATTCCCTCTTCTGTAAGATTACTCACAAAACCCATCAGTAGCCGCATGGGAATTTCCGTTCTTTCCAGATCGTCCAAAATTATAACATTGTTAGAAAAATTGAAGGACTTGAAAAATTTGAGATAATCTTTTTCACTGGCACCCAGATCGAACCCAATATAGCTACTTATGCCGTGATAAACAGTTTTTCCAATCAATCCAGCTAATGAACGGGACTTGTTATCCTTTTGAAATGCTTTAAACTTCGATTCCATCAAAATGGCTTTACATAAACCTTCGATATTTATCAAAGAATAAAGCGAAACCATGACACATTTCTCGGAAGAGTGGTCACTCAGATTTTTCGGAAAGATATTTTTGATGAAATAACTCTTGCCGGACCCCCACGGTGCGGTTATCATTACTGCGCCGAAAGTGTGATCCTGCTTTACATATTCCATCAAACTGTGATTCAATTCTTCGTCGTTCAAGGTAGTACGAGTTGTTCATTAGATCTATTCAGTATAATGATTTCGGTAAATCATTATTCATGGCATTCTATTCGAGAGTGCAATCAACAAATGCAGTTTGTCCTTTCTATAGTCCCTTCATCTCGTGTGTATCTATATTCTATGTTCTCATGCATCACAGGCGGATGTCGTCAAGTTATGTTTGAACGAGAATGGATTTAGTTCTGCATAGTGAAGTAAATTGTTTGGTCGAAACGACGTTCTGGACTCAAATAACGTTCACCCCCATTTAGAATAATGTTGTGTAACTCATCTCTGTGAATGCAGGGGTGCTTTAATCTTTCACAGAACATATAAGAGTTAGTGAGTTTTCCAGATGCTGAAAACTCTTTGTCGGTCTGCACATCATATGCAATCTTACGATATACCTCATTTATGTCAACTTCCCCAGCACGAGCGATTTCATATAAACAACAAGCCATGCGTGCCGCACAACGTAGCATACGTTGGTTGTTACGGTCTTCATTGTTACAACGATCGAGGAATAACCTGGTGAAGGCATAATCGCTCCAAACAAATATATCGAGAGCTTCTTCGTCTAATATTGGTGTTTTACCCTTTGTCTTCCATATCGGTTGAAGAATCAAAGGTTTCTGAAACATATAATATTTTGATTCGAATTCGTTGAGGGCACTTATGATTTCTGGCATATGTTGCATAACTTCTGCTTTATTCTTCCAATCACTAATCTTATGTAGTGGCGAGAACAGTTCTTTAATTTTTTCTTTATATTCCCAACAAGCATCAATCATACCGAGTGCACAAACCGATGAGGTAGCTGGACGAATTACTATTTCTGATCCCCATTTCTCTGGATTCGAATCAACAGTTGAGTTATCTGGTACAACAGTCAACTTAACCTCAAGTGCTCTGAGGAAATTCCCGTTGTGCTTCACAACAAGATCGATTTTATCTAAACCATCTGTCGTATATTTACGATAAGGCTCGTATACAGATTCGAAAGCGAAATAGAGTTCTTCGTTGAGAATCGGACCGGAATTGTATACCTCAGAGATGTCTATCTCCCCTACATGGGTACTTAGGTCCTTACTCAAGGAAATATAATTCGCAGTTTTCCCATTATCTCTCATGTAATTTGTTAATGCAACAGGGAATGAAGAATTAAAACAATTTTTTGTCCAGAATTCTTCTTGCTTTCTATTACTATTCTTCATTCCATACAACTGCGGTTCATGATCGGACATGGGATACCCCCCGACGTCAATTAATTGACGTCAATATTATATACAATAATAGGAATCATGATATATGATATCATGCGAACCGTTGATTTGTTCTGTGGTTGTGGCGGTTTATCCCTTGGCTTTATAAATGCAGGTTTCGATTTAATAGCCGCTTTTGATAATTGGGATGAGGTACTCGATACATATCGTCAAAACATACACGGCCATGATGTATTAAAAATGGATTTATCAGATTGCAATTCTGCAATCCCTTCGATAAAAAGGTATAATCCTCAAATGATCATAGGAGGCCCCCCTTGTCAGGACTATTCTAGTGCTGGGAAAAGAACGGAGGGTGAAAGAGCCAATTTAACTCGTTGTTTTGCTACTATAATTGTGAATGTTAATCCGAAATACTTCGTCATGGAAAATGTGGCTCGTGCAAAGAATAGCACTGCATATAACGACGCAAGAACAATATTCAAAATCGAAGGTTACGGATTGACTGAAATGGTATTAAATGCAGACTTATGTGGCGTGCCACAGGATCGGAAAAGGTTTTTCTGTATAGGTGTTAAAAATGGCACTGACGGAGCCTTAGAACCATATCTAAAAGCAAATTTGGCGAGTAAACCAATGTCCATTAGTGATATGTATTCATTCGGAATTGATTATTACTATCGCCACCCCAGAAGTTATGCTAGGCGGGGAATATTTTCCGTAGATGAACCCTCTCCGACAATTAGGGGAGTTAATCGCCCTGTACCGAAGGGCTACCCAGGGAATAAAAATGACGCATGTCCTATGAATGACACTATAAGGCCCCTTACCACCGTCGAAAGATCACTGATACAAACTTTCCCTGCCGATTATAAATGGCCACGCACTAAAACAGTTGCTGAACAGATGATTGGTAACGCAGTACCTGTCAAACTAGCCGAATATGTAGCGAATTTAATTATGAAATACATATTGTGTTCCGAACCAGAACTTGATGATATGAAAGATTTCCAGAAATGGCTAGAGATCAACTACTCCTATAACAACAGGTCCGTGTCAGATATTATATCTCGGGTTAAAAGAGCACACTCGCTTCAGACAATCATCGACGAAGAACAGTATCTTGACGCGCTTCAGTCTAACACTGAATTCAATCGTCTCTCTTCTTCAATCCGCTCACAAATTAAGAAATCAATCACGTTGTATTTCGAATATCATGCATCACTATCCCAGAGAAATAATACCCCCCATAGTTTGAGGGAATACAACCAAGGAGAAAATGGGATAACAAATCGATTGCTGTAAAATCTGTTCTTATTAAATAACGATTTCCCAATTTGAACCACTATACTTTTAAGCAGACTTCTTGGTGGTACGCCCAGTTTTGGGTCTTCCGACGGGATTTTTGACATCGATCAACCTAGGTAAAAGGCCCAATTCCACCAGGACCTCTCTTTCCTTCTTTGTCAATTTGCGGATCA
>CAVHHN010000158.1:0-3768 GCA_963635855.1 Faecalibacterium sp. CAG:74 | reverse complement strand
CGAAATGGAAAACCTGGCATCCGAGGTGATGTCCACCTTCATGTGCCTAACACTTATTCTCTCTCAATAATGCCATATTGTTGATTGTTCCATTAAATTCGGTTCACAATCAATGATGATTTTTGTCAACCTTTTGAATGGACCCTCGAAAAAACGATGAACGTAAAATAGGTCAGCAAAGGATCTTTGGTCATCTGCTGAGTATGTAAGTAGTTTTGGTGACCTAAGATAGTAGGTAGATAAAGTCGATCAATCGTCAGGTCAAAAACACATTTGCAATCTGATTTAAGATCTCATATAAGAATGGACCATCGTTCAGGATAGAGTTCAGGATTCGACCCTATCTTGGATCTCCCACTTCTGACTGTCCGCACCTTCAAATTTCCTTCCACCCAGATCCCCTGCATATGGATCTATCTCCCCAAGTTCCCCGTAGAATGTGTAGCCATGGAAGGTTTCTTTCCCGACATGTGTGATATTGTCGTCAAATGTCATTTTGGTGACGCTGGTACCATTCACATTCGCCCATGGAGGATAATATCCTTCGCTGTAGTCGAAACCGATCCCATTTGTTCCAGAAGTGAAATTCACGACAGTTAGATTACACCGGTCGAATGCAGGATATTTGGCAGAGGCGACACTGTCGAGACCGATAGGGGTGGTGAGTTCGGTCAGTTTACTACATTGATAGAATGAATGGCAACCAAGGGATTCCACAGAGTTTGGTATGACAACAGAAGTGATGTTCAGTTCACGGAATGCATCGGACCCGATACTCTTGATCCCTTCCTCGAACACGATCGAAGTCAGAGTGGATCTGCACTGGTACCAGGGAGTATGTTGATACCAGCAGTTCATACACTCATAAGCGGCATAATTGAATCCATATCCAGATCCGGGGGTGAATGTGATAGTTTCGAGTCCGGAAATGCCATCAAATGCAGAATGCTTGTCAAGCCATACTGCATTGAGGCTTATCGGAATTGTCAGATTTTTGATCGTACATCCCTCGATTGCAGATTCTCCGAAAGAAGTGAGTGTGTTTGGAAGGACGAGATTTTCAATGTTGCAGTAGAAAAGTGTATCATCTCCGATGCGAGTAATACCTTCTTCGAAAATAACGGTCTTAAGATTCGTTACTTCGTACCAAGGGAGACAATTGGCGTAGTCTCTACTATAATTACAACTCCTTCCAGAACCCTTGGTCATTGTCACTTTTTCAAGATTAGGGTAGCTTTTACCAGAGTCCTGCTTGAACGGACTCATAAATTGATTATATGTATCAAGTTGGAGATGGATACTCATTGGGATGGTAAGTTCTTTGATATTACAGTCCCAAAACATGCACTCCCCCAATTTCGAGACGCAATCTGAAATGATGATAGTCTTTGCAACATCAGAATACATGTTCCATGGAGCCAAATTAGTATTCAGAGGCCTTTTAGCCCAGTCATCATAATCAAACGGAACCCCATTTCCATTGGTGAAGGTTATCTTCTGAATGGATATGCAACCGCGGAATGCTGGGTATCTTTCGTCACTACCATAAGAATTCAGACTTATCGGAATGGTCAGATCGGTAAGTTTTGTGCAGTTTAGGAAACAATGGTTCCCAAGGTGAACAACAGAATCGGGGAGAACGATCGAGGTTATGTTCAGTTCGCGGAACGCATCGGATCCGATCCCTTTGACCCCATCTGCGAAGTTGATCTCTTTGAGAGAACCCCTGCTCTGATACCAGGGGGTGTTCTGGTACCAAGAATTGGTTCCTTCGTAAGCTGCATAATTGTACCCATATCCCCCGTGTCCACTAGTGAAGTTAACCTTTTCAATGCTACAACAGCCTGCGAATGCAGGAGATCTATCAGACACCACACAGTTGAGTGTGATTGGTAGGGTAAGTTCTGTTATATGATTACAACCGAGGAATGCCGATGTTCCGAGTTTTGTGATATTGTCACCAATAGTAATCTTAGTAATGTCTTTGCGGTTCTCATACCATGGTGCATAGGTAGCATCATACTGATACATTTCACCGGAACCGGTAATCTCTAGAGTACCATCCGAATAAATGTTGTATGTTGCGTTCGGTCCGCATTCACCAGATATAATGATCTGTGCAGAAGATTCATCAGTTTCTGTATGAAGTACAAACAATACTGTCATGGCGGAAGCTAGGAGCGTAATAATCATCAAGAATGATCCGAATTTCAGCGAATTATTGGATGAGATTTTAGTATACACGATGTCACCTCTGCAGAATTTAACCCCTTCACGAAAACTTGTGCTCCGTTCAGGGTCGAGCTCAGTTCTAGAGAGGAGATAGAATCTGCTCCATCTTGGATCTCCCACATCTGACCATCCGCACCTTCGAACGTCCTTCCACTCAGGTTGTATCCCCAAGGTTCTATCTCTCCGGATTCTCCATAGAATGTGTAGCCATGGACGGTTTCTTTCCCGATATATATGATATCCTTGTCAAATGTCGTTTTGGTAACACTGGTACCGTTCACATTCGCCCAGGGCGGATAATATCCTTCGCTGTAGTTGAAACCGGCCCCATTTGTTCCAGAGGTGAAATCCACGACCTTCAGATCGCAACAATCGAATGCGGGGTATTTGGCAGAGGCGACACTGTCGAGACTAATCGGAATGGTGAGCTCGGTCAGCATGCTACATTGATAGAAAGTATGGTTCGACAGAGAACAGACGCTGTTCGGAATCACGATAGATGTGATGTTCAGTTCACGGAATGCATCGGACCCGATACTCTTGATCCCTTCCTCGAACACGATCGAAGTCAGAGTGGATCTGCACTGGTACCAAGGAGTATACTGATACCATCCGTTCGTGCCCTCATAAGCGGCATAATTGAATCCATATCCAGAACCTGGAGTGATTGTGATATTCTCTATTCCAGATACGTTCCTAAATGCAGGATGGTAAACACTCCCTGCCGCATTAACGCTTATCGGAATGGTCAGGTTTTTGAATGTACAATTTTTAAACGCGAATTCTGGGAGAGCGGTGAGTGAATTTGGAAGGATGAGATTTTCGAAACTACATTTGTATAATTGATTCTCTCCGATGCGAGTAATACCTTCTTCGAAAATAACGGTCTTAAGATTCGGTGCATTGTACCAAGGGCATCCATACCATTTACTGACATTATAATCACAAATCTTTCCAGAACCCTTGGTTATTGTCACTTTTTCAAGATTATTGTAGCGATGGCTGGGGTCGAACGCAGCTATACATTCATGAAAATTACCATATTGGAGATTGACACTTATCGGAACGATAAGTTCTTTGACGTTACAGTCCAAAAACATATCCTCCCCCAAGCTCGAGACATCATCTGAAATAATGATCGTCTTTGTAACCTCAGGATACATATTCCAGGGAGTCAGTTTCGAACCTGATTCCCACCACCAGGTTGTATAATCGAACGGAACACCATTTCCTCTGGTGAAAGTTACCTTCTGAATAGCTATACAACCACGGAATGCTGGGTAATCCTCATCATCACCATGGGGGTTCAGACTTACAGAGATGGTCAGATCGGTCAGTTTTGTGCAATTGAAGAAGCAATGGTTTCCAAGGTGAACAACAGAATCGGGGAGAACGATAGACGTTATGTTCAGTTCGCGGAATGCATCGGATCCGATCCCTTTAATTCCACCTTCTAAGAATAGTATTTTGAGAGAATCTTTGGTTCTATGACAATTCGTGTGGAAAGCTGATGCGAAACTCAATACATTCTGAAGA
>CAVHHN010000157.1:1743-3838 GCA_963635855.1 Faecalibacterium sp. CAG:74 | reverse complement strand
ATTGGAACAGATCCAAAAGAAAGATTACTGCAGAGGCCTGAAAGGAAAGACCTTACTGTACGGCATCGCGTTCAAAGCAAAAACAGCCACAGTCCTTCTCGAAGAGACCTGTCTATGATTAACATGGTCACCTGCTCAAATGTAATCTAGGCTTGATAACAACAGAGAGAAACATGCTCCCTATAACCACATTCAATGTTTTGAATTCCATCAGATTGAAATTAGGTTGGCCATTGACAGTATGATTTCAATGGGGCCCTAAGATGTTGTATCCTTCATCTAGTGGATTTCTAACCACTGAAAGTAGGAAAATTAGAAATCAATCGCTGACCACTCAAAAATCATTTTTACCCAGAAATGTATCAGGTCACAATGACAAAAATAGCACCATCGATGCTTTCATGTGATTTTTCAAAGATAGGTGAGGAGATCTCGCGCATCGAAAAATTCGGTGCTGATTGGGTACATCTCGATGTTATGGATGGAATGTTCGTTCCGAACCTCACTTTCGGGGCACCGGTCATAAAATGTATTCGCCATTGCACCAAACTACCCTTCGATGCACACCTTATGATCGAAGATCCTGCAAGGTATGTGGATGATTTCGTCAATGCTGGTTGTGACTGGATCACGGTCCACCAGGAAGCTGATGGGAACATAATGGGTGCTATTAAAAAGATCAAGGATAGCGGAGTTCACGCGGGGATAACCATCAATCCTGACACTCCCATAGAAACCATCGAATCCTATCTTGACAAGGTGGACCTTGTCTTGATCATGTCTGTCAAAGCAGGTTTCGGAGGTCAAAAATTCAACCCCAACTGCATACCTAAAATCAGACATGTCCGCGAATGGGCAGAATTACATAATCCTCACTTGGAGATCTCCGTCGACGGAGGTGTTGGTCGTGAAACAGGAAAGCAGGTCGTTGAAGCAGGAGCTTCGATCCTGGTCGCAGGCAGTTCCCTGTTCAAACTCAATGATATGACCGAGGAGATCTCCCTCTGGAAGAGCTACGGTCCGAACAGGGGATGAATCGATGGGAGTGAATCTTTCTGACCTTGTAGTGGCAAAACCTGTCGAACTGTCCGAACTCGATGGGAAAAAAGTCGCAGTTGACACATACAACATCGCATATCAGTTCATGTCTGCCATACGCCAGGCCGATGGATTCCCGCTCTGTGACAGCAAAGGCAGGACCACATCCCACTTGTCCGGCTTCCTTTACAGGTCTGCAAATCTTGTAGAAGCAGGTATCGAGCCGATATTTGTCTTCGATGGTAAACCTCACCCTCTGAAATCGGCCACTTTGGAAGAAAGAAATGAAAGACGGGAAAAAGCCGCACAGGAATGGAAAGCTGCGATCGAACGTGGAGATATGCAAACCGCCCACACCAAAGCACAACAGACCTCGAGGATGACATCTGAGGTCCGTGATTCTGCAAAAGAACTCATAGGATATCTCGGATTTCCAATGGTCTTCGCTCCGTCCGATGGTGAACAAGAAGCGGCATTCATGTGCAGACGCAAAGATGTCTGGGCCGCTGCTTCACAGGATTTTGACTCGCTACTCTTCGGTACTCCGACCTTGGTCAGAAATCTAACACTTACTGGAAGAAGAAAGATCCCTGGCAAAGACACATATAAAGAGATAAAAACGGAGATCATCGACACAGAAGAATGTTTACAGACGCTGGGTATCTCCCGCGCACAGTTGGTTGATCTGTGTATGCTCATCGGCACTGATTTCAACCACGGTATCAAAGGGATCGGCCCGAAAAAAGCACTGAAACTCATTAAAGAATGCGGAGATCTGGAGGGAGCTCTTTCGAAAATAGGGGAGTCTATCCCAGATTACCAAGAGATCAGGGAGATCTTCCTCAAAGATGAGGGGAATGCTGACTACGACACCAAATACAATCCCATTGACAGGGATGCTGTGATCGAGATGCTCACTTCATATGATTTCGATGCCGGTAGAGTATCTTCGGCCTTGGATCGTATCGAAAAAGCCCGCAAAGAAGCGAAGGCCAAAAGAAGTCAACGTTCCCTCGATTCGTGGTTCTGATGAACTTTGCAGATGCCCACATCCATC
>CAVHHN010000157.1:0-1733 GCA_963635855.1 Faecalibacterium sp. CAG:74 | reverse complement strand
GAATGTAACTACTCGGATCTTAATGATGCTGAACTTCTCTTTTCATGTGTCGCAAAACCAGATGAATGGAAGACCCAGATATCAATTACCGATCGTCGTGCGGTCCGTTTTTACGGTGTTCACCCCTGGTATGCAGAACAATGGTCAGAAAACGCTGAGAAAGAACTTCAAAAGATCTTATCTGATGATCCCGACGCACATATCGGGGAGATCGGATTGGACCACCTCCACCCGTTCGATCACCAGATGGATGTCTTCAAAACCCAAGTGACGATCGCATCGGATCTCGGAAGGGTGGTCAATGTACACAATATCGGATGCGACGGTGAAGTGGCAAAGATCCTTCGGATGTATGGGAGCAAATGCAAAAGCATTATCCTTCATTCGTTCAAAAACACGGATATCTCTCCGTTTTCTGGACTGAATTGCTATTTCTCAGTGAATCCTAGACTTCTTAAGAAATCAGAAATGAATGCAAGACTGGTCCTGGAGTGTATCCCACCAGATCATCTTCTACTAGAGACAGATGCCCCGTTCACAACCAAAAAATTCACTTCGATGAACGAGTTCATCTCTTTGATATCCGAACTCCTGGGTGTTTCAAAAAACGAATTGGCGGAAACCGTTTTGGAGAATGCAAAGAAAGTGATACAATAACTGAGGACATCAGTACCCGGACCAAGATCCTTATCGGAGAGGAGGGAGTGAAAAAACTGAAAAATGCACGTGTCATCGTTTGCGGGTGCGGTGCGGTCGGAGGGTATGCCCTAGAAGCCCTTGTCAGGTCGGGCATAGGTAATATACGGGTCGTGGACAAGGACGTATTCTCTCCCAGCAATCTTAACCGTCAGATACTGTGCACCACGTCTACGATCGGTAGGATCAAAGCAGAGGTCGCCTGCGAGAGGGCCCGTAGCATAAATCCCGACATCTCGATCGAAGGACTTGACATGTACATCAATGAAGAGACAGTTCCAGATATTCTGAATGGAGAGTGGGATGTCCTGGTGGATGCCATCGACACTATCGGTAACAAAGCAAAGATCGATTCTGCCGCACTTGAAAAAGGACTTCCTGTTTTTGCCTCCATGGGTGCTGCCATGCACCTTGATCCTTCTAAAACCCAAGTGGCCACTTTGACAAAAACCCGGGTATGCCCACTGGCTTCCAAACTCAGGAAACAAATGAGAAATATCGATACCAGAAACATGACCTGCGTTTTCTCTACGGAAAATGTCCTTGTATCTCCATCAGAAAGGGATGAACATGGAAAAAGTGTTCTCGGATCACTACCGTCGGTCCCCGGCGTCTTCGGATTTACCCTGGCAGGGCTGACAGTGGAGTACCTTTTGCACAAAGACCGATCCTCGAAATGAAACAATACCCAGAATACTCGTCGAAACGGCGATTCCATTGTATCGTGCTGTCAACATCCAACCTTTTCGATCAAATTCGAAACGTTGAACGCTGCCACAGTAAGCAGAGCACATTTCTCTCTGCGGTCGTCTAACCTTTCCTGATTTGTAAGCGTTCAGGGGATCCAAAATGATCTAATTTGAAAATGAAAAGACCGACCTTAAAATCAGTCATAGGGAGATGATTTCAATGGATCCTTCTTTCTAACATCCATTGAGGTCAATAGTGCCCCTTTTATAGTCGGTGAGGCAATATACAATGTATGTCAGGAGAGGGGAAGCGGTTGGAAGTACCGATAGGGATCGACGACTTCCAAA
>CAVHHN010000156.1:0-3844 GCA_963635855.1 Faecalibacterium sp. CAG:74 | reverse complement strand
CACCGGATACCTTGTTGGGATCTTCCGATGGTGTGGGTTTCTGTTTGATCCATTTGCCATCAACTTTGTTGAAAGCGAAACCAGCTAGATCGTCAGCGGTTTGTTCGAGGCCCGTTTCTCCATCAGTGTCGTAGAAGGTTCCAACGAACACATTCTCACCGAGGGATGTGAGTGAATCGGAGATTGTGAGGGATGTGAGTGAGGTACAGCGGATAAAAGCACCCTTACCAATGGAAGTTACAGAATCGGGGATGGTGATGGAAGTAAGTGAAGTACAGCCACAGAATGTATCTGGTTTGATGGAGGTGATTGAATTGGGGAGTTCGACAGATGTCAAAGCGGCACAGCTATAGAATGCGTTGGATCCGATAGAGGTTACGGATTCGGGGATGGTGATGGATTTTAGTTTATTACAAGCACTGAACGCATGATCGCCGATGGATGTGACGGAAGAAGATATAGTCACTGAAGTAATTGAGGTGCAACAATAAAATGCATTATTCCCTATAGATGTGACAGAGTTACCTATGATGACATTTTTAATACCTGTGCTTAAAGAAGACCACGGTGCGTTATTGCTATGGGTCCGGATCGAATTGATCTGAATGTAATCGTCCATCTGTCCGGAACCGCTGATGGTGAGTACTCCTGTGGTGGGATTGAATTCGTAAATGGCATTTTCTCCGCATTTCCCAGAAATCAGTTTTTGTTTTATCCATTTGTCGCCAACTTTGTCGAAAATGGAACCTGCCAGGTTTTTAGCGGTTTGTTTGAGTTCCGCTTTTCCATCGGAATCGTGGAAGGTCCCATCGAACACGTTCTTTCCAAGGGATGTGACGGAATCGGGGATGGTTATGAGCTTGAGGGAGGTACAACCACTGAACGCAGCATTTCCAATGGAGTTTACAGAACTGCCAAGATCAACAGTAGCGAGAGAGGTGCAACCTGCAAATGCTGATGCACCAATGGATTCGACAGAATCTGGGATGGAGATGGACTTGATGGTAGTGATGCCTTCGAAGGCAAAGTCACCGATGGAACTGATGGAATCAGCTATTTCGATGGTTTTGACATAATCTTTGTAAGAGGACCAAGGTGCGTTACCGCTGGAATAAGAGTTCATTTTTCCGGAACCACTGAGGGTAAGAGTCCCTGATGAGAAATCCAATACATAATTGATCCCGTCTCCACATTCGCCGGATAGATTCTGCCTGACCCACCTATCACCAACTTTGTTGAAGGTGAAACCTGCCAGTTTTTCAACGATCGGTTCGAGTTCGGTTACACCATCGGAATCGTAGAAGGTGAAATCGAATGCATCATCAGATGCACCATGCTTGATGAGTTCGATGAATCTTATAGAATCCGGGATAGTGATGGATGAGAGGTAAGTGCAACCTTTGAACGCAGATGCTTTGATGGTTATGACCCCGTCAGGTATCACATAGGAAGGATCTGTTCTACCCACTGGGTATTGGATCAGAGTATGTTTGTCTTTGCTGAAAAGAACACCGTCAATTGAACCATATTTACAGTAAAAATTACTCTCGTCGGGAACGGAATACGAAGCAAGCGGACATCCTTTGAACGCGTCCGATTTGATTTCCATGATGATTTTACCGAGATTGACGGTGGTGAGATTAGAACAACCTGCGAATGCGGATGCACCAATTACCCAGACATTATCAGGAATTGTGATGGATTCGACGTTGGTGATACCTTCAAAGTCGTAGTCACCGATGTTTGTTATGTATTCAGATAACTCAATGTATTTGATGGAATCTCTGTAAGGGTACCAAGGCGCACCACCACTGGAATATGAGCACATTTTACTGGATTCTCTGCGCTCAAGAGATTCTGAGCGGATGATAAGAGTTCCTGCGGATGTATCCAATTCGTAAGTGATCTTGTCCCCACAATCACCGTATTCCTTGTTGGGGTCCAGTCTGTAAAATTTGCCACCCATCTTCTTGAATGGGGAACCTACCAGGTTATCGGCGGTTTGATCGAGTACGGTTTTACCGTCGGAATCATAGAAGGTAGTATCGAAAGTGTTCGAACCAATGTGTGTTATCCCCTCTTCAAAATTGATCTCTTTGATAGTGTCCCTGCATATGTACCAGGGGGTCAACTGATACCAACAGTTGTGTCCTTTTTCAGTAGAATAATCGAATCCGTATCCTGAACCAGGAGTGAAAGTGATTTTCTCTATTCCGTACACATCACCGGATGTCACCTCTGTACGGTCATCACTCATCATGCCCGGGCCAGTGAATGCAGGATCGCCATCATTCCGCACCGTATTAAGGCTAATCGGAATTGTGAGATTTTTGATTTTACAGTGCCAGAAAGTACTACTTCCGAGAGAAGTAAGCGAATTCGGAAGAGTGAGGCTTTCAATAGTGCCAAGGCGAAAGAAACTATTCCCGAGGTAGGTGACACCTTCCTCGACTATGACCTCAAGGTTAGGTGAAGAAGCTGTCCATGGGCATTCATAAACGGTATTGCCAAAAACACCATACGTCCCCGTACCTTTGGTTATTGTCAACTTTTCAAGATATGGGTAAAGACGTACATTTCCAGAGCGATTTTCTTCGCTCCAACGACTGATAGGGAACCCTTCATTGATGTTAATACTGATCGGAATAACAAGTTCTTTGATATTACACGCATGGAACATGTAACGCCCTAATTTCGTAACGTCATCGTTGATGATGATCGTTTTTGCAAGGTTATAATTCAGATTCCAGGGGGCCCATTCCGAACCACTAGAGTCGGTTTTATGCCAACCAGTATAATCAAACGGAACCCCGTTTCCTTTAGAGATGGTTACCTTCTGAACGGCCATACAGCCACGGAATGGTGGGTATGTTGTGTCACTACCATAGGGATTCAGACTTACAGGGATTGTCAGATCGGTCAGTTTTGTGCAGTTTAAGAAACAGTGGTTTCCAAGGTGAACCATAGTATCGGGGAGCACGAGAGTGGTTAAGTTCAACTCGCGGAAAGCATCGGATCCGATCCCTTTGATACCATATGCGAAGTTGATCTCCTTAAGTGTGTCTCTGCACTGATACCAGGGGGTGTTCTGGTACCAAGAATCAAATCCTTCGTAAGCGGCATAGCCATATCCGTATCCTCCGTTACCGAAGGTGAAATTGACCTTTTCGATATTACAACAGCCTGAAAAGGCAGGATACTTATCGGAGACCACGCTGTTGAGTGTTATTGGGAGGGTGATTTCCGTGACATTTTTACAATCACGGAATGCCGATGCCCCGAGTTTGGTGATAAGACTATCCGTAACCGGAGATATGACGATCTTAGTGATATTGTCACGATACTTATACCACGGAGCATGGGAGTTACCATACTGATACATTTCACCGGAACCGAAGATCTCCAGAGTGCCGTCAGAATAAAGACAATAATTGACATTCCGTCCGCAGGCTCCTGCAGAAATGTGGTCCTGTGCAGACGATTCGTCAGTTTCTGCATTGACCAACATAACAAATGCGGACACAGTGATCAGCACAGTAACAATGATCAATATCACTGATTTCTTAAAGATAGTTTCACCCCGTAAATTAACTTGGGTGTTTGATTTAACAATATAAACGTGTTGCAGACAAAATGCAGACGGGGGGAGATAAATGACTGCTGGCACATTATAGGCCATTAAGCCCGACCTCACCACATGGCCTATGCTGGCTCATTTGACATTTATGCTTCTCTACTCAAACTACCGAGGAATATCGAAAAGAGATAGCACAGCGTATCATTCATCCTCTCAGGTTTGGAATGTTTGATACCAGGGGTTTGAACCCCTGTAAATGATTTCAAG
>CAVHHN010000155.1:0-3871 GCA_963635855.1 Faecalibacterium sp. CAG:74 | reverse complement strand
GTCCTTCTCGAAGAGACCTGCCTATGATCAACAAGGTCACCTGCTCAAATGCGATTCGGGCCAGATAACAACAGAGGGAAATATGCACTGCATACTGTAGCTACATTCAATGTTTCGAATTCGATCAGGTTGAAAGTAGATCGGATGGACAGTATGGCTTCAATGAGGTCGGCTTTTTGGATCCCATTGAAATCATGCCGTCAACACCTGATTTGATTTCTATCTTATCGAATTCAATACGTTGAACGCTGCCGGAATAAGCAGAGCACATTTCTTCTGATGTCGTCTAACCTTTACCTGATTTGTATCTGCTCTAAGGATCTAATTTTAAAAATGAAAAAACCGACCCTAAGATCAGTCATTGAGATATGGTTTCAACGGGACCCTAACAAGGCACACGTTTAAAGCCGAATATACAATGGCGGAACCATGGATTTCAAAAACAAGGACCTGGTCTCCATCCGCGACCTCGACAGAGAGCAGATCGAATACATCCTTGACCTCTCAAAGAAAATGGTCCCTTACGCCCGTGGCGAAAAGACCAAGCGCGCCTTGGATGGAAAGATCATGGCGAATCTTTTCTTCGAACCATCCACCCGCACCAAACTCTCCTTCGAGAGTGCGGCATACCGGCTCGGATGTCATGTCATGGACGTCTCTGAGATGTCGATGACCTCCATCGCCAAAGGAGAGACCCTTTCCGATACCATCAGGATGGTGGATTCCTACTGCGACTGCATAGTTCTGAGGCACCCTTACGAGGGTGCCGCCAGACTTGCAGCCGATGTTTCCCAGAAACCGGTCATCAACGCCGGTGACGGAGCCGGTTCCCACCCCACCCAGATGCTCCTCGACCTTTTCACTATGAGGGAGGCCAAAGGATCCTTGGACGGACTCAACATCGCTTTAGTAGGTGACCTGAAATACGGAAGGACTGTGCACACCCTCGCCCAGGCCCTCACCATGTTCGGGGTCAAGCTGACGTTAGTGGCCCCCGAAAGTCTTCAAATGCCGGAAGACATCGTAAGTGCCCTCAAATCAAAAGGATGCGTACCCAAGAAAACAGATTCCCTCGAAGAAGCGATCCCCGATGCAGATATCTTATACGTCACCAGAATCCAGAAGGAAAGATTCCCGGACCCCTCAGAATACCAGAAGGTGGCTGGCACATACCGCATCGACAATTCCATCCTTCGCGAAGCGAAGGATGACCTCAGTGTCATGCACCCGCTCCCAAGAGTAAATGAAATCGCCACCGAGGTCGACAACACCCCTCACGCGAAATACTTCCAACAGGCCTTCAACGGAGTTCCGGTCAGAATGGCCATCCTCTGTGCCATCATGGGTGGTGAGATGTGATGCTAGGAGGCAAGATAGAAGACATAAAGATCCCCCCGATCAGAAACGGTACTGTCATCGACCACATCACCGACGGACAGTCCCTCAACGTACTGAAGATCCTCGGTGTCCACGAGAACAACATCGACTCGGGGATCAGTATCGGGATCCACGTGTCCACCACCAAGAACAACGAGAAGTGGAAGGACATCGTCAAGATCGAAGACATGGAACTCGACCCCATAACCGTCAGCAAGATCGCCTTGATCGCACCCCATGCCACCATCTCCATCATCAGGGATTATTACATCGCAGAGAAGTTCGATGTCAGGCTGGAAGATGTGGTCACCGGTATCGTGAAATGCAGCAACCCCTGCTGTATCACCAACAAAGGCGAACCGGTCTCCCCCAAGTTCTTCGTGGAACAGCGCTGCCCACCTACGTTAAGGTGCGTGTACTGTGACCGTATACTCAACAATATCTCGGACAATCTGATCTGATGAAGCTGATCGTGGTCGCAGGCATGCCCGGTGCGGGGAAGGAGGAGTTCCTATCGGCTGGCATGGCCGCTGGGATCCCATTCGCCAGAATGGGAGATGCCGTGAGGGAATATTATTCCAGGTCCTCCGTCAAGACCGACGATATCACGGTGGGAGATTTCGCCAGTTCCGAACGGGAAAAATACGGAAAGGACATCTGGGCCAAAAGAACCTTGGAAAAGATGAAAGGGGAAGAACTTTTCATCATCGACGGATGCCGGAGCATGGATGAGGTCCATTCCTTCAAAAACCTCGGTGGAGATGTGGTGATAGTGGGAATATATGCCCCTCCGTCGGTAAGGTATGAAAGGCTCGTCAAACGCGGAAGAGAAGATGCACCCACAGATCTGAACGCCTTCGAAGAAAGGGATTCGAGAGAGCTCACCTGGGGTTCCGGAGAGGTGCTGGCACTTTGCGATCACATGATCTCCAACACAGGTTCTCTCGACGATTTCCACAAAAGATCGGAAGAACTGATGAGGTCTCTTCAATGAGATTCACCACCGCACGCCTGTGCGGAGGAAAGGCCTTGATGGCCATCTCCGCGGATATCATGGATATCGACATGGACCGTGCGGCGGAGATCATCCAATCCGAAGGTTCTACTATAAAGGAAAAGGATGAGATGATCCTGGTGTTCGACTGGAACGGAAAAGAGGTCACACTGTACCGTCAGGGAAAGGTTATGTACCTGCCGCAGACAGACCGTGCCGAATGTATTTCGGACGCCACCAAACTACTTGAAAAGATACGCTGAAGGGGATCGAAAATGGATAGGATACTGGAATTGGTACTTCTTGTGGTCGCCCCTCTGGCACTTTCACTTTTCGCATGTCATAAAAACCTCCTGACCAAGGGCGGTACTGTCGTCGCATTCATCCTTGCGGAGATCATCGGTTACTGTGCAGATCTATGGTGGGACCTGGCATTCTTCTTATTCCCTGTCATCGCGTTCCTTGCCACCAAGTGGAGACTGAAAGACAAGATCGCCCTTGGACTTCAGGAAGGGAAGACCGGAGAAAGAGGTATCCGCAATATTCTAGGCGTAGGTTTGATCCCTACGATCATTGCCATAGTATTTTTCTTCAGACCTTCGGACCTCCTTGCGATAGCATTCATCTCCGCATTGGCGGTGTCCACTTCGGACACGGTTGCCAGTGAGACCGGGATGTGGGCCAAGAAAACCTATATGATCACTACCCTCCGCCAAATTGAACCAGGGCCGAACGGGGGAGTGTCAGTATATGGATTCGTAGCAGCCATGATCGGTACTATGATATTTTCCTTGATCTCCTGCCTCTTTGTTTACGGAGATGTTGGACTTACCGGAATTTCCAACTTTGTCTTTATCATACCTTTCGTCGCAGGCATGGTCGGCAATGTGGCAGATAGCGTATTTGGTGCTCTTCTAGAAAACAAGGGCTTCATTGACAAATACATCAACAATTGCTCAACATCGTTGATCGGAGCGGTCGTAGGATCGCTATTGTTCATTATACTCTGATGTGCCAGATCAAGAATTTAATCCATCTTATGGCAAGGTACGAATACCAGTCAGGAGAGAAGATTAAAGCAACATATGATCAAAAAATGCTCTCTTCGAGAAGGACCGTGGATGTTTTTGCTTTGAATGCAATACCATACAGCAAGGTCCTTCCTTTCAGGCCTCTGCAATAATCTTTCCTGTGGATCTGGTCCAATGCCTCATGTGCCAGACTGTCTACGACAGTTTCGCTGTCATTAGGATCGGCTTTCTTTATCTCGACCACGATGTTCGGATACTTGGGGAATTTGCTTTTCATGAGAATATCATGTCTTCCGTCACCGGATTCACGGTCGATGGAAACTTCATATCTACCTTCCCGGCTGAAAATGATCGTTGCTAGGATGATATGGTAACGTCCTTCATCACACAGCAATAAAGAGGAATAGTTTTGGAGAAAATGATCCAAAGAATCTTTCACTTTGGTGACATTTCCTGTTTCCAATGCATT
>CAVHHN010000154.1:0-3902 GCA_963635855.1 Faecalibacterium sp. CAG:74 | reverse complement strand
CTTTCCGGAACCGTTGATGGTAAGTGTTCCTGTGGAAAGATCCAATTCGTAAGTGGCCTCGTCTCCGCATTCACCGGACACTTTGTCGGGATCTTCCGAGGACGTGGCATTCTGCTTGATCCATTTACCATCTTTATTGTTGAAGGTGGAACCGACCAGATTGGCAGGAATCGGTTCGAGTTCCGTTTCTCCATTGGAGTCATAGAATTTACCGCCCAACACCATGTTCCCAATAAATGATAAAGACTCAGAAAACGTAAAAGAAACAAGAGAACTGCAGCCATAGAACGCATTATATCCAATATATTCGACAGATTTGCCAAGTTCGACAGTGGCGAGAGAGATACAGTCACCGAATGCAGATACGCCGATGGTTTTGACTGAATCGGGAACGGTTATTGAGGTGAGGGAGGCACAGTTCTCGAATGCAAAGTTTCCTATGGTTTTGACTGAATCGGGAACGGTTATTGAGGTGAGGGATGCACAGTTCTCGAATGCAAAGTTTCCGATGGATGTCACACCATCGGATATAATGACAGTAGTCAGAGCATGTTTGCATATCTGCCAAGGAGTATATTCTATGTCCATAATATCGTAATCAAACCAATTTCCAGATCCAGTGAAGGTGATCTTTTCGATATTTGTGCACCCCTCGAAAATAGGATCTACATTGGTTTTAACGCTATTGAAATCGGCAGATATTGTGAGTTCTTTCAGACCAATACAACACTTGAACGCAGAGTTTCCAATATATGTGACGGACCCAGGGATGGTTATGGAGGCAATGGAAGTGCAGTTCTCGAAAACACCAAATCCGAGAAGTGTAACGGAATCAGGGATGGTTATGGAAATAAGGGCGGTGCAACCATAGAACGCATAAGATTGGATGGCCCTGACAGTATCAGGCACCACAAAGGTGGTGTCAGTTTTGGCCACGGGATATTGGATCAAGGTGGTCTTATCATTGTTAAAAAGAACACCGTCTACAGAAGTGTATGCTTTGTTTTCGGGGGAAACATCGAATGAAACAAGTGAAGTGCAACCCATGAATGCTAAAGGTCCAAGAAAGGTGACAGTATCGGGAATGGTTATGGAAGTGAGAGACGTACAGTTCTCGAATGCATGGTATCCGATGGATGTAACGGACTTGGGAAAAGATACGATCCTGAGCTCAGCACAATCACAAAATGCATAGTCTCCGATAGAAGAGATATCGTCAGATAGAACTATTGTTGTTAGAGCATATTTACTGAATTGCCAGGGGGTGCACGTCTTGTCTGAAATACTATATCCATACCAATTTCCAGATCCGGTGAAGGTGATCTTTTCGATATTTGTACATCCCTCGAAGACAGGATGTTCAGCTATACCGACGCTATTGAAATTTACAGGAATTGTGAGTTCTTTCAGAGCAGTACAATCTTTAAACGCAGAAATTCCGATAGATTTGACAGGATTGGTTATGGTGATGGTAGCGAGAGAAGTACAGTTCTCAAATGCAAAATTTCCGAGGGTTGTGACGGAACCCGGCAGGGTGATTAAGGTGAGGGCAGTACAGTTCTCAAATGCAGATGCTCCGATAGTTATGACAGAATCAGGAAGGGTTATGGAAGTGAGAGTAGAGCAACCTTTGAACGCAAAGGATTCGATGGTCTTGACAGTATCAGGCACCACAAATGTGCTATCTGCTATAGCCATTGGGTATTGAATCAAGACTGTCTTGTCCTTATTGAAAAGAACACCATCTGAGGAAGTATATGCTTTGTTTTCAGAGGAAACCTCGAATACATCAAGTGAAGGACAACCATAGAACGCATTATATCCAATATATTCGACAGATCTGCCAATTCTGACAATGGTGAGGGCTGCACAGTCGCCGAATGCAGATGCACCGAGGGATATGACTGAATCGGGGACTATTATGTATGTGAGGGAAGTACAGTTCTCGAATGCAAAGTTTCCGATGGTTTTGACGGAATCGGGAAGGGTTAGAGAGGTGAGAGATGTACAATTCTCAAATGCAAAATTCCCTATAGAGGACACCTCAGCAGATATCGTAACTACGGTTAGAACAGATTTACTGATCTGCCAAGGAGTATATTCAAGGTCTGGGGCCCCATACTCGTACAATTCTCCAGATCCAGTGAAGGAGATCTTTTCGATATTTGTACATCCTTCGAAAACAGGATTATCCTTAGTCCCGACGCTGTTAAGGGCAACTGGAAGGCTGAGTTCTAATAGACCAGTACAACCATAAAATGCCGATTCTCCGATTGATGTGATGGAATCGGGAATATAAAGAGAGGTGAGGGAGGTACAGCGGATAAAAGCATCCTCCCCAATAGTAGTGACGGAATCGGGGATGGTGATGGAAAAGAGAGAAGTACAATGGTAAAAAGCCCTTTTCCCGATAGAAGTGATAGATCCGGGAATAGTCACAGAGAGGAGTGCAGAACAGTCACAGAACGTACTTACCCCAATAAAAGTGATGGAATTGGGGATTTTAATAGATGTCAAAGAAGTACAGTCATAGAATGCATTGGGTCCGAGATAATTGACAGAATCTGGAATGGTAATGGATATAAGTGATGTACAGTGCTCAAATGCAGATGCTTCGATGGATGTAACTGAATCGGGGATGGTGATAGATTCAAGGGAAGTACAGAGGTAAAACATAGCAAATCCGAGGTTTGTAATGGAATCGGGTAGGGAGATAGATCTTAGGGCACTACAACCATAGAACACCCAACTTCCCATTTCAGTAACGGCATCGGGGATTGTAAGGGAAGTGATAGAAGAGCAGTTCTTAAATGCATCCCATCCGACATATGTGACAGAATCGGGGATGGTGATAGATTCAAGGGAAGTACAATCCTGGAATAAACCTAATTCGATGTTTGCGAGGGAATTGGGGAGAATGATAGATTTTAGGGAAACGCAGCCTTGGAATGCTTTGATTCCGATGTATTTGACAGTGTCCGGTATGACGATTGATTCAAGAGAAGTACAGTCCTCAAACGCAGATTTTCCGATAGTTGTAATCGCACCCCTTATAATAACATGTTTAATTGAATCTTTATAGGTATACCAGGGTGCTCTTTGATCGTCGAAGTCCGATATGGTCCCATATCCAGATATCTTTAGTGTTTCTGTGACTTCATCATATGTATAATAAACCGTCGGATCGTAAACCAAAGTTTTATGTTTAAGGTCCGACCAGAGAGGATCGCTCTCCCAATGAGCCACATATCCACATATGCCAAAATCAGAGGCCTGTTTAACCCATTTACCATCAATACCCTTAAATGAAGATCCTGCTAAGTTCGCGGCAGTTTGTTCAAGTTCGGTTTCACCATTTGGTTCATAGAATTTACCGTCGAACACAGTCAATCCGAAAGTGGTGAGTGAAGCTGAGATGGAAATAGAATTGAGAGATGTACAACCTTCAAACGCAAAGTCTCCAATAGATGTGACGGAATTTGGAATAAGCACAGAGACAAGAGACGTACAACCACTGAACGCAGAGGTTCCGATAGAAGTGACAGAATCTGGAATGGTGATGGATTCAACAGAAGTACAACTTTCAAACGCAAAGTCACCGATAGAAGTTACGGTGTTATCAATGACGATCGTGGTGATCATCTCTCTTTGTGAGAACCAAGGCGCATTTCCGCGCGCATAAGATTCCATTTGTCCAGAACCGCTAATGGAAAGAGTTCCAGTAGTGGCATCGAATTCATATGTAACATTTGCACCACAATTGCCAGAATTGTCAGAAGGCTCTGCTACCGATGATTCCGTATTAGCTAGAACAACTATTGAAGACACACTGATAAGCACAGTAATGATCAACATCGCGGATTTCTTGAGAATAGTTTCACCTTCGTAAAGTAATTTGAATG
>CAVHHN010000153.1:0-3902 GCA_963635855.1 Faecalibacterium sp. CAG:74 | reverse complement strand
CAAAAGGGGTCCCGGGAGGCCCCGCAAGAACCCTCAGTGACCTTCGATAGTCCACGCTTTTGGGAAACTGTTGTACTAGAATTCTATTTTATGTGCACACCCAGATCTACAGTATGTACCCAACTAGACGTTAACTGTTGGTTTTGATAATTTAGTGGTGGTCACCAACAGTCTTGGGGAGTGGTGGGTGTGACATCATTTTTGAAATGTGCCAGCGTAACATCCAAGACCTTCTGTGCGTGACCGGCAACTTTGACATTCGTCCATTTTTCTTCGATAGTTCCATCCTTTCCGATGAGGAAGGTGGAACGAATGTTTCCACGAACTGTTTTGCCATAGCTTATTTTTTCACCATATGCACCACATGCTTCGGCAAAGGAATGGTCGGGATCTGAAAGGAGTTTCTCTTTCAATCCATGTTTATCCTTGAACTTGCGATGCGATTCGACAGAATCGCCACTGATCCCGAAGATCAATACGTTTCTCATAGTGAAATTGGCATACAGTTTGGTAAAATCAACAGCTTCCGTGGTACACCCGGGGGTATTGTCCCGGGAATAAAAGAAAACAATATAGCGAAGACCCAGAAGTTGTTGTGAGTCCACGGTCTCCCCGTTCTCATCTTTGAGGACGAATCTTGGGAAGGGTTCACCTTTGTTCATCAGAACAGTCTCCCAGACCTGTTTGCGATGATGTTGGAAAGATCCATTTCCATCATCATGACTGGGTGAGTAAGCCCATAGTCTGTGATGCATTGGGGATTCATTTCTCCAAAAACACCAATTGTATTTCCTTCGGATCTTATCAAAGCACCACGTCCTGGAAGGAAGGTGGGGTAATCACAAGGTTCGATGGTGTACTCGACCCTCATTTCCCGGAGGACACTTTCCGTCAAAGATTTGATCTCTGTGAATGATGTTCTTGATGCTGCCTGCAAAGCGCAGAGATGGGAGATCATCGTTCCGTTTCTGATAACATACCCAACTTCGAAAATTTTCTGAGGGAGATCACGGTTCTTGTTATGTCTGAGGATCCTGATCAGGGACGGCATCAGATATGCACGTAGACATGTATGGTCTTCGGTGATTGGATTTTTCACTTTCACCGTTTCCACCACAGGCATACCTGAAATGTCGAATTCATCCTTTTCGTTTGAAAGGGTCAACGTGTTTAGTTCAGAATAACCCATACCCACCATGATATCTTTGACGTTCTCGGAGAAGGAGGTCTCTGGGAGCAGTTTACCATAGGTTTGGGTAACATTCATCTTCGATCTTCCGAACTTTTCGAATCCGTATCCGATGGCGACCTCTTCATAGATATCTGCATCATGCATGATATCAAAACGGTATGCTGGAACATATGCAGTAAGCGAATCTCCGGAGCATTCCGCAGAGAATCCGCACCTGCCAAGTGCAGTGATCGCTTCCTCCCCGGTAATAGGAATTCCGTTCACTCTGTTGCACGCTTCGAGAGATATCGTCTTTGTGGATGGAGTGAGGTCTGGGTATTGTTTTTTGGGTGCACCGGTCATTTCGACGGTACAGATGGTGCCACCCCTTTCAACCAATGCCGTGGCCACGATATTGAGGCAGATCTCGACCGCTTTTTCATCAAATCCTGTCACATCGATGAAGATGTTCTTTGTGTTTATTGTAACGGTGGTGAGCGATCCATTGATAATAGGTGGGAATGAAAGAACGTTCCTGTCGGCATCGAAGATCATAGGATATTTGTCATAACCGTCAAGGAGGTGGGCGAAGGCCTTACCTTTCTCGTGTTTTGTCAGTATTTCACGAGGGGTCATGAACTCGGTTTTTGCAAGTGGAACGAAAGAGAATGAATCGGGGTCGACGGCTTCGAAGACAAACGGAGGTCTGACCTTGTCAAGATCATGGATCCCGATGGCCAGTTTTGTCCTTTTTCTTCCAAGGGTGGTATGTAGCTTCTCCTGCAATTCCATGATCGATTTCAGGGCCTGATCATCTATGGTCACACCTTTTACCACAGCAGCAACGAAATACGGCCTGATCTTCTTCACTTCATCGGTGACGGTAGCTTTAACATCCGAATGACCAAGATCGTATTTTTTAAGACCAGGTTCGAATCCCAAGAAGGATTTGAGTCCGCGGGCGATACCCTCAGCTGAGTACATATCGGGACGGTTCGGGAAGAATTCGATGGCGATCGCGTCCGAACCTTCTTCGTGTTCATCGATCACTCCGCCAAGAAGAGGGACCTCTTTCAGTACAGTTTCCATCGATACGTCTTTTCCGATGATGCGTTTCAGGTCCGCATAACTGGTGTTGATCACTGGCACTTCTTTCCTCTCCCGAGTTCTGCATGTGCCTTGCCCAATTGCCCTGCAGCTTGGGCGGCCAAAGTTGAAAGTTCTCCTGCGAGAACGGTCACCGATAATATTTCCGCAAGTTTTCTTGCTTTGCCGGTACCTTTACAACCCATGATCTCCAAAGCTTCGCTTTGACAGGGCAAGGAGGTTCCACCCCCCACGGTTCCGAGTTCGACGGCAGGCATCCTCACGCTGATGTAGAGGTTTCCATCGATATTTTCACAGTTCGTCAAGGTCAGGCTACCACCAACCACTTGGGCAGGGTCCTGTCCCGTGGCAATATAGAATGCAGCCACCATATTGGCAGCGTGTGCATTGGCACCTAATGTGCCAGATAATGAAGAACCGATAAGATTTTTCCGGATATTGGTTTCAACGATGGCCTCGGCAGTCGTATGTAGTTTGCTCTCTACGATGTCTGATGGAATGAGAGCTTCGGCAATGACCGTCTTACCACGACCTTCAATCATATTGATCGCGGCCGCTTTCTTATCACTGCACATATTTCCGGAAACAGAGACCATGACCGAGCCTGTTGCTTGCTCAATGACCCTACAAGCAGCTTCTGATGCTATTGTGGCCATGTTCATGCCCATGGCATCGCCGGTTTCGAAGGAGAAACGAAGGTATATACCACGACCCATAGGGAATTTTTCGATCTTTACAAGTTTTCCGTGAGATGTGGTCGAGGCTGCTGCAGCTTTGATCTCGTCTTCGTGGGCATCGATCCATTGAATGCATTGGCAGGCATGTTCCAGATCTCTTACTCTGAGTACCGGGGCACGGGTCATGTAATCACCGAAGACCCTGGTCCGGGAACCACCAGATGCGTTGATGACAGACATCCCCCTCGAGATGGATGCGATGAGGGCTCCCTCAGTGGTGGCGAGTGGGACGAGAAATTCTCCAAAGGCGTATTCCCCTGCAACGTTGACGGGACCTGCATAACCTAGTGGGACCTGGGTTGAACCGATCATGTTCTCACAGTTGTGGGATGCAGCCTCAGGAGGGATGGAGTTTTTGCTGATGTTTTCTAATTTCACTCCCGAATATTCCTCGACAGCTGACAACCTCTCAGCTACATCCGCGTGTGTGTGGCCTCTGTTTTTGAGGCCTGTTCCATCTGACATAATTGACCCAAATCATTCGCTGATATTAACGATTATGTTGAATGGATTTTAGAGATCTATGCCATGTTGACATTCTAACCTACAATCACCAAGACTTTTTCATTTGTTAAGAGAGAGAATTGTTACTGTGAAAGCAGTGATATGCCAGTTATTAACGGGAATGGAATACCAACTATGCCATTTCTTTCGTAATACCACATAGAAATTGGTCGCTTGGTAAATGCGTCATCCATTGAGGTCAATAGTGTCTCTTTTATAGTCGGTGAGGCAATATACGATGTATGTCAGGAGAGGGAAAGCGGTTGGAAGTACCGATAGGGATCGACGATTTCCAAACAATTCGTCAGACGGGATTATATTTCGTAGACAAGAGTGAACTTATTTCAGACCTTCTTGTAAATCCGACCGGAGTATATCTCTTC
>CAVHHN010000152.1:0-3907 GCA_963635855.1 Faecalibacterium sp. CAG:74 | reverse complement strand
GTTCTATAAAACCTATCAATTTTGGTATTCTTCCGAGTTTATTTTTAAGATTTTTATAATTTTCTAAAATGAATTTAGTTTGAGAAAAACTAGTTTTGTCTATCGATTCATAAATTTTTGATTTTGATATTTCATCAAAACTGATTGTGGAATTTCCGTAAACGATACTATCTCCAGTAGTAACGAACCTTCTCATTTCACTTTTGTTATATGAGTTATCATCCGAGAGTGCGACAGGAATATTGTAATTTTTATCGTAATTTCCAATAAAATCGATTACGGTGACAAAATCCTTTTTGTCAGCCATTCTTAGTCCACGACCCAATTGTTGGATGTATACAATCGCAGATTCAGTAGGGCGGAGCAAGATTAACTGATTGACCGAAGGTATATCCACACCTTCGTTAAACAGATCTACTGCGAATATGTAATCTAACGCATACTCACCATCTGATTCCAATCTTTCTATGTATCTTTCGATATCTTCTTTCTCCATATTTCCCGAGACCCATGCAGTTCTGTAGTTGTGTCTTGAAAATGCATCAGCGTACCGTTTTGCATCTTGTATTCTGCTACAGAACACTAAACCCCTTAACCGATCTCCGCCATAGCCGTAGAACTTTGCATTTTCGATAATATACTCTACTTTTTTCTCAAATTCAATTTTAGTAAATTCGGAGAATTCGTCAGCATCTTCTCCATCTAAGGTTAAGTCAGAAATTCCAAAGTAGTGGAATGGACATGTTAAATTCAATTCCATTGCCTGTTTTAGTCTGATCTCATATGCAATTTGGTAATGGAAAAATTTGTAGATGTCAAAATCATCAGTACGATCTGGTGTAGCAGTCATTCCTGCAAGGAATTTAGGCTGGAAGTATGAAGTAATTTTCAAGTAAGATTCGGCACCAATATGGTGGGCTTCATCAATCATAATGTAATCGAAGCGATCTTTTGGAATACTTTCGTATACTTCTTTTTTGGACATTGTTTGCATCGTGGCAAAAACAAACTGTGCATCAGAAAGAGGCGCAGAATTATTGAATTTTTCCATTTTGGCATTTGGACCTAATACTGCTCTGAAACTTCTGAAAGATTTGTTGAGGATTGGGCGCCTGTGGACCAAGTAAAGGTATCTTTTATTGTAGATTTTAGCATCAAATGCCGATAAGTATGTTTTTCCGCTTCCTGTAGCAGAAATAATTAACGCTCTAGTCTCACCAGAATCACGAATTTTTTGGAGGCCTTCGAGAGCATTTTTCTGCATTTCATTTGGTACTATTTCGTTATTTACGGAGGTAGCTTCGAGATTAAAGCGATTTTTCCATCCCTGTACCATGTAGATTTTTTCATACTCTTCAATCCATGAAGGAGTTATTTGGGTTGCACTAGCATAGTCCTTTTCGAACTCTTCGGTAATGTCCTTTACTAGTTCTCCTGTGCTTAAAGAGTTAAAACGGACGTTCCATTCTCCATTCGAACATAATGCATTGTTTGTAAGGTTACTGCTACCGATTATGATGTCATATGTTCCTTTCTTGGAGAAGATATAGCATTTTGTGTGCATTTTGACTTGTTCGGAGGTAACTATTTTCAATTCTATGTTTCCTAAGGATAACAATGTTTGTAGGGCCCTAGGTTCTGTGAAATTTTGATATTGGGAAGTAAGAATTCTTCCACGAATATTGTGATCGCGCAAATATTTGAATTCCTGTAAAAGTGCATTTATTCCATCGTATGTGATGAATGCGACAGAGAACATGAATGAATCGCAGGACCTCATTTCTTCTCTTATCGAGGTAATGACTTTTTCCCCACGGGCAGGATTATTGGTAATAAACTGGGGGATTTCTTCGGCATTAGCTGTAATGTTTTGATCTACAAATCCTCTTTTAAGACCAAGTATAAGGTTGTCGCAGTCCATGTTCAGATACAATATGCTAGATATAGGTTAATAAAATTCCGGATAAAGGTGCTGCGAGAATATTGTGTTTCAAATATCTTGTTCAAGCAGGATCGTCTGCCGGTCCCCCGTTTCTTCCAATGAGGAACAATCTCCGACGATCTTTCCGATCTTTATACAACCGTATTTCCACACAGGTTTTCCGTCGGGTCCGCTCAACGGGGTGGCACCATAGAAAATGACAAGTGCGTTCACGCCCGGCCACCATGCGATGTCACCGATCTCGAACACGGTCTTGCGTTCTCCGACCTCAGGTACATCCAAAGGCATTTCGAAATAGATCGCATCGCCGAGTTCGTTGACAGAAGTTTTGAAAGGTTTGGCGGAGAACCAGACCGCTGTCGAGATGTCTGAATCCTCCAGTTCTGCGAGATAGTCCCCGCTCCTGGTACGGATCATCATCTTCAGCATGGTCCGGTCCTCCGGATGAATGATAGATCAGTTCTTGCGCTCGAACAGGGCCCTGACCTCTTTACCGGTGGTCTCGAGGAGGGTCTTGCTGTCTGCATCCATCAGGGCGTGGAGTTTGGCGAGGTGGTTCTTCTCGTACTCTGCACGCCACTCGGTCTTGAACTCACCGCTCTCGATCATACCGTAGACCTTCTCCATTCCCTTGACGGATTCGTCGGTGATGATGAGGTCCCTGCGGGTCAGTCCACCGTATTTGGCGGTGTTGGAGCAGACATTCCACATATATGGCATTCCGCCTTTGACGACAAGGTCGATGATCAGTTTGCATTCGTGGCAACACTCGAAGTATGCGACGATCGGGGGGAAGCCCTGTTTGACGAGGGTGTTGAAACCATCTTCGATGAGCTTGGAGAGACCACCGCATTCGATACACTGTTCACCGAACAGGTCGGATTTGGTCTCGAGGTCGAAGTTGTCGACCTGGAAGGTTCCTGCACGGGTGGCTCCAAGTCCTTTTGCGAGTGCAAGTGCGATGGCTTTTGCCTTTCCAGTGTAGTCCTGGTGAACGGCGATGAGGGCGGGAACTCCGAATCCCTCGACGAACTGCTGTCTCTCTGCGTCTCCGGGGGACTTGGGTGCCATCATGATGACATCGACGTTCTTCGGGGGGACGATGAGCTTGTATGTGATGGAGAATCCGTGTGCGAATTCGAGTGCCGCACCGGCCTTGAGGTTGTCTTTGACGAATTTGTCGTAGATCTCAGGCTGGATCTCATCGGGGAGGAGCATCATGACGACGTCTCCTTCTTTGGCGGCCTCATCCATGGTGGTGACCTTCATACCACCGTCTTCTTTGGCCTGGTTCCAGGATTTTCCATCTTTCCTGACACCGACGATGACGTCGAGGCCGGAGTCGCGGAAACAAAGGGCCTGGGCACGGCCCTGTGCACCGTATCCGAGAACAGCGATCTTCTTACCTTTCAGGACACCAAGGTCCGCATCTTCATCGTGGTAGATTTTTGTATCCATGATACTTACCAGACCGAGGATTGTACCTTCTATATTTGTAGGTTCGCCTCAAATGGGCCCCATTGAAATCATACTACCACATCCGATATACTTTCAACCTGATTGAATTCAAAACATCGACTGTAGCTACAGTATGCAGAGCATATCCCACTCTGTTGTTATCTGACCCAGATTGCATGGGGAGCGGGTGATTATGATGGTTATAGGTGGGTTTCTTCGAGAAGAACGGTGGCTGTTTTTGCTTTGAATGCGATTCCGTACAGTAGGGTCTTTCCTTTCAGGCCTGTTCCAATGCTTCATGTGCCAGATGGCCTACGACAGCATCGTTGTCTTCAGAATTTGCCTTCTTGATCTCGACCACAATGTTCGGATATCTAGGGAATTTGCTCTTCATAAGAATATCATGTCTTCAGTCATCGGATTCACGGTCGCTAGATATCTCGTATCTTCCTTCACGGCTGAAAACGATGGCGGCAAGGATGGCATGATAAGTGGCTTCGTCAGCCA
>CAVHHN010000151.1:0-3918 GCA_963635855.1 Faecalibacterium sp. CAG:74 | reverse complement strand
ATCCTGGATAGCGGATTGTCGATGGTGGCATTGCAGATCTCGTCGTAAAGGCGTTGTTCCTCCCCGGTCGGAGGGATGTGAAAACTCAGATCCTCGTTGGCCGGGGGGATGCCGAGTTCGTCCTTGCTGGTCCTGATGTAAAACGGTTGCAGTTTGCGGTTCATATCGTTGACGACATAATCCGATGGGTTTCTGAGGGTGTAGCGGTCGTATCTGAATACAGCTTTGTACTCCTCCGGAAAAAGGATGTTCAGAAGGCTGTAAAGGTCCTCGTACGAGTTCGGCATAGGTGTTCCGGTCAGAATAAGCGTTCTGCCGGAGTCGTGTGATGCGGTGATTGCGCCCTTGGTCCTCCTGGCATCGGTGTTCTTGATGTAATGTCCCTCGTCGAATACCAGCAGTCCGCCTTCCACCGCATTCTTGCCGAGAGCTTCGGAATACTTCGACAGACTGTCGTAGTTGATAAGGATCAGTTCCGAAGATCCGTAACAGCGTATGAAGGTGCTTCTTGCGTTTTCCCCCGAATAATCACGGGCATCGAAAATGGTTGCTTTGTATCCGAAACAGGCTTTGAATTCGTTTATCCAGGAATCGAATGCGTTCAACGGACATACGACGATGATTCTGCGGAAATTTTCCTGATTCTTCAGGAATGCGTATACACCAAGGACCGAAGCCGTTTTTCCGGACCCGGGTACGGAGAAGTTACCCGCTTTCTTCATCGCATACATGAAGAAGGAATCCCACATCTGTTTGTCGAAGAGTTTTCTCGACATCATGCTGTCGACGATACGTTTGTACTCCTCGAACTGGGGGCGGATGTTTTCACGGCGTGATTTGATGTCCAGTCCGAGAGTTATCCTCTTCTGAATCAGCAAATCGTGGCTGTTGATGTAATCCTGCAGACGGTCGGTGACGTAAAGCATGATGCCTTTCGATTTACAGAATGCAGACATCTTATCGATTATTGTGTTGAAGTCGATATAGGTAAGTCCGTCCCTGAACACTATGTCTGGGTCTCTTGACTTCACATACGTTGTGATTTTGGAGTGCTGGACCATCTCGTAATTCGAAGGGGATTTCTTCAGTTTGTTTATCAACACAATGTTATCGCGATCTAAATCAAGAACGAGACAGTCCTTGAGAAGTGCCGGATTTACTTGGATATTACGGCTGTATTTCTTCATCTCGGACCAGAGGGTATCGGATGGTTTGACAACGATGAATCCGTCTCTTTTGTTATTCCACATCTTTTCGAATTTTTCCTCGAAATTATCGTTTTCGTAATAATCCCTGAAGTCGAATTCTTCGTAATTTATGTCGATGGCCGCCGGGGTTTCGTTATTGGAACCCATCATTACCATTTTCTCGGAATCGTCTCCGATGACATATGCCCATTTGGAGTGGAACAATCCGTTTACGACGAATGCGATCCTGAATTCGACGACACCGGCTTCCATCAGGGAAACAAGCGTTCCCAGAGAATCGGTTTCGTCCAACGTCAGATTCTCCCGGAGTTTACCGACCAATGAGGAATCGTATTTTTCGTAGGACAATTCTCCGCATTTGATCGCATCGTAGTCTTCTTTGGAAATGTGTTCCGACACGATCAACCTGTACTTGGAACCGGGTTTGGAAATGAATTCCTGTAAACCGGAGGCGTACAATGCCAATGCCTTTGCAGAGAAGTAACAGGATACGCGGTTGACTTCCCGGGAATTTTTAAACAGCGGGATATAGAACGATTCTGCAAGGTTGCTGATCTCATAGGTGTCGTAATGACCCCGTAGTTTCGAAAGTTCACTCATCGAGGGACGCTCTTAATTTCGAAACCATTTCCTCAAGCTCCTCGAGCTTTCTTCCGAGTTCGTCCTTATTATCGACTACGGCCAAGGAAAGTTCGTCGATGGCACCGATTTTTCCGATTGCCTGGTCTACGAGTTTGATCGGAGCAGATCTCGCATTTGCATTATCGATACGTTCTTTCTCGCTGTCGAGGGAGTCCTGGATGCGTTCTCTCAGGGACTCGTCATTGGTCACTTGTTCGGCTAATGCTTTCGGGGTGACATTTCCTTCGATATTGGCTATTTTATCAATGACCTCGTCAACGATTTCGCTTTGTTCGTTGAAGAACTCGTCCGTGATGCCACTTTCCGCAATCGGACGGTATTTCCTTACCTCTCTCGTAATATCTCCGGGCAAGAAGAGTATGGCACTGAACATGGCCAATTTCATTTCTTCCCTCATTTCCTCGTCGGAGATCTTCTTGAGTATCGAATACATCTCGTGAAGAGGTCCGTTCAAATTGTGTTCGACAGCGATATAGAACTGTTTTGGTGCATTGACGAAATCAAGGTAATCAATCATCAGATTTGCGATATCGATCGATTCTTGGACTTTGGATTCTTTTTGATTTATATATCTGGCATATTCCTTGACCGTGAATGAATGCCCTTCCTCGATAAGGTCTCTGTATACCCCCACCAATTTGTTGATGGGATCGTAATCCACAGGGTTATCGACACCGAGTTGTATCGTAAGTTCAAGGGCTTTGATGATTTTCTTACCGTTGTTGTCGTCATACGAATGCGGAAGGATCACTGCCTCGAAATAACCGAATTTGTCGTCTTCCTGGCTGAGTTCACGGAGACATGTAAAACGCCTGTTCCCATCGATCACCCTACCGTCCATCAGGATCACACCGGGTTCTCTCTGATCGCACAGTTGGATGTTGGCCCTTGTCTTCTTGAACGCATCCGGGTTGCTCGCAACAATCATCTTGTGGATTTCTTCGTTATAATTTTCGCTCTCGAGACCGAAATCCGGATGGTCGGTTTTGAATTTACTTAGCCATGTGGCTATCCTGTCGTTCTGATCGTTATAATAAAGATGGTCCAATTTTATCTTGAAGACCTGATAGGGCTTGGTGACCCCGTCGATGGTCAGTTTCTTTGTGAAGTCTGTGGCGATTACCACTTGGTTGTTATTCATATCAAGTTGTTGCATAATATCAGTTCCTGGTAACTTCTTCAACGTATGTCGATTCGTCACGGTATATCTTTTCGGTATATTTGTTGTAAATGAGCGGTTTATGAACTTTTTTCAGTTTCGAAGAAAGATCTAGGTTGTATTCGCACTGGATTGTTTCCGCGATATCATAAACGTATTCGCTGCCCCCGTCACCCAATGCATCACAAACCATCTGAAAAATGGCTTCTTCGGATGAAAAATCGGTTCCGTATACGAATACGTTACGCTTTCCAAGGGTAGTTGTAGATAGACCGGAGCATTTTAGAAGAAGGTTTTCGTAAAAATAATCCTCGAACCCAAAATCTTCGAAGGTATGATTGAATCCTTTTCTATGCAGGTAATGGAAAGTGAAATATGTGCCAGTGTGGAAATAAGTGGATGCTTTATCGATATACTCGTCGATTATCGCACGGGTGATGCCATTCGAATAAAGTTTCTTCGAACTGATGTATTGATTCGGATTCATAGCAAAAAAATCACCCTGTTCGACACATCCATTCAGCATCTTTTTGAACGAATAGACATCACTGAGTTCCGGATCCACGGATACGAAATCCTTGGAAAGGTATTCCTGCTATATGCAATCTGATAAGGAATCGTATTTATCGAAGAAGATTGCACCCTGAGATATTTTGTAGCCCAATTGGGAAAGATTCTTGCTGTTGAAATACGGATCTGTTTCGCCATCGGGTACTTTGAAACTATGCTTACTCTCGGCATCCCGGAAATATCCTTTCGCCACGGTTAATGAAATGGCCGGACTTTTAAACCAATCCTTCAAAGACCCGATCACTTCATCATCCAATTGGGGCAGGTTGATATCGTAATATTCACCGTTGGAATATTCGGGGAATTTGGACATATATGCTTTCACCGACGCTTCTTTGG
>CAVHHN010000150.1:0-3945 GCA_963635855.1 Faecalibacterium sp. CAG:74 | reverse complement strand
TCTTCCATGTATTGTGTTGTCATTTTCTTTTACCTCCAATAGAGTTCCGTATCAAGCTACGTCACTCCTGAGTATGTGCCCTTTTGCTTTGTGATTATAAATCGTCATTTTCTTTTATCTTCAATATCGATTTCCCAATTTGAACCACTATACTTTTAAGCAGACTTTATGGATGTCCGTTCCGTTATGGGTCTTCCGACGGGATTTTTGACATTGATCAACCTAGGCAAAAGACCCAATTCTACCAGGACCTTTCTTTCGTTCTTTGTCAATTTGCAGGTCATCACGATCGACAGGAAGTTGAGGAATTCCGTACCGAGGACAGGTTAATCGTCATGGGCCTGGGCATCATCCTGCTTTGGCATCTGCGTTAGCTGGAAAATCATTCGAAGGTAATGACGGGAAATTGATCCTGATCAGTTCCCAACCCATCTCGGGTGATACCCACGAAGAGAAAACACCGACAGGTAATCTGCTCTTCGAGGTTGTAACGCTTATCGTCGCACTTGTAGCGTTGTTCGTTGCGGCCCTTGCCTTCTTCAATCTGAGAAGGACCAAGGATTGAAGTCAAACTGGTACTGGGCGTGAGCCCAGGACCATCACCCATCAATGGCGGTCTTCACGCTTTCTGCAAACCTATCTGCGTCAAGATCTTCCAATCTGAAGTACTTGGCCTCCAGTTTTTCCGCCAATCTTAATGCATTATCGAAATGAGGGAATCCCGCCCCCGCATCCACCACTATCCACTTCACCGAGGGAATGACCAGTTCTTCCGCCAGATCCTGAACCTCCTCATTCGCATTCATCCCTTCTTTCAAGGGAACATTGGCTCTCCCATCTGTGACCAGGATGATATAACAACTTTCACCGATATGACAGCGTGCATACGCTGTCATATACTCATTCACTTTCACCAAAGCCTCGCCCAAGGGGGTTTTACCCCCGGTAGGTAGATCCTCCAGATGTTTGTAACTATATTCCACGGACCTGGTGGGCGGAAGTATCATTTCCGCCGAATCACGACGGAAGGCCATCAGTCCCACCCTATCCCTTTTGATATAACTGTCCCTCAGCATCGATAAGATGGCACCCTTCACCGTGGTCATCCTCTTTCTCACACCCAACGAACCGCTGGCATCCACCAAGAACAGCAAAGTGGCACCGCTACGTCTTTCTCTGACCTTTTCCCTAATATCGGAAGATTCGATCGAGAAGGACAATCCATGTTTCTCTCTGTTCCTCTGATAAGGTGCGGCCACACGGATGGTGGCATCGAACGCAATATCCTTCGGATGATCGGAAGGGATCCTCGACCGGGCGTAACGCCCGGTCCCATCGGCACTGACCGCCATGGAACGCAGACCTTTTCTCGTTTTGGTCCTGGTGGGGAGTCTACCATTTTCATGAAGATAATCGATGACCTTAAACTGTCTCCCGATCTCGAACATCATCTCTTCCAGGCCTGGAAGGTCAGGCATATTCTCCGGTAGAGAAGATCCTTCTTCCTGAGATCTATCAGGTTCATCAGATCCATTCGTCTGGGTCTTCTCGTTCTGATGGTTTTCTTCATTCTCGGGAGAAGTATCCTCCGGTCCTTTTTGTTCCTCCTCCGGAGGAACCTCCGGAGGAGGAAGATCATAGTTCCTGCGATGGGGAAGACACAACACTGCCGCTTCTTCTATATCTTTCCTACCGACCTCGTCCCGCCCGTTCAGGGCGGCAAGTACCTTGGAACAATTATAGATCGCCAGATCTCCTCTGAGTCCGTTCGCACCCACCTTCACACACAGTTCCGAGATCACCGCCACCAATTCGTCAGATACCGTCACCAACGGAAGGATCCGCTTTGCACGTTGTATCTTCTCATATACTTCAGACTCACTTTTTTCGAACAGTGCCAGGAATCCTTCCGGATCCTCGGAGAACATCCTTTCCCTTTCAAGGATCAACTTTCTCTCGGAAGGTCCGACCTCCGAAGGGTAGGCACAAAGATCGAACCTGTCAAGCAAATGTGCCGAGATGTCGACATCCTCTGGGTCCATGGTGGCCACCAAGACCGTTCTGCAGGGATATTCTGCAGATATGGGCCCTCTCTCCACTTTCACCCTTTCTGACAGAACCACATTCAATATACCAGCGAATATGGAACGGTCCATAAGATTCGCATCATCGATGAACAGGATGTTCCCATCCGCCCGCGACAACAGCCCCGGTTCAAGAACCATCTCCCCGGTGGAAACAGCCTTTTCAACATCAAGTCCGCCATAAAGCTGTTCTTCCGTGACATCCAACGGACAGTTGATTATTTTCTTTCCAGTAAGTTTTGCGACAGAACGTGCCAGAACACTCTTTCCAGTACCTCTGCCGCCTCTGAGGAGCACGGTGTGGATGTGTGACCCGACAAACGCGCACGTCAGTGCGCGTTTGGCGTCGTCCATACCGACGACGGCAGTGAACGGAAAGGTCACAGGGCCTGAAGGCATTTTTCCAGTTCCTCTTGGTCGAGACCGGATTCTTCGAACGGACGTCTTCTGAGACGGTGTGAAAGCACCAGCCCCGCCACCGCTCTGATGTCATCCTTGGTGATCTCCGTCCTTCCTTCCAATGCCGCATTGGCCTTGGCCGCCTTCAATAACGTGATGTCCGCACGGTGCCCATCCATCCCGAAATGCAACGTGACCGAAACGGTCCGATCCACCGCATCATCGCTCACTATCACCTTGTCCAAATTATTTCTGGCCTCGGTGAGCTTCTTCCTTACAGCCTCGGATTCTTCTCTACAGGCATCCACATATGCTTCGGGGTCGGAATCATATTTCACCCGTCTTTTCACGACCTCCGCCCGTTTGGAAACATCCTTCTCCCCTTTGATGTCCACAGAAAGTCCGAACCTATCGAGAAGTTGGGGACGAAGGTCCCCTTCTTCCGGGTTCATGGTACCCACCAGCACGAACTTGGCCGGGTGGGAGAAGGAGATCCCTTCCCTTTCCACATAGTTCACGCCCATTGCCGCGGAATCCAATAACAGATCGACCAGGTGATCGTCGAGGAGGTTCACTTCGTCCACATACAGGATATTACCATTGGCGGCCGCCAGGACGCCGGTTTCGAATTTTTTCTTTCCGGTCTTCAAAACAGCTTCGATATCCAATGTTCCAGACACCCTATCCTCTGTAGCAGAAAGCGGAAGGTCCACGACCTTCATCGGGGTCATTTCCGGTTCTAGAACTTCCCCATTTTCCGATCTTTCGAGACAGTACGGACAATATCTACTTACCTTTTCGAACTCACAATGGAAAGAACATCCCTTCACGGTCTTCCGTGAAGGGAGTACAGGTCCGAGGGACCTGACGGTGGTGGATTTGGCGGTACCTTTCTCGCCTTTGATCAACACGCCTCCGATGGTCGGATCGACCACGTTCAGCATGAGTGCACGTTTCATATCATCTTGTCCGACGATTCTGACGAAAGGGAACATCGGGGGCTGTTCTGTCATAGGTATCAAACTCGTTGGATTAGGTATCCAATCGAGAATATATTAGCTTGTATCGGTGAGGATACGTCAGGGTATTCCTTGCCCGTGGCCGTAGGCCACGGGGGCTCCCATTAAAATCATATTGTCAACAACCTAATTTCAATCTGATCGGATTCGAAATATTGGCTGTAGCTACAGTAAGCAGAGCATATTTCTCTTTGTTGTTATCTGGCCCAGATCACATTTGAGGGTGGGTGATTTTGTTGGTTATAGGCAGGTCTCTTCGAGAAGGACTGTGGCTGTTTTTGCTTTGAACGCGATACCGTAGAGGAAGGTCTTTCCTTTCAGACCTCTGCAATAATCTTTCTTTTGGATCTGTTCCAATGCTTGATGTGCCAGAATATCTACGACAGCTTCGCTGTCGTTGGAATTTGCCTTCTTGATCTCCACCACGATGTTCGGATATCTGG
>CAVHHN010000149.1:0-4023 GCA_963635855.1 Faecalibacterium sp. CAG:74 | reverse complement strand
CCAACTTCAAAAGAAAACACTATATCACAATCTCCAGATGACCATTGCAATGGAATATCGGCAATACGACAAACGTAATCTCACAATGGTGATGGACCTCTACGAACTCACCATGTCCAACGGATATTTCCTCGAAGGCGGAAAAGGTGACCTTGTCACCTTCGACGTTTTCTTCAGGAAGATCCCGGACGGAGGTGGTTATGCCATATTCGCCGGTTTGGAACAGATAATCGAATACATCGAGAACCTTCATTTCAACGATGACGACATAGATTATCTTCGCTCTTTGGATCAATTCGACGAAAGATTCCTCGAATACCTTCGGGAATACAGATTCCAAGGAGACGTATCCGCATTCGATGAAGGAACAGTGATGTTCCCCGGTGAACCTATAATCACCGTCACCGCTTCCACTATCGACGCCCAAATGGTCGAGACCGCCATCCTGGCACAGTTCAACCATCAATCCCTAATAGCTACCAAGACCTCCCGCATCATCCGTTCCGCCAAAGGCCGTCCGGTCTCTGATTTCGGTGCCAGACGTGCCCATAACATGGACGCCGCCGTCTACGGTGCACGGGCCGCCTACATAGGCGGTGCGGTAGGTACCGCCACCGTCCTCGCGGGACAGATGTTCGGGATCCCGGTCAGCGGCACCATGGCACACAGCTGGGTCATGTACCACGAATCGGAATATGCATCGTTCGAAAGTTATGCCCGCACCTACCCCGATCGCGCACTACTTCTGATCGATACCTACGACGTTCTCAACTCTGGGCTTCCCAATGCCATCAGATGTGCGAAAGAGGTCCTCGAACCCATGGGCAAACGCCTCTTCGGAGTACGTATAGATTCCGGGGACCTGGCATATCTGACAAAAGAGGTCAGGAGAAGACTCGATGAGGCAGGTCTGAACGATTGTAAGATCGTCGCCTCCAACAGTCTTGACGAATATTCCATCTCATCCATATTGGACCAGGGAGGATGTATCGATTCCTTCGGGGTCGGTGAAAGGCTCATCACTTCCAGTAGCGACCCGGTCTTCGCCGGAGTATACAAAATCTCTGCCGTAGAACGGGATGGAGTTGTCATCCCCAAGATCAAGGTCTCCGAAACCGTCGAGAAGATAACCAATCCCGGACGGAAAGCGGTCTATCGTATCTTCGACTCCAAAGGTTTTGCGGTCTCCGACCTCATCACCGAAGAAGGGGAGACCGTCGATCTCGATCAATCCTACCCGGTCATCGATACCGTCCGTCCGTGGAAGCCTGTGGATCTGAAAGGATGCAGTGCCAGGCCTCTGCTCCATAAAGTGATCGAGAACGGTAAGCGTATCGTTCCTACAAAGCCGTTGGGAGAGATCCGCGACTACGTTCGCAAACAGTTGGCATCGGAGATATGGCAGGAGGAACAGAGGTTCGAGAATCCCCACCTTCATCATATCGACATGACTCCCAAGTATTATCATATGAAGATGGACCTTCTCGAAAAGAGTCAGAGAAGGTCCTGATCATATGTGGTCAGAGATATCTGACCAGGTCCGACATCGGACGTTTCTTTGTGTGGCTTTCCGACGGTTTTGCCTCCGGGGATGCATATCCCAGAGCCATCAGGAGCACAGCCTTTTCATTTTTCGGAAGGTCGAAGACCTTCTCTGCTTCCGCATTCGGGAAGAAGTCGATCCACAATGTGTCGAGTCCGATATCTTTTGCCTCGAACATCATGTGGGTGGCTACAATACTGACATCCTGTTGACCGGATACGATCCCGGGTTGTTTGGGATTCTTCCATTCCTCATCTGCATTGTATGCGAACAGGAACATGACGGGTGCCCCATATCTGCAGGGGGTCAGTGCATCTATCTTGGCGAGACCTTCCTGTGATCTGATGACATAGATCCGCTGAGGTTGGAGGTTCTTGGCGGTGGGTGCCACCATACCCGCCTCCAACACTTTGTCCAAAAGGTCCTGTGGCACTTCTTCACTGGTGAATTTCCTTACGCTGTACCTGTTCTTTGCTAGTTCCATAAATGACATTTTTACACCTTTTTTGATATGTTCCAGATTGTTCATTGTTTCGATCTTGATATCCATTCGTATGCGGTGCGGACAGAGTCCTCCAGGGACCTTTTGGGACTCCATCCCAATACTTTCTTCGCTTTGGTGTTATCCGCAACCAGAACGGCAGGGTCGCCGGGACGGCGACCCTCCACTTTCACAGGAATATCATAACCGGTAACTTTCCGGCAGACCTCGAACACCCCCTTCACCGTCGATCCTTCATTGGTACCCAGATTGAAGAAATCGGTAGTGCCACCGTTCTCAAGATATTTAAGTGCCAGAAGGTGGGCGTCCGCAAGGTCTTCCACATTCACATAATCTCTTATGCAGGTACCGTCCCTGGTGGGATAATCGGTACCGAACATCCTGAATTCTTTTCCGTTTCCGAATATGGAACCCAGAATGTTCGGGATCAGATGGGTCTCCGGAAAATGCCTCTCCCCGACCCTGAGTTTACTGTCAGCCCCGGCCACGTTGAAATATCTGAGTCTGACCGATCTCAACCCATATGCGTCGGAATAGGCATCCATCATCTTTTCGATCGCAAGTTTCGACATCCCATAGGGGTTGATCGGCACTTGAGGATGTTTCTCATCTATCGGTGTGTACACCGGTTCTCCGTAGGTAGCCGCCGTGGAGGAGAACACGATCTGTCTGACCTCATGTTTTCTCATGACGTCCAATAAATTCATTGTGCCAGTAACATTATTCCTCCAGTATTTTCCCGGATCCGTCATCGACTCCGCGACCTGTGAAAATGCCGCAAAGTGGATCACCGCATCGAACTTATTTTCTGAGAATACCTTCTCGAGGTCTTCCATGTTCAGCAGGTCCCCCTCGAAGGAACCGATGAATCTCCCTTTTGCGTCAAGGGTCCTGAACACATCCGACGTATCACGGTGTCCAGTGGAATGATTGTCGAAGACGGCCACATCATAACCTGCTTCCATCAGTGCGATGACACAGTGGGATCCGATGTATCCGTCCCCTCCGGTGACTAATATCATATGCGAATGAATCGGGTCGGTGTATTTTAGGGTTCAGTCAGGTTCTACTCCCAACTCCCGGAGTTTATCTTCCGCAGGAAGATAGTCGTATTCGGCCGCCAGTCTAAGCCAATCGATGGCAACATCCCTATCAGATTGGACACCTTCTCCATTGAGATACGCCAGTCCGACAATGTATTGGGCCTCTCCATCTCCTTCTTTCGCCAGGAGAGTGTACCACTTCAGAGATTCACCGAGGTCTTTTTCGACCCCATCACCTTCCGCGTAGATCCTTCCGAGGTTTCTCATAGCTTCCCTACTATGTTTCTTCGTTGCCACGGTGTACCATTCGATCGCCTTCGGTATATCTCTGTACGGGGGATCTGAGAGATAGCACGCATTCGCGAGTTTGATCTGTGAATCGGTGTGATCGTTCTCAGCGGCCTTTTCCCACCAGGATATGGCCGTTTTGATATCTTTCTCTATCCCGTCACCGTAATAGTATGCGGCGGCCAGATTGTCCATGGCATAGACGTCCCCTTTCTTTGCGGCACGGGTGAACCATTTCACCGCTTCGGCGCAATTCTGCGGGACCCCTTCGCCACTGTTGTAAAGAAGGCCGAGGGCGGTTTCGGCATCGGGATAACCCTGTTCGGCAGAGAGATAACACCAGGCCGCAGATTGTTCCGGGTCAATTTCTGTCCCGCGGCCATAACGATAGATGTTGTACATCGCATACTGTGATTCTGCATTTCCTGCCTTTGCCTTCTGATATGATTCCCAGACCATTTCCGGGACCAGCATCTGGATGATCTCTTTGGGGGCGGGTATCTTCTCTGTCATGTTTTTATGAAGCTTGAATTCGGTTATTACATTTGTCCCACATCTGTATATTCCAGTGACGCAGGATAGACCAGGTTCAAGGATCAGAATCTATTCCATCACAAATAGCAATGTGTAATGACACTTCTGGTTGC
>CAVHHN010000148.1:0-4079 GCA_963635855.1 Faecalibacterium sp. CAG:74 | reverse complement strand
CGGTGATGGTGAAGGTGTAGGTTCCCGCTTTTACGGTGTTTGCCACGGAGATCTTCTGTCCGTCGACGGTGATGCCGTCGATGTTTTTGCTCATGGACAGGGTGGAGGTCAGATCGGCGGGGTTGGAGGTTGTGCTGACGGTGAAATCGGCGGCAGTACCCTGAACGGCCCAGATGTTGACCGATCCGTTGTCGATGGCATCGGCCCTTCCGCCGGTGCTGGAGATGCTTGATATACCCACGGAACCGACGGTAATCTTAACGGACCCCGTTACGGTCTGTCCTGATGTCGGGTTGGTGGCGGAATATCCGACAGCGTAAACGCCTGCTGATGTTGTGCTTGCAACGGAGATCTTACCGGATATACCGGTAGCCGTACTTACGGAAATTCCGGACGCGGAACCGGAGGTTATTTTCCAGACCGTGTCCGCGGTGGTGTTGGTTCCTGCCAGGGTGATGTCTTTTGCGGTTCCGTATGCGGTATACTGATCCCCGGGTGCGGTGAGGCTCATCGATTTTGCCACTACCATACTGAAAGTGGTTGAGAACGTCTGTGAAGGAAGGGTCGCAATGGATCCGGTGACCTTTACCGTGTAGGTCTTGGCTTCGGCAGAAGCCGGGACCGTACCGGTTATTTTACCGGATGATGCATTGATACTCAACCCAGTGGGGGCACCGGTCATGGAGTAGGTGACGGTATTCGAACCTACGGACGTGTTGGTGAACGTCGGTTGGACCGAGACGGTACCGCCCTGATAGGTGTTTACGGTGCCTTGTGATATGGCGGGGTTGATGATCTTCACGGTCATCGTCGCCGTGGCTGTCTGGCTTACACCGGACGTGGTGGTGGCTTTGACCTTCACGTACACGTCGGAAACGGAAGCTCCGGAATCAACCATGACCGAGACGGATTTATCAGAACCCACGGTGGCCGTGACATTCCCTGCGGTCGACGTTGAAGCAAAGGTTCCAGCGGTGGTCGTGGTACTAACGTTTACCGTCAGGGCGATCCTTGACTTGTCTATATTGAACGTGGGGGACCAGGAGTACGTATCCCCTGGACGGAGATAGACGGTACCATCCCCGGCGGCATCGCTCTCGTCCACCAACATGGGCGAAAGACACACCGCAACCAAAAGGGCTACGGCGGCTACCGAAAGGACCCCTTTTTTTCTGTTTATGATCGTTTGCATATTATCATTTCCTAATACGGGATCAGGCTCCCGTGACCCTCTTGATAATGTCCCTGTAATCCGCCAGCACCGCGTTCAGCTTCCCTTCCGGGCAGGGTTCCCCGGGAAGATAGATCTCGGGCGTGCCGTATTCCCCGATGCCGGGGCGGAGGGGGTAGTTCGCGGTGGTCTCGCAGTACAGGTAATCTTGAGCTTGAGCGTCTCCCAAAAGCAGTCCGGCCGCCTCGTGCCCGGGATAATCCAGCAGAACGCAGCGGATACCCATCGCCTGTAATATTGAAATGAAAAGAACGGTGGTGTCCTCGCAGTCGCCGGCGTGGTACCTCAGGGTCTCGGAGGGGGTGGCCCAGTATTCCTCGCAGCCGTATAGGGTGATATCGGAAACGTAAGTGATGGCTGTCTGGACGAAGAACAGAGCGGCGCAGGCCCTCAGGTATTCGCCGCAACCGGAAGTGAGGGTATCGATGTGTTCCGCGATCTTCTTCACGTAGGGATCGTCGGGATCCACGAGAAGCACGGCGGAAGTGACCAGCGGCGTGGCGGAACGGAACACGTCCGTCCTGATGTCGGGGTCCACGTGCATTTCCAGTTTCTCGGCGGTGAGGGAACCGTCCGGGCGGGGGCATTTCCAGTAATAATTATCGTTATGGCCTCCGGCGTAGGCTTCGGCATGGGCGTTGGCGTCTTCCGGGGTATAGGGGGTCTGGCAGACCAGCGCGAATCCCAGAAAGGCGATTGCCAAAAGGAGAAGGACAGCGGGCACGGTGAAGGATCTCAAGAGATACCTCCTAAGATGCACAGAAACGGAGGAAGATCCTGGTGTGCCGCTGTGGTGGAACACACGCAGCCGATGTCATCATGGGAATAGCGGGGTTCCATGAGGGATCGTAGGGTTGTGAAGAATATTAAGTGGGGAAAATGCACGCTGCGTGCAAAAGTGAAAGTATATATAGGAGAAAATTAAAGTTTAAGAGGTTGGACGGGGGCTTGCACCCCCGGGAAAAGGGTTCAGGTCCTTCTTTTCAGGACATATACGGTGGTAGGCAGTAGGGCCAATACCACAGCCACAATCACGGCAAGAGGGACGAGGGTATCCGACCCGTTGCCAGATTTGTCATCGGACGGTGCGGTTGACTGCCTGATCCATTTGTCATTGGTCTTCTTGAACATATAACCTGCCAGGTTCTCGGCAGTTGGATTGAGTTCCGATATACCGTTGGAATCGTAGAATTTGCCGTCGAATGCATGGTCTCCGACGGAAGTGACGGAATTGCCAAAGGTAACGGATGCAAGAGAGGTGCAGTAACTGAATGCATGGTCTCCGACGGAAGTGACGGAATCTGGAATGATGACGGATGCCAGTTTGGAACAGCCGCTGAACGCATATCCGCTGATGGATGTGACAGATTCCGGAATGGTCAGTGATGCCAGAGAAGTACAGTTCCGGAACGTACCGGACGAGATTGTCGTGACGGAATCGGGAATGTAGATGGAAGTGAGGGAAGTACAGCCGCTGAACGCATATCCGCCGAAAGATGTGATAGAATTAGAGATCGATATTGCGGTAAGGGAAGTACAGCCTTCGAATGCGTACCCCCCGATGGCAGTAATGGAAGCATCGATGGTGACCGATTTGACGGAACCCTTGTATGGGTTCCACGGCATCGTATTACTGGCAAAATCATACATTTGCCCGAATCCCCCGATATTGAGTTTTCCCTGTATGGTATCAAAGGTGAAAGTGGCATTGTTTCCGCATTTACCGGAATAAAGATGTTTGATCCAACTGCCGGCAATTTTCTTTAAAGTGGATCCTGCCAGATTTTCGGCTGTCGGTTCAAGAACGGTTTTACAGTCGGTATCATAGATTTTTCCGTCGAACGCATTGTTTCCGAGTTCTGAAACGGAATGGGGTACGGTTACGGAAGTAAGGGACGCGCAACCGCTGAATGCGGAGGATCCGATGGAGGTGACCGATTCGGGGATGATGAGGGAGGTGATGGATGTGCAATTGCTGAACGCATATTTACCGACAGATTTGACTGAAAAGGGGATTGTGACGGAGATGAGGGAAGTGCAGTTGGAGAAGGTATGATCACCGAGGGAACTGACCTAATCGGAAAGAGTAACGGAGGTGAGTTTGGCACAGTTTTCGAAAACGTTGGATCCGATCGTTGTGACGGAATCGGGGATTGTGATTGATGTGAGGGCGGAACAGCCGCTGAATGCGGAGGATCCGATAGAGGCGACCGAATTACCGAGAGTAACGGAAGTGAGGGAAGTGCAACCTTCGAAAACAGAAGATCCGAGTATTGAGACGGAATCGGGGATTGTGATTGATGTGAGGGCGGAACAGCCGCTGAATGCGGAGGATCCGATGGAGGCAACTGAATGGGAAAAAGTAACGGCGGCTAGATTGGTGCATCCTTCGAAAACATTGGACCCTATGGCGGTGACGGAATCTGGAATGGTAATGGACGTGAGAGAAGTGCAATTGCTGAACGCATAATTTCCGATCGATGTGACGGAATCGGCAATACGGACAGCCCGGATGGAATCTTTGTATGGGTTCCATAACATAGAAGAATCGGTAAAATCATACATCCGACCCGAACCATCGATGGTAAGTATACCCTGGGATGTATCGAAATCGAATGTGACATCATCTCCGCATTTCCCGGAATAAACATATTTTATCCATTTATCCCCGATTTTCTTGTATGTGTATCCGGACAGATTAGCGGAGGACTGCGAAAGTACGGTTTTACAATCGGTATCGTAAAATTCTCCGTCGAACGCAGGCGATCCAAGAAATACGACATAATCTGTGAAAGTGATTGATGAAAGGGAGGTGCAGTTACTGAACGCACACCAGTACAGTACCTGT
>CAVHHN010000147.1:0-4090 GCA_963635855.1 Faecalibacterium sp. CAG:74 | reverse complement strand
AGACAACCACAGAGAGAAATGTGCTTTGCTTACTTGGTAGCGTTCAACGTTTCGAATTCTACAGATGAACTTAGGTTGATGTTGACAGTATGATTTCAATAGTGCCCTCATTTCCAAGGCTTATCGGAATCCAGCCTACCGATCGATCTTGAAACCATCGAGGTCTATATTTCGATCCATTTGGCACAAAATCAGATTTCTAGGTCTTCAGGATCTTTATCCCTGTCTTCTTGAAGCTTGTAGAATTCGACGATCTCGGCGGATGTGGTGCACTGTTCAGGTGTCTTGTCTGTCCTGACAATTCCAGTGAAACGTGGGAACCTAAGCCCTAATCCTGCATCTTCTTTGATCGAACCGTAGGCGATCGTGTGGATGGGGCTGATGCTGATGTCCGCAGCGGTCACTTCTAAAACAAGGTCTGGTTGGAACCACACATCGGGAACCATTTGGGCATCTACCAGGTTTGGTTTGGCCTCAGACTTGGACTTCTCAAGCATCTCCGGGAGAGATGCAAGAAAAGCATCATCGAACCCCGTTCCGAGTTTGCAGGCGGTACCGAATTTTCCAGTTTCTGGGTCATAGGCGGCCATAAGTAGAGCACCATAAACTCCTGCCCTTTTTCCCATGCCGTAGAACGCTCCCACCACAACAAGATCGAATGTGTCTACCAAGGCCTGTGTGTAATCCTTTTTGTATTTGATCCAAAGGAATCCGCGGGAACCTGCACGGTATATTGATGTCTCATTCAGGGATTTGGCCATGATCCCTTCGCATTTGGCCGCAATAGCCTGATCGAAGAAAGTCTGTGCCTGTTCATCGGAAGTGATGATAGAACGGACCGTGTAGCCGACCTTGTCATGACCTTCCCCCTTATGTTCAGCGAAGGACATTTCAAGTTTTGATCTTCTGATGCTATAAGGTTTGAGGGTAAAATCAACTCCGTCGTGGAACAGAAGATCGAACATGAAGATTTTCACAGGTACCTCTTCGACAGCTTTGTCCATACCGTGTTTCTTTCTTCTGTGGGTAACGGTTTGGAAAGGTAACAAAGCTCCTGTGTCGGGATCGAGGGCGACACATTCTCCTTCGATGATCGCCTCATTTCCCTTGAGTTGTTCCGAAAGGGATTTTGCCACATCCGGGAAATTGGAGGTCAGGTCTTCCAGCCTTCTAGAATATAGTTTGACAAATCCGTCCGGACCTTTTTTGATGTGGGCCTGAACCCTCATTCCGTCGTATTTGTATTCGAATGCACACTTCCCATCCATTCTATCCATGATGTCGGGTAAGGAGCGGAGACGTTCGGCCAACATGACCTTGATCGGACTGCCGACGGTCACACCTATCTTTCTAAGTGCAACAAGTCCTCCGGAGGCCAGCTGTTCGGCCACCAGGCCCATGTCGCAGGTGATATTGAACGCCCTTTCGATCTCGGGGCGGTCCTCTTTTGTGGCGAAGGCAGAAGCGAGGGCATCCATGAGGGTCATTGCACCGGCACCAACACGCATTCTCCCGGTGACGATCCTACAGATGTATCTTGCTTCCAATGGATTTGCATCATGCAACATTCTTGACAGATGCTTCATTTTCTTGTCTTGGGAGTTTTTCCCAGAGGATTTTTCGATGGCGGTCAGCCCTTCGACCACCGATGCAAATGTCAGTGGTTCCGAGAACAAGGTCATTTGTTTCTTCTTTGCGACCAATTGTTCGGCCACTTCTCCCGGATCGCCTGTTTTCACCCATAGGTCGTCGACCTCTTTTTGGGTTCTTCCAGATACTGCCACAATGGCTTTGAGTACGAGTTTATCGGCCATACCGAGTTCTTGAGGGTAGAATTCTGGATGTAGCCTGCCTACGGAGAGGTAGATAATCTGACGGAGTTCGTCCGGGTTGACGGTCTTGATAAAATCAGAGAAGATATCCGTCATTTCCAATCTGCTGCTAGTGGATTCCAGTTTATCGAAAACCGTGGCGAGGCTGTTGAATAGCATATTATGTTCCGGATAGTTTTAAACTATATATCCTTAGAACCAGTCCAAATCTTTCTGGTTTTTGGGAATGCCCTTGCCGGACCTCAGATTACGGTTGAGGGTCACCAGACGATCTTTCATCATCTGTTCTTTTTTCTGGGCGGAAGCTTCCATGACCTCGTCCATAGTGCCAGATGCTACCAAGACATACACTTCCCCATCGTTTTTACGTCCGGTCCTTCCGCGTCTTTGGATGGTGCGGATCTCTGAAGGTATCGGTTCATAGAAGATCACTGCATTGGTGCTTGCAATATCGAGACCTTCTTCTCCGACTGAAGTGGAGACCACGATATTGTACTCGCCGTTGCGGAATTTATCGAGAATGCCGATCTGTTCTTTCTGTTTGAGTCCTCCATTGGCCTGTCCGATGAGTTTGCAGACCTTGGCAGCGGAGACCACCGAAAGTTTATCCGCAATGACATCACAGGATTCTCTGTACTGGGCAAAAACGATTATCTTGTTGTCAGGTTCGGAATCCAAAATCTGACTTACAAGTCCGAGAAGGCGTGATATCTTGGGGTGCTCCGTATTGGAGGTCCGTACGATCTCCCAGATACTTAGATATTCGGCCCTACCCACCAGTTCTTTATCTGCTTTGGAAGAATCTTCGGATTCGGCGGCAGCATTCAGCGAACGGAGATATGTTTTCAGAACGGTCATTCCCTGGGTCTCAGCAAGATTGATCGCATGGAGGATCTTGATACATATCGACTGCACGGTCAGGCCACGGTAGACCATATTTGTTCTCTCTCCTCTGGCAAGACGCATCTGTAGGGTCTGCCCTATGTGGAGCATATGTTTCGTCGAAGGTGGCCATCCCGGCGAGGTAAGGTGGAGTTTATTGAGTTCGAAGAAATAGTGGTCGAGAAGACCTTTCAGTTTATTGGAGATCTCCATGAGGTCCTCGGGCATACGGACAGTCAAACGATTGACATAGGTGTCGAACACATATGGGGATACATCCGGATCATCATCGGTCCTTACCTCTATGTTGGTCAGGCACAGATTCGCACAGACCTGAGCGATCTTCTTGAGGTCCGATCCCGGGGATGCTGTCATTCCGATGATACGTGCATTTCCTGGAACAAATTTTGCTACATTCACGTAGGCATAATTGCCCGTTCCCCTATGGGCCTCGTCGAATATGACGAGTCCGAAAACATCGAGAGAGTATGTCCCGTTGATAAGGTCGTTGGAGACCGTTTGCGGAGTAGATACAATGAATTCGTTGTTCTCTATGATCGATTGCCGTTTCTGCGGTGCCTGCAGACCGTTCATAACTCCGACCGAATGTCCAGAGATCATTCTTTCAAAGAAGGAATGGTGCTGTTCGACCAAAGGTTTGGTCGGTGCCAACATGAGTACTTTTTTTCCTTTTTCTAGTATGTTGGCCGATACTAGAAGTGCCACGGCTGTTTTTCCGAGACCAGTCGGTAGGATGACAAGTGTGTTCTCCTCGAGACATTTCGCGGAAATGTTCATCTGATACTTGCGGAACTCCAGGCTGTTAGGGGTTATACCTGGGGCGGAAACGTACTCCATGGCACAACGATGATGTCAGGGGTATATAAACGGAACCAGGGGGTGGCTGAAAGTAGAAAACTGAAAAAAATGAGCGGAGCCCCCGCCTTTGGGGGCATCCGCCGAACGGTCTTAGTTGCCTGAGCAACCGCCGCCACAGGAAGCGCAACCGTTGAAATTGGGGTTGCGGATGGACAGGCCGGTCCCGAAGGTGGGGTCGTCGACGAATTCGATCACACACTCAGCGAGTGCCTTCTCGGTTTCTTCGTCGTAGTACATCTCGAAGCTTTCTGCGGACTTGTCAACCTTTTCTCCTTCTTTGGCGCCCTGTTGGAAGGACATTCCGAACTGGGGGCCGGAGCATGCATATCCGGACAGGTACACTTTGATGCCCCATCCGACCTTTTGGTTTTTCTCGAGGAGTTCGTCTATGAACTTCTCTGCGTCAGCGGTAATCGATACCATGTTGAATAGAAATCAACTCACATATTTATATCAAAGGTTTCACCATGGTCCCATTGAAATCGTACTGCCACATC
>CAVHHN010000146.1:0-4090 GCA_963635855.1 Faecalibacterium sp. CAG:74 | reverse complement strand
ATTCCAGGATTGTATCTCCCTCACTTATCTCAATTTAGGTGATTCTATCAAATCCCTTGGTGGATCAGCATTCAAATCCTGTACTTCTCTTACAACATTGACAATGCCTGGATTTGTCATAGCTATCGGAGACGATACTTTTGACGGTAAATTCTATGACTCCGATGGAGAAACCAAACTCGATTCGAGAGCTTCTGTGCTGGCTGGTTTCACATACAACAAAGTTGACGGTAAATGGATTAAACAGGTCTCCACTTCCTCCGAAGATTCCATCAAGAAATCCGGTAATTGCGGAGAAAATACCACTTACGAATTCGATCCTTCCACCGGAATACTTACAATCAACGGTTCTGGACAGATGGACAATTACGAACAGACCAATTCTCCATGGTTCCATTTCACTAATGCACCGTGGTTTTCTTTCAAAGACGATGTTAAAACTGTCGTCATAGGAAACTCTGTTACATCCATCGGAGATAGTGCGTTTTACTACTGTACAGCAATAACCACAGTCATCATCTCTTCTTCCGTCACATCCATCGGGGATTATGCGTTCACCGATTGTACGTCGCTCACCACGATCACCATTCCCGATTCCGTCACCACAATCGGTGCCTATGCTTTCAGAGACTGTACCTCCTTGACATCTGTCGATCTTTCTAATTCTCTCCCATCACTTGGGGTGGGTGTATTCCTCGGCTGTTCCGTACTTGCCTCGATAACTATTCCCGATTCTGTAACATTCATACAGAAGTTAGCGTTCAAGGGTTGCACCTCTCTCACCTCAATATCCCTTCCTTATTCCGTAACATCACTTGAAGATGGTGCCTTTGATATCCACTTCTACGACTCCGATGGTATAAATGAACTCGACCAAACCGTTGAAAATCTGGTCGGTTCTGTTTTTAACAATGTCCATGGCAAATGGATCAAACAGAAAGAATTTGGTAATTGCGGAGACGGAATCACTTACGAATTGGACCTTTCTATTGGAAAACTTACCATCAACGGTTCCGGAAAGGTGGCATCTTATTCCAGCGGTAAAGCACCTTGGTTCCCATACAAGGATTCGATCACCTCGATTGTAATCGGTGATGTTGTCACAGCCATCGGTGACTTTGCCTTCGAAGGCTTCACTTCCATAGAATCTATCGCTATCTCCGATTCCGTGGAGTCCATAGGTGCATCAGCATTCGCAGGTTGTACCAAACTCTCCACGGTCACCCTCGGCAAGTCTGTCAATACCATCGATAAGGCCGCATTCAATGATTGCACATCGCTTGCTTCTTATGTCGTATCCGAGAACAACGGCACATACGCATCGATCGACGGTGTCCTTTTCAGCAATGACAAGACCACTCTGCTCCAATATCCAGTGGCCAAGGCAGACGCGTCCTATGATATACCCGCATCGGTTACAACCATCGCATCCTATGCGTTCAAAGGTTGCACTTCCCTCACATCCATAACCATTCCAGATTCCGTAACGTCTCTTGAAGATGGTGCGTTTGACATGGTCTTCCATGACCCAGAGAGTGAAAAGGAACTCGACCTAACTGTTGAAAATCTAGCCGGTTACACATTCAATAAAGTTGACGGTAAGTGGATCAAACAAGTGCCATCCACCTCAGAAGATCCAAACAATGTATCAAGTGAATGAGCTGAAAATAGCCAAATAGGATGTTCTCTTTATTGAATGCCTTACCCCTTCATATCTGATATCAACTCTGTAACGGTTGATAACCCAAGTGGTTGTGCAGGAGTCTACGAAATCATTTTACGGAGTTCAAACTCTGGCACAAACCATTTACTTCCTCATGAAGACTTTTTGTTTATGATGATTTAATTTACAGTTTGTATACTATCAATCTACTGTTTGTCATTGTTTTGTCTACAACATATTTATATTTCTATTAATTAAATTGTCAAATTAATTTATGAAGGTGAAATCATCCTTAAGAAATCCGTGATATTGATCGTTACTGTGCTGATCAGTATGTCCGCATTTGTTATTTTAGATAATATGGGAACTGATGTATCCACAGCACAGATTACCAGTAACGGACATTGCGGATCGAATGCTACATACAACATTTATTCCGACGGTACTCTGGAGATCATCGGTTCTGGTGAAATGGATCAGTATGATACAACGCATGCACCGTGGTATGGGTGCCGTGAGGATATCACCAAGATTATTATCAGTGACCAAATCACTAAACTCGGGGTATCGGCCTTCCTTGATTGTAAAAACGTCACGGAACTTACCATACCAATAACACTCAACAGTGTGGTTTCTGATAAAAACCCTGTTTTTTCAGGCTGTTGTAATATCGAAAAGATCAATCTCACATGCGGAAACAGTGGATACGGAGTCAATTATGCTGCCTATCCAGTATCAAATTCTTGGTATCAGAACACCCCCTGGTATCAAAGCAGGGATGCCCTCAAGGAGATCAACTTCGCAGATGGTGTCAAAACTATCGGATCTGATACTTTCCGCGAGTTGAATATAACCTCGATCGTGCTCCCAGACTCTTTAATTTACCTTGGAAACCACTGTTTCTACAACTGCACTAAACTTACTGATCTAACCATTCCAGTAAGTCTGAATCCATATGGTGGAGAAGAAAAATATCCCGCATTTCATGGATGTACGGCCGTTCAGAAGGTGACCTTCACCAAGGGGAATGGTGTTCCTTTTGATTACAAAAACTTCTGGGGAGAACATAATACGGAGCTAGCTCCTTGGAATGCGAATTCTGATATTGCAAAAACGATCGTCGTTGCTGATGATGTCACGAAATTGGGAGAGGATATGTTTCTTGGTTGTAATCTCAAAGAACTTACCATTCCGATTAGTATCCATCTCGATTATGATGTTTCCTCTCCATTCAATAGGGCTGACTCATACCAAGCTTGCGTCAATCTTGAAAAAGTGATACTTACCAAAGGTACTGGAACGAGTACTGCTTATTGTGAGTATGGTGCCGGATATTGTCCTTGGAATATCCCTTATAAGAACCACGCCTCGAACACCGCCTCTTCGAAGATCACGTCTGTAATTGTTGAGGAAGGAGTCACTGACATCGGAATGTATACCTTTTGCAAATGCAATATTGAAAATCTGATCCTTCCGAATTCGCTTGTCTCATTAGACTATCGGGCAATTTATGCGTGTATGATCAAAAATCTGACCATCCCGATAAGCCTTAATGCAACATGGCTTAATGATGATTTAGATGGCTTAATTGCCAATTATCCTGCATTCGATAAAGTATCAGGGATCGAAAGGGTCGATTTCACGCCTGGTTCCGGATGTGGATTCGATTATGTCGCCAAAAAAGAAAATAATTGCTGGTATCAACATACTCCCTGGTATCAATGTAGAGACACCCTTAAGGAGATCAATCTCCAAGAGGGGATCACGCACATCGGTTCGAATGCTTTCCGCGACTGTACGCCTCTTAAAACGATCATCATTCCCAGTTCCGTTACTGAGGTAGGATCCTCTGCTTTCAGAGGTTGCACATCCCTTCCATCTATTACTATTCCTGATTCCGTAACTTACATTGGAGAATCTGCATTCGAAGGCTGTTCGCTTCTTTCGTCTGTTAAGATGCCAAATACCATAAAATCGATCGAATCCTCCACTTTCAGAGGTTGCACTTCTCTTCCAACAATAGCAATTCCTGTTTCTGTCGAAACGATCGGGGCATCTGCATTTCAGGATTGTACTTCTCTTCACACCATTATAATTCCAGATTCCGTAACATATCTTGGGGAATCTGCATTCGAAGGTTGTTCGATTCTTTCTTCAGTTAAGATTTCAAATTCCATCAAATCAATCGAATCCTTCACTTTCAGAGGTTGTATCTCCCTTCAATCTATCTTCATTCCCGATTCTGTCGAAACGATCGGATTATCTGCATTCCAAGGTTGCACTTCTCTCACTTCTCTGAATTTAGGTAATTCCATCATATCCGTTGGAGGATCTGCGTTCAAATCCTGCAATTCTCTCACTTCATTGGTCATTCACGGGTATGTCACAATTGCTGGAGACGATGCGTTCGACGGTAAATTCTATGAC
>CAVHHN010000145.1:0-4130 GCA_963635855.1 Faecalibacterium sp. CAG:74 | reverse complement strand
GGTTGCACGGGATTGAAAGAACTCACCGTCCCGGTAAGTCTCGATTGCGTTGCGGACAACGATCATCCCGTATTCTCCGATTGTGTGAACTTCGAGAAGTTCACGTTCACCGCAGGTTCCGGCGATTGGTACGCATACGGAGCAACGAGTTCCGAACCGTCCTATTATGGCTACACGCCCTGGCAGTTCTGCAAAGCATGTCTGAAAGAGATCACCATCTCCGACGGTGTGAACTCCATAGGCGATTCGCTGTTCTCCGGCTGTACCTCCATCACCTCCGTGGTCCTCGGTGATTCCATTACATCGATCGGAGCATCCGCATTCTTTGGATGCACCTCCCTTGCCTTCGTGACCCTCGGCGATTCTGTAAAATCCATCGGAGCGGGTGCGTTCTCCGGTTGTACATCTCTCGTGTCCATGACCATACCTGGCACTGTCACCTCTCTCGGAGACTCTGCGTTCCACGGCTGTACCTCTCTCGTATCGGTCACCGTTCCGGATTCTATCAGAACCATCGGTGCCGGCACGTTCTCGGGTTGTACATCACTTGTGTCCGTGAACCTTCCCGTTTACGTAACATCCATCGGTGACTTTGCTTTCGACGGCTGTACCTCTCTCTACACTTTCACCATCCCGGATTCCGTAAAGTCCGTCGGTGCCTGGGCATTCAGGGCCTGTACCGGCTTGAAAGAACTCACCGTCCCGGTAAGCATTGATTGCGTAGGGTCCAACGCCTGTCCCGCATTCACCGGGTGTGTGAACATCGAGAAGATCACGTTCACCGCCGGGTCCGGCGATTGGTACGCATACGGAGCAACAAGTTCCGATCAATCCTATTATGGCTACACTCCCTGGCAGCTCAGCAATGCGGTCCTGAAGGATGCGATCATTTCTGATGGCGTGAAGTCCGTCGGAGATTCGGCGTTCGCCGACTGTTTCAGGATCGTCTCGGTGACCATTCCGAGTTCAGTAACCTCCATAGGAAAGAGTGTGTTCGGCGGTTGCACATCGCTTTCGTCGATCGATGTCAATGTGGCGAATACCAAATACTGTTCGATAGACGGTGTTCTTTTCAGCAAAGACAAGACCACTCTGCTCCTGTGTCCTGCGAGTAAGAACGTTGCTTCCTACACCATCCCCGGAACCGTGAGGACCGTCGGAGACCATGCGTTCTGCGACTGTACATCACTTAAATGCGTAACCATCCCCGGATCGGTCACATCGATCGGTGACCATGCGTTCTCTGGAAAATTCTACGACGGTGAAACCAAACTCGATCCGACCGCCGCCAACCTGGCTGGAACCACGTTCGAGAAGATCGACGGTAAATGGATGAAACAATCCTCTTCATCCTCATCTTCGTACTCCGAACTGGGATTGTCGATGATCGTCCTTGCGATTGCCATCATCGGAGCGGTACCCTGTATCTGTCTTTCGATAAGAGGCAAGATCTGAAAACACTTTACCGGGGCAAACGCCCCGCATACCTCTTATTTCTCCGGACGGAAGACCGTCCGTTAAAGATATATTTAGTGGTGTTTACCGATTTTTGCGATTTTCTTCGAATGTCTATTCACAGTCTGCATTTGGTATATATAACAACTAACGAGTGTTGAATCAAATCAAATGGTGTCGGAGTATGAATAAAATAACGTTGACTGTTGTTGCTTTGCTGGTCTGTTTATCGGTTTACGTTATATGGTCGGATACCGATTCTTCGGATGCCGATTCCGAATATTCCGGTAAATGCGGAGATAATATTGATTATAAATTCGATCCTGCCACGGGTGTGCTTTCGATAACCGGGTCTGGGTTAATGTACGACTTTGGAAGTTACTCTGCAGTGCCATGGTACTCATATAGTGAGAATATCAGATCGGTCGATATGTCTGGACCTATCACAACCATTGGGTCCCATTCATTCTATCGTTGTACTTCCCTGACCTCCATCATTATCCCAAGTTCCATCACATCCATTGGAGAGCTTGCATTCTGGAACTGTGCTTCCCTGACCTCCATCACTCTCCCCAGTAACCTCACAACTATCGGAAACACTGCGTTCCAGTTTTGTTCCTCCCTTACTTCCATAACTATTCCAGATACCGTCGAAACCATCGGAAGATGTGTGTTCCATTCCTGTTTCTCCCTCACCTCGATTGTCCTTGGTGGTTCTGTCATGACCATTAAAGATGGTGTGTTTGATCAGTGTACGTCCCTTACTTCTATCACCATTCCCAAATCAGTCACGGATCTCACATATAATTATTTTGATGGCTGTACTGCATTGACTTCCATCGACGTCGATGCGGATAATGCGAATTATTGTTCAGTAAACGGTGTGCTTTTCAACAAGGCAAGGACTGAGTTGATACGGTACCCCCCTGGTAAGGTGGATACCACCTACGTAATTCCCGATTCCGTCGAAACCATCGGAAACTATGCGTTCTGCGAATGCTCTTCCCTTACTTCAATTACACTAGGTAGTTCGGTCATTTCTATAGGATATGCTGCATTCTGCGACTGCTCTTCCTTATCCGCTCTCATTATCCCTGATTCCGTCACAAACATCAGATCCAGTGCATTCCTGAACTGCACGTCCCTTACTTCCATCAATATCCCCAAATCGGTCACAAACATCGGATCCTATGCATTCATGAACTGCACGTCCCTTACTTCTATAATCCTTGGCAATTTACTCACAACCATTTATCAGTTTACGTTCTATGGCTGTGCATCCCTCACTTCCATCACTATCCCCAAATCGGTCACATCCATCGGGATGTCTGCGTTCTATGGCTGTGCATCCCTCACTTCCATCACTATCCCCAAATCGGTCACATCCATCGGGATGTCTGCGTTCTATGGCTGTGCATCCCTCACTTCCATCACTATCCCCAAATCGGTCACATCCATCGGGATGTCTGCGTTCTATGGCTGTATTGCTTTAGAAACCATTGACGTCGATGCGGATAATGCGAATTATTGTTCTGTAGACGGTGTGCTTTTCAATATTGATAAGACCGAATTGATTCAGTACCCTGCCAGAAAAATCGGTGATACATATACGGTCCCAGGATCAGTCACAACCATCGGAGACGCTGCATTCTATGGCTGTGTCTTTTTAAAATCGATATATGTCCCTGATGAAAATAAGAATTATCGCTCGGTTGATGGTGTGCTTTTCGACAAGGAAACCACCAGGTTGATACAGTATCCTGCCGGTAAGACCGATGACACATACACGATCCCAGGATCCGTCACAACCCTCGGAAACTATGCGTTCAGTTACTGTACCTCCCTTAAATCCCTCGTAATCCCCAAATCGGTCACAACCCTCGGAGACTCTGTGTTCAATGGCTGTATTGCTCTAGAAACCATTGACGTCGATCCTGATAATGTCAATTATTGTTCGGAAAACGGTGTGTTTTTCGATTCAACAATGTCTAATTTGATTCTGTATCCTGCAGGTAAAACAGATGCCACGTACACGATCCCCAGTTCCGTCTATGGTATCGATTCCTTTGCATTCCATGGTTGCACATATCTCACATCCTTGACCTTTGGCGATTACGTCACAGATATTGGAACATCTGCGTTCGACGGAGAATTCTATGATATTGGCGGTGAAACCAAACTCGATCCGGTCGCCGAAAACCTGGCCGGATTCACCTTCAAGAAGATCGATAACAACTGGATCAAACTGATCTCCGGCAAATGCGGAGACAATATCCACTATGTATTCGACCCCGACACTGGTGCTCTTATGATAAGTGGGTCCGGAACGATGTACGACTACGATGAAGTTTCTTTGGTACCATGGTATCCCTGCCTGGAGAATATCAGATCTATTCAGATAATAGGTGATGTAACAACCATCGGAGACTATGCGTTCTGTAATTGTAGACCTCTAACTTCCATCACTATTCCGGTTTCCGTTACATCCATCGGAGACAACGCTTTCGACGGAGAATTCTACGGTATTGATGGTAGATCTAAACTAGAACCGACCGCCCAAAACTTGGCAGGATACACATTCAAGAAGTTCGATGATAACTGGTTCAAAATCGATTTGGGACAATGCGGAGAGAAGGCATATTACGAATTCGATTCTTTCACAGGGAAGCTTTCGA
>CAVHHN010000144.1:0-4205 GCA_963635855.1 Faecalibacterium sp. CAG:74 | reverse complement strand
AGTGTTGCCAGATCCTTGAATACTTCCTCTCCCGCATTCTGCAGAAGTGTATCGATGATGTCATTTCCGCTGGTGCCTACCCAGTAGGTATCTGGATTGAAACCACAATCTATATATTTCAGAATACTCCAAGGGTTATAGATCTCCGCGTTTCCGAAACGGTACCCGTCGTACCAGTCCTTGGCTTCATCGAACTTCTCAGGATGACCATAATAAGAACACAGTTCTTTAACATCTGAATTTGTGAAACCGTATCTTTCGTCGAATTTGACATTGAAGATATTGTTCACTTTCAGATTATTCAATCCTGAGAAAATACCTTCCTTGGCGATCTGCATTACACCGGTCACAACAGCGAATCCAAGGTGTTCGTTGCTTTTGAGTGTACAAGAATAGAAATCACGCAAAAAGTCAAGGATCTTTTCGAACGATCCCTTACCGTACGCACGATTCAGCGTATTATCATACTCGTCAATGAGAACTATCGGTTTAACTCCATGATACTGTTCCAACATGGAACAAAGGGCTTGTAGCGAATATTTGATAAGTGTAACATTAGACCTATCGAGAGTGATGTTCTGATAATCTGCAAGGTCTATAGGATCTACTTTTTCACTGTTACCTAAATACCTGAACCCCTTGTATAGAATTTTGATCTTATATTTCAGATCTGATAGAAACTGTTCATAGTTATCATAGCATAGGTCTTTCATCGATAGGGAGATGACAGGACGTGTGTTCCGATATTCTTCGACCTCGGGATGATCGTTGATCTTCAATCCGTCGAACCAGTTGTTTCCTTTGTATTTCAGGTTGAAGAATGCATCGAGCATGGAGAGATTGAGGGACTTACCGAAACGTCTGGGTCTTGTGAATAGATAAGCCCCAGTAGGATTTACAAGGAGGTCTGAAATAAGTTCGCTCTTATCTACAAAATACAATCCCACCTGACGGATCGTTTTGAAGTCGTCGACTCCTATTGGTACTTCCAACCTCTTCCCCTCTCCTGACATACTTTGTATATTGCCTCCCGATTATAAAAGAGACGCTATTGATTCCCTATAAATACAGATGTTGAGGACTTAACAAGTTCAATCTTCATGCACTGACACTGGTTAATGATATATTGTCTGGGCACATCCCCTGTGATGTTATGCTGTTCAGAGCAGAATCTGTCACAAAGTCCTATGGGCCCAAAAAGGTGCTTGTCGATGCCAACATCCAGATCAACGAGCATGATGCCATCGGGCTAATAGGTCTGAACGGTGCTGGAAAAAGCACATTCATCAAGATTTTATTGGGTATCGAATCCTATGACACCGGTGAGATAAAGAAACAGACCCAAAGGATCGGATACCTGGAACAATTCTCGGAGGGGGGACATTTCACTGTCCGCGAGGTATTGGGAAGACCCTATGGTCATATAGAGAACATCAAACGCCGCATGCATGAGATCGATTCCATCATGGCTTCTGGGCAGGACCTCGACTGGAACTCTATTGCCACGGAATATGCAGAACTCGAACAGAGGCTCAAAAGCACCGATGTGGGTGATGAAAAAACACTTATCTCTGCAATGACCCAGGTAGGTCTGAACAAGACCTTTATGGACCGTTATATGGACACCCTTTCCGGAGGAGAAAGGGCCAAGGTCATGCTTGCACGTATCGTCGTTCAGGCAGAAGAATGCGACATTCTTATCATGGACGAGCCTACATCTCATTTGGACATCTATACTATAGAGTGGCTTGAAGATTATGTGCTGAAGACCCGTTGTGCATTCCTTGTCGTCTCGCATGACAGGTATTTCCTTGACAAAATGGCCACCAAGATGGTGGAGATCGAGAACGGAAAGACCAGAGAGTACAGAGGAAATTATTCTGACTTCATCATGAAGAAAATGATCGACCTTGACAGGATGGAAAAAGAGTACCTGAAGTACAGTCAGAACAAACGTGCCCAACAGGCCATCGCGGATAAGATGCGCCATGATCAATGGTTCATGGGTACCCACAAGATCCGTCAGAAAATGATCGAAAAGATGGATGTGAAGGAGAAACCTGAGGAATCCCGGGAGATCACTGTAAGGATCCAGGTCGCCAGCAAATCTGGAAAGAACGTATACATCCTCAAAGACTGTTCGATTGCTTATCCTGGTTCCGAAAAACCACTGCTGGAACATATCGATCTCGATATCCATAAAGGAGATAAGATCGGCATCTTCGGAGCTAACGGTCAGGGGAAATCCACGCTCATCAAAGCATTGCTTGGAGAGATACCGATCGAGGGCGATTTCTGGACCGCACCGGGAAACAAGATCGGATATTACTCTCAGACCCATGAGAACCTCGACCTCAGACTTACCGCAGAGGAGCAGGTTTTGCAGATCATCGGAAAGGAGAGGAGAGGTGAAGCAAGAAAACTGCTTGCAAGATTCCTCCTCGGGAACGAGGAGGTGGATAGACCGATGTCCACTCTTTCGGGAGGACAGAGATGCAGGGTGGCGCTTACCATCCTCCTTCTTAACGAGACCAATATCCTTATCCTGGACGAACCTACAAATTATCTCGACATCCCTGCGCGGCATGCTATCGAAGAGGCCTTGAATGAATACACTGGCACTATCCTGACCGTTACCCATGACAGATATTTCTTGGATGCGGTCTGCACCAGCGTCATCGAAGTGAAAGATGGAAAGGTCATACCCTTCGCTGGAACCTATTCTGCCATGAAAGGCAGACCCAATATCCGGGAGATCGTGATGGATGCGGATGAATATCGTGTCCTCGCCCCGTTCACTAACTGGAGCACTGGAATGAAATACAAAAAGGGCGACCTGGTCCTGGTGGCTCCGAACGAGATCGACAACTATCAATGGGCGATCGACCAGAACAAGATCCGCAAGACCGGGGGAAGGCAGAGAAAGAAGGTCGCCATCAAGGAAAAACCTAAGGATGGTAAGGAGTGACCGTCGTTTTTATCGGTCAATGTTAAAAAGTACCTCCTTATTGGGTGGTCTGAAAGAAATGATGTCCGGAAAGGTCAGACTGGGTTATATGGGGATCCCGTTCTCCAATACTGAAGCAATGGCACTCGAATTCCGCCGTGAAATGAACTGGAACAATGTAGAAATGGTTGCGCTCATGTCCTCCAAGGACACCGTTGCCGCATTGAAAGAACATAAGATCGATTTTGCTGTTTTAGCGGTCAGGAACTCCTCCGCAGGTGATGTTCTGGAAACGGTCAAGTCCCTTACTGACGTTCAATACACTAAAGTGTTGGAGGGGTCGGAACACATCCACCACTGCCTTTTTGCCAGGTCCAAAGACTCGAAGATCAACAGGATCTGTTCGCACATCCAAGCTCTGGGTCAATGCAAAAACACTCTTTCCGAGCTTTACCCTGATGCAGTTCAAACTGATTGCTCTGATACTGCATATGCGGCCGAAATGCTCTCTAAAGGGGAACTGCCTGACGACTGTGGGGTTATCTGCAGGATGTCGGCAGGTGAACATTACGGATTAAGTCTCATCAGAGAGAACATTGAAGATTCCGGAGATAATGAGACGTACTTCCTTTTGATCAGATTGTGATCAAAGTCCGATCGCCACTAGCTCCCGCGCATAGGTGTGGAGTTTTCCATCTGCCCTTTTGATCTGCTGAGCGTACCGATAGACGATGTTCTTCTTGTCCACATATGCGGTGAGCTCTTCGTTTCCGCCGACGAATTTGAGAAGATCGCATTTCACTTTTCCCAAACAGGTGTCAATGGTCTCCTGTCCCATGACCGCAAGCTTGGAAAGATCGAAAATACAGGAACCGTAGGACATCATAGTGTGAAGGATCTCGGGTTCTTTCAGACCCGGAACCTCTTTCTTGACCTCGACCGCATTTGAATGAATGCGGGTGATGGTGTAGATCTCCCTGACACCAGAACCTTCGATGTGTCCGTCGTATGCCTCGGTCAAAAGATACCAGAACCAGGTGTCTTCGGTGAACGTCATGTTCACCGAATGGATATGTGGTATAAAGAAATCATACCGCGGTTCCATTGAAATCGTGCTGTCAACATCCAACCCGATTTCAATCTGATCGTATTCGAAACGTTGAACGCTGCCACAGTAAGCTGAGCACATTTCTCTCTGCTGTTGTCTAACCATTCCTGATTTGTAACTATTCGGAATTCCCAGGGGATCCAAAATGAT
>CAVHHN010000143.1:0-4218 GCA_963635855.1 Faecalibacterium sp. CAG:74 | reverse complement strand
TGGAGAGATTGAGGGATTTACCGAAACGTCTAGGTCTTGTGAAAAGGAAGACCTCAGAACCGTCTCTAAGAATATCCGATATCAATTCGGACTTATCTACGAAGTAGTATCCGCCTTCACGGATTTTTATGAAATTATCTTTTCCGATCGGAATCTTCAGTTTCTGCTCTCCCTCAGCCATATTTGGTATATTGTGTTAATGACTATAAAAGAGGCGTTATTCACACCTGATGTTATTCCCAATTTCTTCCTATCAAAAAGCTTTACAGGGTGGTTACAACGCAATCACAAATGCTTTTCTTCATGAAGTATGTGGCTGTTTTTGCTTTGAACATGATACCATACAGTAGGTACTTCCTTAAGACATCTGCAGTAATCTTTCCTGTGACCAGTTCCAATGCTTCATGTGCCAGATGATTTACAGCAGATTCTCTATCGTTGGAATCGTTTTCTTAATACCGCCACATGTAAGGTATTTAGGAAATTTATTTTTTCAAAGATATGGTCTCCTCATCAGAGGGAGGGTAAAATGAGTTCAGATCTTTCCATAATTATCCTTAAACCCCATTTTTGAAATTGTAGCCCCCGTGGATCTATATTTGCCCATCACAAACATTTCAAATTTGGAGCACAGTAAGGATCAAAAATGCCACGATCAATGGCCCGTGGCAGCCATTTAAATGTTTTACTCGGACATCTCAGAAAGTTTGATGAGCTTTTTCCATCTGCGATCAAGCTCTTCCTGGATCTCATCGACGACATCGATCCATCTTTCATCTTTGAGGTGCTTGAACCTGCCCTGGGAATTGAACCAGTCCGTGACAGGTTTCTTCTCGGTTTTACCATCTGCAATCCTCTGACTCTCCGAGGAAAGGTGGTACTCTCCATTGATGACCTCAAAGAGTGGCCAAACGCAGGTTTCCACCGCGAGTTTAGAGATCGTGATCGTGTCACTCGAATCAAATCTCCATCCTCTGGGACAGGGAGATATGGCATTGATGAAGGCCGGTCCACCACATTCGAATGCCTTGTGTGACTTCTGAACCATATCTCTCCAGGCATGAGGTGCGGTCTGTGCGACATAAGGGATATTATGTGCGACCATAACCGCGGTCATGTCCTTGGGGAACTCTTTCTTTCCATAAGATTCGCTTCCGTTCCAGGAGGTTGTAGTGGATGCTCCCTTTTCGGTAGCAGAGGACCTCTGGATGCCGGTGTTCATGTATGCTTCGTTGTTGAAGCAGACATAGACCATCTCGTGTCCCCTTTCCATAGCACCGGAGAGTGACTGGAGACCGATATCGTAGGTCGCACCGTCTCCTGCGAAGTTGACGAACTTGATGTCCTTGTTGAGCTTTCCCTGCCTTTTCAGAGATTTGTATGCGGTTTCGAGACCCGCTATTGCAGCAGCTCCATTCCCGAATGCGGTGTGGACCATGGAACAGTTCCAGGAAGTGTAAGGGAAGATGGTGGTGGAAACCTCGAAACATCCGGTCGAACAGGAGACCGCAACGTCCTTGTTGGTTCCCATGAGGACCTGCCTTGCGATGATGGCTTCCGCACATCCGGCACAGAGCCTGTGACCGCTACATAGCCTCACTGGAACATCGGCGTTGAGTTCCTTCAATGAAAGTCCGCTCATTCCTTCACCCCCACGAAATTGATATCCTTAGCAGTTCCAGCATCTACCTGTTTGTAGACGTTCATGAAATCAGAGACCATTGTATCGGCTCCACCAAGACCGTAGATGAAGTTGTACATCTTCGGCATTTTTCCGTTGAGGGCGGCCGCGGCACAGATCTCAGGGAACATAGGTCCATAGGCTCCGACCGACAGGTGTCTGTCCATGACCAATATGCCTTTCTTTCCCTTTACGACCTTGGCGATGTCTTCCGCAGGCCAGGGCCTGTATACCCTGGGCATGGCAACGCCGACCTTCATTCCTTCGCTCCTGAGTCTATCGACTGCCTCCTTCATGGTTCCGAAGGAAGATCCAAGGACGAATGCCACATAGTCAGCATCTTCGCACATATACTCCTCCACGAGGTGGTATTCCCTTCCGGAGATGTCTTTGAACTGGGCCATGGCATCTTTGGCGACACCGATGGCATTCCTCATGGCAAGGACCAATTGGTACTTGTGAGGGAAGTAGAAGAGGGGCCCATCCATCAGGTTGTGAGTGACCGGGTGGTCCGTGTCAAGCATGGGATACATGGGTTTGAAGGGTCCGACATAATCCCTGACAGCGTGTGTCTCGAGAGGGGTCATCCTCTCGATTGCATGGGTGAGGATGAATCCATCGAGGTTGACGAGAACAGGAAGCTGAACCTCTGGGTCTTCGGCGATCTTGAGACCGATGATGCTCATATCGTAGGCCTCTTGCACGTTCTCACTGAAGAGAGAAAGCCATCCAGTATCTCTGGCGGACATGACATCTCCGTGGTCGTTATTGATGTTGATAGGTCCGCTGACGGTCCTGTTGGCGACCGCCATCATTACCGGTGTCCTCATGGCAGAGGTGATCGGCAACATCTCCCACATGTAAGCGAGACCCTGCGACGCAGTGGCAGTGAACGTCCTGGCACCTGCTGCAGAAGAGGTGGTACAGAGGGTCAGGGCCGAGTGCTCCGATTCGACATCCACGAATTCGGTGTCAACTTCTCCATTGGCCACATATTTCGCGAAATCCTCGACGATGATGGTCTGTGGAGTTATGGGATATGCCGCACAGACATCGGGATTCATCTGCTTCCAGGCGAGGGCGACAGCACCGTCACCGTTGATGGCGATGTCCCTTCCGACCTTACTGGTCATTGGACATCCTCCCTCATGGTAATGGCGTTCTTGGGGCAGACCTTTGCACAGATCCCACATCCTTTACAGTGTGAGAGTTTTGCTCCTTTCACCTCATTGTCCACAACGGTGATACAGTCATCAGGACAGTAGATCCAGCAGGTCAGACAATCGATGCAGGCATCGATGTCGATGACAGGTGTCTTGGACCTCCAGTCACCGGTGTGGAAGTTTTCGGAGTTGCCCGGTTCGATGACACGGGATCCGATGATCATATCTTTGTAATCTGCTATATTGACCATTCACTGCACCTCCTCATATGCCCTCTTGAGGGCAGAAAGGTTCTTCACGATGAGTTTATCTGATAATTTGCCGGTGAATTTGTCGGTGATGTTGTCCTCCATGTCATTGTATGAGATGAGGGGACGAAGCTTGACAAGTGCGCCAAGCATAGCTGTGTTGACCAAGGGTTTTCCGATTTCCTGAATTGCGATCTCGGTGGCCTTCACAGCGTGACATTCGGCAGTGGTCCCGATGGCCTTCTGAAGTTCGGCCGGGGTTCCATCATAATTTGCTAGGATGAACCCTCCGTCTTTGAGACCTTTGGCAACATCGACCTTCCCGATCAGGGTGGGGTCGATCACAATGACGATATCGGGTTCATAAACTTGGGTGTGTACCCTGACAGGGTGGTCTGAGATCCTGGCGAACGCCCTGATAGGCGCTCCCATCCTCTCAGGTCCGAACTCGGGGAATGCTTTAACATACTTACCGGAATAAATGGCGGATTCGGCGAGGATCTCGTTCGCAGTGACGACACCCTGACCTCCTCTTCCATGCCAACAGATTTCAGTGTCCATAAGCTTACCAATAAGCCTGAACAATACATTCAATATAAACTTTAGCCCATATAACTACGAATTTCGTGGAAAACCGAAAATCATTCATACAAAAACAACGTGAAAATGGCTGTTTTTTACGAATTTCGAAAAATATTTACGAATTATCTAAATAATGATTTTGGAATACCTAAAAAATAAAAGAAATATGGCAGGATATCACACAAGGTAAGGGGAATATCATTGTCCTGGCCTCCGAGAAGATATCGTGGAACGATCTGAATATACCATATCCAATCCAATTCAGCATTCGTGCCCCATTTGATAAGAAAATCTACTGAATGCCCCATATATCGATATATAGAATCGGTAAAGAATGGTCTCATCGAAATCATACTGCCACATCCGATCTACTTTCAACCTGATCGAATTCGAAACATTGGGTGTAGCTACAGTAAGCAGAGCATATTTCTCTCTGTTGTTATCTGGCCCGAATCGCATTTGAGCAAGTGACCTTATTGGTTATAGGCAGGTCTCTTCGAGAAGTACCTTGGCGGTCTTTGCTTTGAATGCGATTCCATACAAT
>CAVHHN010000142.1:0-4276 GCA_963635855.1 Faecalibacterium sp. CAG:74 | reverse complement strand
AGAATATCCGATATCAATTCGGACTTATCTACGAAGTAGTATCCTTCTTTACGGATCTTAATGAAATTGTCCACTCCGATCGGAATCATCAGTTTCTGCTCGCCCTCGGCCATACTTGGTATATTGTGTTAAGGGCTATAAAGAAGACGTTATTTGAGATTATTAGATTTTTTAGAAAGTAGGGGTCGTTGAAACCATATCTCAATAACTCGGTCTCAAGGTCAGTCTTCACATTTTTAGATTAGATTCTTTTTGATCCCCTAGAGGGGGTTCTGAACAGTTACACTCATGGAATGGTTAGACAACAGCAGAAGAAATGTGCTCTGCTAACGGTGGCAGCGTTCAACGTTTCGAATTCGATCAGATCGAAATTAGGTTGGTTTGACAGCATGATTTCAATGGAACCCCATCACAGAAGGCGTTCAGCCGTTCAGACATTTCTTGATGGAATCGATTATTGTGGTATAGAGTTTGTCCGAAACGGCCCTATCTTGGATACCACCTTGGGCAAAGTCTGGTTTTCCACCGCCACGTCCTCCGAAAGGAGAGATGATCTCCGGAAGCAGTTTTTTGCAATCGACCTTGGGGCATCCGGAAGCTAGAATTACCGAGATAGTGTCGGACACTGACACAAATGCGACCACACCACCTTTCGATCTGAATTTTTCAGCGGCTTCGGAAACGATCTTCTTATCCGCATCAACGAACATTCCGCAGTAGGTGTCGACCCCTCCGACCTGTTCGATCTTCAGGTTATCGATCTGTTGTCTGGTTCTTGCTTTTCTTGATTCAGCTACAATGGCAAGTTCGTTCTTCATATTGGCCACTGAGCGGACGAGGTCCACAGGTTTGCTGTTGGCCTCTTCGATCACCCTGAGACAGAGGTTGGCAAGTTTCATCGCACTTTCCTGTGCGGCCTTGCCGACCTTGAAATGAATGGCAGTGCCGTCTTTTCCAGCAGAGACCTTCCTATCGACGAACAGCATCCCGAGTTCGGATGTCTCCACAATGTGAGTTCCACAACAAGCTGAGTGATCGATATCGCCGATGGACACCACGGTGATCTCCTCATCATCTGCTATACTTTCAAGTTTGATACGTACCTTACTTATGTCTGGGTCATCTTTACACATCACGGTTTTACGGACCGGCAGATTGTCTGCGATGGCTTTGTTGGCGAATTCCATCGCGGCCTCGATCTGCTCCCAGGAAAGGTCGTGGTTGACAATGGCGTATTTCTCGTCAGGGCCGATGAATATCTTGGTGATCTTAAGTTCCGGGTCCTGTTTATGAAGGGCGCAGAACAAAAGATGTTCTCCGGTGTGCCCCATCATAAGGTCATAGCGTCTGTTCCAGTCGATCTCTCCCCATATCCTCATTCCTGGTTTCAGGTCATTGCCAGGGACGATGTGGACTATCTCATGTCCTTCGTAATGGACATCCGTCACCCGGAAACCCTGCAATGTGCCAGTGTCGCAGACCTGTCCTCCTCCTCCGGGATAGAACGCTGTGCAATCCAGGATCACTTTGTCCCCGTCGACCGAGACGACACCTGCTTCGAACACGGACATATATGCATCGTTTCTGAAAACTTCATCCGCCATTGTATCTGGACCATGTATCGGTTGAGAGTATAACGAATTTACGGAAATCAAATAATTCATTGTGCCAGATGTTTTATAGGTGTTTGCTGTTGGATGTGCGAGGTAGACCAATGGGTGACTTAAAAGAGTTTGATGAACTGGACAAACGTATAATCGAAATGATGTGTAATTCCAGTCAGGGCTCTTACAGACAGTTGGCCAAACAGCTCGGGGTCCATCCCACCACACTGATCCAGAGGGTCAAACGTCTGGAGAAGATGGGTGTGATCAAAGGTTCTCGCGCCAAGGTCGATTATGTCGCCATGGGATACGATTACACCGGATTGGTGCATATTTATTCAGACGAGATCGTTGGGGTCGAGAACGAACTTCGCAATATCCCAGAGGTAGTTGCGATCTATGATGTCACCGGTGAAGCGGACATTGTCGTTCTGGTCACTTGTTTGAACCGTGACGAATTCTCCGCAGTGGTCAAGAAGATCAACTCGCTCGAAGGTGTCCACAAGACCAACACCTCTGTCGTGCTGAACATAGTCAAATCGGAGAACGAGTTCGTCCCCAATCTGTTCGGCAAACAGGAGTGACCCTCCTGAGCGCTCTGGCGTATTTTTATATCGCGTAAGTAATGCGCATTTTATATTAACTGAGGAATCTCAATGAGAAGAACGAACACATGCGGAGAACTCCGGTCCTCCGACATCGGAAAAACAGTATGTCTCGAAGGATGGGTCAGATTTTCCAGGGACCACGGAGGGGTGGCATTCATAGACCTCGCCGACCGTTATGGTATCACCCAGGTCGTTTTCGATCCCGATGACCTTCCTGCCGGTACGAACAAGGATGAGATCGAATCGGCCATGAACTCCTTTTCCCGTGAGTCCTGTGTCCTCATCGAAGGTATCGTGAGGGCAAGAGTGGAAGGGACCTCTGTCGAGTCGAACCCCACCGGGGAGATCGAGGTTCTCATCACCCATGCAGAACTTCTCGCAAAGTCGAAATTACCTCCTTTCGAGATCGGAGATCAGAAGGAAGGCGTCCTCCCTGACGAGGACACCCGTATGAAGTACAGGTATCTCGATCTCAGAAGGACCGAGATGATCAAGAGCATCCAGTTCAGGAGCAAACTCGTGCATCTTGCAAGGGTGTATCTCGAAAGCCAGGGATTCCTGGAGATCGAGACCCCGATGCTCGGAAGGTCTACCCCCGAGGGTGCCAGGGATTACATCATCCCCTCGCGTATCCACCCCGGTACATTCTATGCTCTTCCCCAGTCCCCTCAGCAGTTCAAGCAGATGCTGATGGTCGGAGGTATGGATAGGTACTACCAGGTGGCAAGGTGTTTCCGTGATGAGGATTCCCGTAAGGACCGTCAGCCCGAGTTCACTCAGTTGGACCTTGAGATGTCCTTTGTGGACAGTAAGGATATCCAGGACCTTATCGAGGGAATGGTCGCGTATATGTGGAAAGGTCTTTATGGTACTGAACTTAAAACACCGTTCCCTCACATCGGATATCACGATGCCATGGAACGTTTCGGTTCCGACAAACCCGATATGAGATATGGGTTGGAATGGGTCAAGCTCACTGATGTCGTCAGGGAAGTTCCGTATAAGATATTCCAGAGTATCCTTTCCGAGGGCGGTATCGTCGCCGGTATATGCGTCAAGAAAGAGTATGGAGAGGTCGGAAGGAACGAGGTCGACCGTTACATCAACTATGCAAAGAAGGTCGGACTCGGAGGGCTCACCTGGATGAGGTGCGAGAACGGTGTCCTTACCAGCAACATCACCAAATATTTCACTCCGGAGATACTCGAGAACATCAGGAAGACCCTTGGTGCCGAGGAAGGGGACCTTGTGTTCCTTATCGCAGGACCTTGGAAGGCCACTTATGAAGGTGGAGGATTCCTCAGGAAAAAGATCGCAGAGGATCTGGGTCTTGTTCCGGAAAATGAGTTCATGTTCTTCTGGATGGACAAGAACCCTCTGTTCGAGATCGATCCGGTTTCAGGGAAACATGATGCATTCCACCATCCGTTCGTTCTTCCTCTCGGGGACATCGACGATCCCAAATGCGGCGGGGCCAGTTTCGATCTTTGTTTGAACGGTAATGAATTAGGTTCAGGTTCGGAACGTATCCACACTGCGGAGATGCAGAGGGCGGTATTCCACAAGCTGGGTCTTTCGGATGAACAGATCGAGGCCAAGTTCGATTACTTCGTGGAGGCCCTCAGTTACGGTGCTCCACCCCATGGTGGGATCGCCATCGGTATCGACAGGATCTGTGCGATCCTTCTCAATAAGGATACAATCAGAGAGGTCATTGCATTCCCCAAGAACAAGAAGGCTGTCTCTCTCCTCGACGGATCTCCGTCGCTTGTCGACGACGACAAACTTCAGGAACTTCAGATAATCTCCCTTGCGGGAGATCTGGGCATCGAAGATGCGGAAGAGTTCAATCCTGATGCTGAGTGAGATCTGATATTCAAAAATCTTTAATCGGAACATGAGTGCCCCGGAGGCTGTTCAAGGCCTTCGGTGGTATTATGTTCGTAGTAGTGGTTTACTCACCCAATGGGATATTGGAATACCATTGGTAAATGGCCGGGTCATTCTAATTATTCCATTAAAATCGCTTGCGCATAACCCTGATTTTCTCTGTTTTTGATAAAA
>CAVHHN010000141.1:0-4325 GCA_963635855.1 Faecalibacterium sp. CAG:74 | reverse complement strand
AAGAAACGGGGTCGGAGCAGTGAGTCTGTATCCCAGATAAAGTGAAGATTTGGGTATGTATAAAAATATACAAAGATTTAAGTCGTTGATTAAGATGTTTTTAATAGTGGCAAGAGATATTTCAAATGTTAAGCACGGGGACCGCAACCTTGCACTCAGTGTGAGAGAGTACGGGGTTCCGTGCGATTTTTTTCTATTTCGTAGACTTATATCGAATTGCAGAAATCCACCCCACAACCAATAACCCTACGTACACCGTATTGACCTCTCGTGAGATATGCCTCCGAGAGGTCAAATGTGAAGAATCATTCAATGTTTGTTAACGTACGGAAGAGACGATCTCCAGTATCTGGACCTATATTTCCGTTCTGTTTCAGTACCTGACCTCCTTTGAACTTGTTCGAAGATACTCTTACGCAGTATGTATTGGAAGGCCCCTCATCGAAATCCTCTTGCACAACATTGGCGGCAAGAATGATTTCATCGCATATCTTGCTCAATGTATTGTAAATCTGCATGATGGTCTCCCCAGTATTGATCACCGCATCTGCTAGAATAAGTGTGGACTTGTTGATAATTTCATAGTTTTCACGGATAAACTTGTTATCACAATCATTCATCTTCCAACGAATGTCATGCTTTTCGTCTAGGAAAAGTATTGGGCAGTCCAGCACATCAGCTATGCCTTCGGAAAAGGGAAGTGCAGACCTCATAAGGGCCACCACAGCATATGGTTTGGCAGATCCGTGATCTCTGGATATAAGTTCCGCCATTATCATACCAAGACGATGTTGGGCCTCTCTGAGTTCTCTTCCCATTTTACCGGAATTGCTCTTACACACTGAGATCAAGCTACCTATTTCTTCATTGTTGAGGATTTCATTCAATATCTTCATGAATCGACACCACCTCCTTTACACCTTCAAATTTCACCTGATTGCTTGCGGGCTGTTTCAGTTTCGTTCCATTGCGTATCTTATTTTGCAAAGAGTTGTTTTTCTTCGCATGCGCAATCACATATCCATTATCCGCCTCGATCAACATGTAGTAGTCCACCATATTGTCACCCAGTGCAACAATCGTGCGACCGGCATCTTTGAGATACCTTGCAAGATATGCTTTGCCAAGTTGAGACATGTTGCGCAGACCTTTGGAATCGGATCCGATGGCCATATCCATAACTCCGGATTTTTCTGCTGCAAGAGCCCAAAGATCTTCGAGACCTGCAGAGACAATAACCTTATACCCCCTGATATGAGAAAGATCCTCCAGAAGGGGCGCGTAGAATTCAGCCCCCTGTACTGCTACATTTATTCTTTCGGGAAGATCGCTCAATGACGAATGGGCCTTACGCGCCTTCCAGAACTGATATGTTGTGTATTTGTCGCCATCAAAGATCCCTTTACGTTTCATATCTTCTGGAACAGGAACACTTTTAGTAAGATCGCTCACTGTCAAGGTCTTATCCCCATCCGAAAGGACAATTATTTTGGACGTGGTCGCTGCCATTATACGGTCCGCAGCCATCCGTGATACTTCAGGTGCCAACAAAAACTTGTGTTCGATGACACCCTTAAGAAATTCCGCAAATTCCTCGATGTCGCTATCCAAAAGGAGGAATTCCTTACCCCTAACAAGTACTTCGTTGAATAGGGAACTGATTTCATATTCTTTCCATTTCTTAATATCCTCGATAGATATCTGGGAATAGATCTGATTTTTCTCCGAGGATTGGATCCTTTCATAAATTATCTCGGCTGGAGTGTCCATATAAATGAAAACATCGTAACAGTCTCCGTCAGATTCGGTAAATACTTTCGTAAACCCGTTCTCAGATGGGAAACTGTAATGTCCGTCGACGATGAGATTTTTATTGCATGTTCTGACGTATTCAATAAAATCCTTCCGGAGTTCATCCTGTTTATCGGATGAAAGACTCCTGAATTTTCCATCGCATTGGTCATTCAGCCATGCAGAACCTTTTATGTGGAACAAAAATGGAAGATGTTCCAAAAGGTAATCCTTGCCTGCACAGGGCAGGCCATATAATACAAATTTCATTGTTTAACCTTCTTGTTTTTAATCATTTCATCGTAATAGCATAGGCCGTCCGCACATGGTTTGATGGTGTTTAGGCGCGATTCGATAAGGTCTAGGCTGTCAGTAGCATCCCCTAGACAGAATTCTTCCCTGCCCGCGAACCTTCCGCATGGGTAGACCTTCCCTGATGCGTAGTAGATATTGGTCCTACCCACTCCGCATAATCTTCCGTACTGGCAGCAATCATAGATCATTACATCATTCATCTGACGCAAAATCAGTTTTTCACAAGCATTGTGCAAGAACTCGTCAAACTTTTTCTCGCAGATAACCGAACCGCTATCGAATAACTTTGAGAAAGTCACCCTCCGGAATCCATTGTCAACAAAGAAACGGATAATTTCCTCAGATCTATCGAGATGCTCGGGAGTTATCGTACAGTTGACAGCGGGTTTTTCTCCAAATAGCTTTTCGTAACGACATGCACCTCTCATTACTTGCTGGAACGTACCGTTTCCATTGACATCGATACGGTTGATGTCATGCATTGCTTGGTTCCCATCAATAGATAAACAGAGATCGAGATTGGTTTTGTGTTCGAAGAAGAAGTTAAGTTGCTCATCTGACAGGTTGAAACCGTTGCTGATGGTGTACATATGGATCGCAGGGTATTTTTCCAGCACCTCCACCACATGTTCCAATAAACCGAAACGTAGTGTTGGCTCACCGCCACCGACGATACCTATCTTGAATGAAGAAAGGCTGTTAGATAGTACATATTCCTGAATCGAACGAAGTATTCCACCCACTTCGTCATAAGTAACATCCCTGGATCTCCGGCCTTTCAAAGTGAAATGACAGTATTTGCAGCGGAGATTACATTTCTCGGTTAGCGAGATGCAACACCTGTCTATCATTGGAGATCTCCTTCAGTAAATAACTTCTTGAGTTCCTGACTCTTGGATCTGTTTGCGTGGTCCAAAGCAGTGAGATCATCATGATCTCTGATTCTCTTGTCTGTCACACCAATCAGAAGTTTTGCTGTGTCTATGTGTTCGTTGATGCAAGCTTTCATAAGGGGAGTGAAACCATTTGCATCTTGCTGATTGGGGCATGCATCGGCTTCGAGAAGGATCTTGGCGATCTCTGTTCTTCCATTCCATCCAGCAATCATAAGTGGGCTATTTCCGTAGTTCTTTCCATGACTGCCACGGTTGACGTCACATCCAGCATCGATTAAGATCTGGACCATTTCAATATCATTCATCTGGACGGCATGGGACACTGGGGGGAGACGATATTTCCTGTCATCAAGCTTGTTGATATCAATCTCAGGAATACTTAGAAGATACTTCACCATCTGGTGGTCACCTTTGCGCACAGCCTGAATAAGCGGGCTGAAGCCGGTTTCAACATCCAGGTAGTTCGGGTCCACAAGGCCTTTATTATATCTCTTAGAAGCTTTTTCCACAGACTTCGACTTCACCAAATCGTAGAATTCTTTAGTGGCATTAAGATCAAAAGATAAAGTGCCCTCCACAAACATCGTATCATATTCAACTAGCGTCGGGAACTTCACCCCTAGTTGATCCTTTTGACAGGAGAAGTATGTGTCATTGCTTAGCACATACACCTCATCCTCCGGATGTTCTTCGGAAATACTGATTGCAAGGTCAATGATACGATCATCGTTGACTGGTTTCTCACTTACATCACCCTTGATCTGGAGATTGCCTTTTTCCTTCTGCCTTTCGGTAGAGATGATCTTCATTACTAGCGCGGCTTGCTTGCTCCGATGAGTATTGTGGTCTTTTAAACCATTCAGCTCAGATACGACCGTCTCGGAAATGACGACATAAGTGAACCTACTGCACAACTCATTGATAATACGAGGGCGTTCTACGAGCACTGAGGTATCGGGAACTGCCCATGTTTTTGTTTTAAGGTTAAGGCCAATTAGTGCATCGATGCTCACACCGAAAGTGCATGCAATTGTAAAGAGCTGTTCGGTGGTGGGCAGTACCTTTCCTTTCTCCCAATAGGAAATAGTGGGGCGGGCCACTCCGATCTTGTTTGCAAACTCTTCTTGATTCATTTTTTGTCTTTCGCGAAGATTGCGGAGATTTTTCGTAATGGTGTTATGATTTAACATCATAGATATCAATACCCGAGATATTATTTAAATTATCTTACAATCCAATGTATTTTATTATTATTATTATTTAATTTGTAATTTTTTATTACATTTATCAAATTTGTAATATATTTTTACAATTAACCTACTA
>CAVHHN010000140.1:0-4407 GCA_963635855.1 Faecalibacterium sp. CAG:74 | reverse complement strand
GAGACCTTTAAAGGTTCTAGAAAGAAGGGTTCCATTGAAACCATGTCTCAATGACTGATCTTAGGGTCGGTCTGTTCATTTTTCAAATTAGATTCTTTTGGATACCCTGGGAGACTTCTGAGCAGTTATAATCAGGAAAGGTTAGACAACAGCAGAAGAAATGTGCTCAGCTTATTCTGGTAGTGTTGAACGTTTCGAATTCGCTCAGATCGAAATGGTTGGATGTTGACCGCATGATTTCAATGGAACCAATTCGATGTTGCGGGATTTGTGTTCGTCACTGGTTAGGATCATTAGCATTGAAATGGATTCAATATCCAAGGTATTGATACCACAATCTATTGTTGATTTTACAGGACGCATATCCATCGTATAACACGAAAATGTAGTATGCCAGGGCCACTATTGAACCCAGAATAAATCCGCCAGGTCCATTTCCTATCCAAGAAAATGACCAAGAGGCCCACAGGAAATATACCACGAACACGCCGAGGAATAATCCGAGGCCCCTCAATCCTCTCCCGGCATAAACTGTGCCGAGGCCAGGTATTAAAAGCGATAGCAAAACTGCAATGGCGCCACTTTTTTCACCGACAACTGGCTTCCCCCAAGGGGTGTACGGCTTCTTTCTATCAGAGAAGTTGGAAGTATTCGGAGCAATATAATCCAGGGGGTTTCCACAGAATGAACAGAACTTGGAGTCTTCATCACATTTCATTCCACATTTAGGACAGTAACTGCCTATCGCCATGTTTTACAAATTGGGATGGGGGTTAAATACCTTGTGAAAAATGCAATCGACAATCAATTTCAATGCCCTCAGTAGTGGTTCAGAACCTTGTTATATGATTTTTAGTTACTATTTTGGAATGAGGAATTGGGTTTCAAAAAGAAATGGGCCCAAAGGCCCAGAAGTTTCACTGTGCAGACCTACCAAGTTCACGGCAGAGTTCAAGCCCTGCAGCATCGGGGGTAAGGTTTACCATGAGTCCTTCCCCGTTGATACAGGTCGCACCGGCTGCGGATATGCGGTCTGCCCAGTCGCGGAGCCATTGACCATCTCCCCAGTCATAAGAACCGAAGATCGCGATCTTCTTTCCTGCGATTTTTCCCTCGATGGCGGTGAAGAAGTCTTCCATGGGGTCGTCAAGGATCTCATCGCCCATTGCGGGGCTGCCGAGAATGAGCACGTCGCTTGAGAGTACGGCGTTTAAATCGGCATTGTCACCGGTCGCATAGATCACCGATGCACCGGTGGATTCAGCGCCTTCTTTGACCGCTTCGGCCATCATTTCAGTGTTTCCTGTTTGGCTAGAGTATACAATTGCTTTTTGCATTCTATTCCTCCTTCGAATGGATATTTAGGAATGGCTAAATTAATAAATAAAGTTTAGCCTTGCTTAAATTTAGAAAGCACGTTCGACCAATTGTATCTTGCCTGAACGAATATCATATAGTGCGCCTACGCAGACCAGGTCCGGAACATCGGAGAAACATTGTTTCAATTCGGAGACACTGTTCAGGATATTGATCTTGCATGCGACGATAGGGTCTGATTCAGAACCGATCGCAGAAGCGATCTTCCTGGTAAATGTTCCAGAATATTTGCCGTGTTCGTCCTCAAGGGTGGCAGCTATGGCTCCGCAGTGTGTATGCCCTAGAACCATCACGAAGTGGCATCCGAGGTGTACCATTGCATATTCGATGCAACCGAGTGTAGTATCGTCCACAGTGTTGCCTGCAGTGCGAATGACGAAAAGATCCCCGAGGTTTGCTGAAAATATCGCTTCAGGGATGACCCTGGAGTCCGAGCAGGTCACGATGACCGCATATGGATGTTGGTGAACCTCGGTTTCTTTCCTACGATCTTCTGACATGTCTCCACAAGAATCGCCATCGACGTAGCGTTTGTTGCCTGTCAGTAGTTTTTCCAAAGGGCTCTCGACATCTTTGATCTGTTTGTTCATAGTGGTCATTCTGATAGAGAAATATCGTTCTTGTTTATGACTGTTGAGAGTACATCATCGCCGAATTCCCATGCATCGATCTTCGTTCCAAGTACGTAACTGAAATCACGTCCTCACAGGACCAAAAGAAGATTCGTCTCAGTAGGGAATATAGAATATCCGTGCGGTTCCGAAGGTGAAATTAATGGCGAACCGCACAGATGATAAATTACTACACATCGTATAAATATTTCTTTATTAGAACCGAGTTTTATCTGCGGTTCTATGTCCAGAATACAGATAATAACGCAAATTAGCCTTTGGAATAGTATGTACCATCATGGATTTTCAGAACACGCCATTATTGTCGTGAACCGCATATCTCATGCATCTTAAATGACATTAGAAGGAATCATCTATAATGATGAACTCATAAAAATAAGGGGTTTTGGGGTATGTATATACCCCAACTGAAGTTTATTCGAAATACGTTTGATAGATCAGTCGACCTCTATGAACCTTATCCACCAAGGTTGGAGTGGACCAGTACCTTTCTCATAGGTCCTTCCAGCAAGGTTCTCTGCAGTGATCTCTACTTCTGTATTTTCGCCGTCCCACGTGTACCATGAACTAGGTGTGTGGAATGAGATCGTGCAACCATCGGCACCAAACGCATTGCGGTGGATGTAGGTAAGATTCTTAGAGATATACAGGTGGTCCATACTGTTCAGACTATTGAAAAATGCATGATCTTCGATAGATGTTATTGTATCCCAGTTGTATATCTCAGAGAGGGCTGGACAGCTTGCGAATGCATTACTGGTGACTGTATGCAAGGAATTACCAAATGTTATCGATTTGAGGGATGAGCATCCCATAAATGCAGAATTTCCTAAAATGTGCACCTGATCTGGAATGGTGATCGAGGTCAAAGAGGTACATTTTTCAAACGCACCTTCGCCGATATCTGCAAGATTATCGTTAAATTTAACGGATTCCAGCGAGGTACAGGATTGGAATGCATATTTTCCGATGATAGTGACCGAGTCGGGGATCACCACGGATTTGAGGGAAGTGCAGTTAAGGAAAATGCCGCCACTGAGGTTCCCAATGTTACTGGGGAGGTCCACGGTCAGGAGAGAGGTACAGTTATCGAATGCGTTGTATCCGATCTTGGTGACGGAATCTGCAATGGTCACGTGGGCGAGTGAGGTGCAGTGATCGAATGCGTAATTCCCTATTGATGTGACCGTATCTGGAACAGTCATGGTCCTGAGGGCATGGCAGTTGGAGAATGCATAGTCCGATATCACAGATATGCAAGAGCCAAAATTCAGAGAATCGAGCGATTCGCAACCGTCGAATGCATGTTGCCCTACTGTTGTGACCGAATCTGTAGAATTAACGTCGTAAACCGACCTCAATGAAGTGCAACCATTGAATGCACCGTTACCGATCGTCTGAACCGACGTTCCAAGACCCACTGTTTTGAGAGAGGTGCAGTTATCGAACGCATTTTCACTGATGGTCGTGACCGAATTCGGGACGATCACAGATTCGAGTGAGTAACAACTGTAGAATGCGTTGTTTCCGATCTCTTTGAGGGAGTCGGGAAGGTGAATGTCATTGAATGCACAAGATGAGAATGCATGTTCTCCTATGGTTGTGATGGTGTCAGGGAGATCTATCGATTTTAAAATGAGACAATCACAGAAGGCATAATCCGATATTGTGGTAAGGGAAGATCCCCCGTTCAAAGTTGAAAGGGACCTGCAACCACCGAAAGCACACTTTCCGATCGTAGTGACGGAGTTTCCAAGGGTCACAGTTTTAACAGTAAGACATCCCGTGAATGCAAAGGCTCCGATGGTCGTAACCGAATCCTCGATAACAATCGATTCTATGCAACATGCATACTCGGCCCATGGGGCATCAGGGGAGGGGTAATCCTCCATCGGTCCGCTTCCGCTTATGGTCAATACATTGGTGTTGGGATCGTAATTCCAAGAGGTTTCATTGAGTTGTACGTTGGAATCCGGGTCCGCAAAGGTACTGTCCGAGTGTTCCGCTATAAAAAATGCGGAAACTGCGACCAACGTCATGGCTATTAACAATGCTTTGTTCATATTTACGCGCCTGATACTGCACCGCGATAACCCTCACGGATCAGTCATTGATACACCAACAGTGAATCAAGTATTAATAATGTTGTTAACTAATCGTTCCATTGAAATCATACAGTCAACATCCAATCTAATTTCGATCTGATCTAATTCGAAACGTTGAACGCTGCCGCAGTATGCAGAGCACATTTCTTCGGCTGTTGTCTAACCTTTTCCTGATTGAACCTGTTCAGAACCCCTCAAGGGGTCCATAAGGATCTGATTTGAAAAATGAACAGACCGCCCCTATGATCAGTCATTGGGATATGGTTTCAATGGAACATTTCTTTCTAAAACAT
>CAVHHN010000139.1:0-4488 GCA_963635855.1 Faecalibacterium sp. CAG:74 | reverse complement strand
AAGAGCTTCCCCTTAGGGGACCCTTGCTTGACCAAAGGTAAATGTTGGAATTCTGCAAGTGAAGAAATTTGACCAGAAGGGCCTAAAGCCCCAATGTCGAACTTTTATGATGCATCCATATTCTGGCGTGTTTTAGAAAGAAGATACCTTTACAGTATATAGTTTGAAGAGCACCTGGAACATAGAACGACGATTGACAACCTGACAATCCCCTCTGCATAACTTACTACTTACCAAGGTCTGTTCAATGAGATCCTTCAACTGTTCTGGAAACATAACGATCCAGTGCACCTAAGCTTTCAGCATTCATCTCCCCTATGTCTCCCCAGCAACAACCAACAAACATTTTGTCTCTGACGGAACAACATTCCCTCTTCTGACTATCACCAGAAGGTCCTATTTCAAATACCATGATTCAATGGAATCGAACGTGACCAATGGTACGCTTACACCAGATGAAAGAATAAAGTACGCCACCTCGGCAGACTGTGTCGACGTGATGGACGAGCTCGGAAGCCGGCCTGAAGGCCTCACCCAAGAGGAGGTAACTGCCGCCCGTGTCCAATACGGAAGGAACACCGTCACCAACAAAGACCGCCACCGCGTGGCCAGAAGGTTCTACCGTGCGTTCTGCAATATTTTCGCGTTGGCATTGTTCTGTTACGCTTTCCTAGATATCGTCCTCTGTGGATTGGACGTGGAACACGACGGCATCCTCGACCTTTTGGTCAAAGGCTATCTCGATGATTGGCTCTTCGTCACCATCATCGTCTCCCTGATCCTCATCTCGGGAGCGGTATCATTCATACAAGAGACCAGGAACACCAAGGTCGCGGACAAACTGATCAGTATGGTCGCCCTCACCATCACCGTCCGCCGTGACAGTGAAGAGGCAGAGATCGACTCCAGGGACCTTGTGGTAGGTGACATAATCATCATGGACACCGGGGACACCGTCCCCGCCGATGTGAGGATCTTACAGTCCAACCACCTGAAGATCGATCAGTCCGCCCTCACCGGAGAATCCGATTCCGTCACCAAATCCACCGACACGGACAGTCCTGCCAAACCCATCCTTGAATGCAGCAATCTCGCCTTCATGGGGACCAGCGTGGTAGGCGGTTCTGCTGAATGTGTGGTCGTCAACGTAGGTAACGACACCGTCTTCGGCAACATGGCCGACAGGTTGTCCGGCAAAAGACCGAAAACAGCTTACGACACCGGTACCCAGAAGGTCGTCAGGTTACTTTTGAGCATAATGGTGTGCATGCTCCCTCCGGTCATCCTCATCATGATCGCCAAGGACCCCTCCTGGGACGGCATCTTCAGTGCCGTCAAATACGCCATCGCCCTGGCGGTCGGACTCATGCCTGAAATGTTGTCCACCATCGTCACCGCCAACCTGGCCAAAGGTGCTATAGATATGTCGAAGAAGAAGGTCATTGTAAAAGATATGACCTCCCTCCAGAACTTCGGGGCCATGGACGTCCTTTGCTCGGACAAGACCGGTACCCTCACCCAGAACAGGATCTCCGTCAAGGCCTGTTGCGACATTTATGGTAACAACAGTACCACCGTTTCATTGTATTCCTGTTTGAACAGCGGTAATCTCACCTCCTCCACCAACCAGATCGACTGGGCCATCGACGAGCTCGCCACCGAAAGAGAAGATATCCTCAAAGAGATGAAAGGATATGAATTCGTGACCGACCTTCCCTTCGACTTCGTCAGAAGGAGGGCCACCGTCGTAATGAAGAGGCTGGAGGATAATATCGACTTCGTCATCACCAAAGGTGCCATACAGGAATTGCTTTCGATCTCCTACGCCTACGTGGACGACGAAAGGAACATCCAGCCCATCAACGATAAGATCGTGAATGATATCCTCGGTCTTTCGGAATGGTACAGCACCAAGGGAATGCGTGTCCTCGGGGTTGCATACAAACCCGTCGCGGACGGTTCTTCCTTCACCGTCGCGGACGAGAACGAACTTATCGTAGCTGGACTCATCGTGTTCATGGACCCGGTGAAAGATACCGCCGCCTCCACCATCCAGGACATGAACGACTATGGTATCAATGTCAAGGTCCTTACCGGGGACAATGAGTTCGTTACTCGTTATGTTTGTGACGAGATCGGATTGCTGGCACATTGCGACGATGTCCCCCGTACCCCCCTGGAGGAAGATATCTCCAGTGTCTCCAGCGAAGTTATAATCGGTACCCAGGTAGATGCCATGTCCGATGAGGAACTGCAGGAAGCTGTCGAAAGGGTGAATGTATTCGCCAGGCTGACCCCGGACAACAAGGCCCGTATCGTCACCGCATTGCGTGCGAACGGACACACCGTCGGTGTGTTGGGCGATGGAATAAATGATTCCGTGGCCATGAGACAGGCCGATGTCGGTATTTCCGTGGACACCGGTGCCGATATCGCCAAGGAATCGGCGGACCTGATCCTTCTGGAGAAGGACCTAGGCGTCCTCAAGGACGGTGCCCTTCACGGAAGGTGCGTGTACTGTAACACCGTGAAGTACGTCAAGATGATCGGAGGGATCAACTTCGGTTACATGTTCTCTTTGATCATGGCCTCCTTGTTGTTCGACTTCGAACCCATCGGTCCCTTGCAGATCCTGGTGTTCAATCTCTGTAACGATCTTGCCTGTATATTCATCGCCTGGGACAATGTGGAGGATGAATATCTCCGCGAACCTAGGAGATGGGACACCACCAATCTGTGGAACGTGTTCAAGGGATACGGTCCGATGTGCTGTGTAACCGATATCATCTCATGGATGTTCTTTGCGTTCGTGGTGTTGCCGTTGGTGTGTGGAAACGTGGTGCCCACCGGGTGGGAGACGTTCTCTTTCAATGAACATGCGATCACGGAGACCACCTCCAAATTGGACCAATTGTCTCCGGAACTGCAACAGGCCAATCTTATTGCAGTTGCCACCTTCCAGACCTGTTGGTGTATGGAACAGTATTGGATGCAGGTCTGGGCGATACACATCGTGAGGAACAACAAGGTCCCGTTCTTACAGAGCTGGTCCGCGCCGATCCTGGTGGTCACCACCTTGTTGGCACTGGCATTCGGAACATTGGTGTCGTTCACTCCTTTGGGAGAGGCATTGAACATGGTCCATCTGCCCTGGTATGCGATAGCGTTCATGCCGTTCATCGGTCTGACCTATTTCACCATCGCGAATCTGGCGAAGATGCGCACTTTACGGAGATATGGGTATTTTGCGTGTTAAGAACATTTTCGGGCCGAAAGGCCCTTCATGTCTACTTGGTGTCATTGTAAGTTTTATATGCTGTGCACAAAATGTTGTAACATATTCGACAAATTGAGGAATCAATATGGTAAATAATCAAGAAAATTCCGCCGAAGGGGCGACCGTTGACGGGTCCAAAAGTTCCGGCTTCGGTTGGCTCGGGAGGTGTATCGAAAAGAGCAGGCTTTCCGACAGGGAGATCGACAGTATATTCGACTGTCTCTTCACGATAGTGGTCCTTTGCGTGGTCATTTCGTTCTGTCTTGTCACCTACTCGGTCAAAAGGCACATCCTCTCGATATTCCTCATTCCCATCTTCACATACATCCTCTTGTCGTCGCCTGGGTTTAATCTCCGTATGAGGGAATACAAGTCCCTTCTGGCCATCACTGATGTATTGATCGTCATCGAGCTCATAGGTCTTTGTTTGTACATGGACCATTTGTTCTACATCCGTGCCCATGACCTTCTCTTCAAGGAACTTCTTTGCTTGATAGCTGCTGCTGGATACATCGGATATCTGGCCCGTGCCAGGATCATGTATTACATCTCGGTGCCTTTCATCGCCGCGGTCAACATGGTGCTCCTGTATGAGATCGGATGTTCGGAACTTGAGATAGTGTCCATGGGATTGTTCGTCGTGGCACTGTTCACCTGGACCCTCTTCGTCAATGCCTACTACTTCGGGATCGGAAGGGCCTACATCGACGGTAAGTTCGTGCATCTGCCTGATGACGAAGCGCGTTACATCACAAAGATGCAGCGTTTGGAGGCCAAGAGGGAACGCGAGAAGATCCAGGCCGAGATCGAGCACAGGAAAGCACTTCAGAAACAGAAATCCAGGTGAGGTCCGACCTATTAGGTCGGGCCATCTGGATTTTGTGGCTGTTTGTTAACAAAATCTAATTTTGAACCAGCAGGGTGCTGGTTCAAATTTTTGCAATTTAATACTGCTCTTTTCGTTATTTGGGCGGTGTTCAAAGGAGGTATGGACGGTGGGTGATTTTGGAACGTTAGTTAGTGCTGCCATTCAGGGAAATGCAGAAGCCCTGTGTAAACTTAAGTCGATGGCTAAACAAGGAAGTGCAAATGCCCAGTATAATATCGGATTGATGTACCAGGAAGGTAAAGGGGTTGAACAATCTGATATTGAAGCCGTTAAGTGGTTCACCGAGGCCGCCAAACAAGGATACACTGATGCCTTGCGTAAA
>CAVHHN010000138.1:0-4640 GCA_963635855.1 Faecalibacterium sp. CAG:74 | reverse complement strand
TACATAACAGAATCTGGAATGATGATAGAGGCCAGAGAAGTACAATTCTCGAATGCAGAATTGCCGATGCTTATGACATTTTCGCCAAATGAAACTGAGGTGAGCGTAGTACAACCTTCGAATGCAAAGTCGCCAATCGATTCAATATCATCGCCGATAATGATCGATGTGATGGTATCTTTGTGAGCGAACCATGGCGCACTACCACTGGAATATGGCCCTATATCTCCAGAACCGATAATTGTAAGTTCTCCTTTGTTGAAATCCAATTCGTATGTGGCATCTTCACCACATTTACCGAATACCTTCTGTTTGATCCAATTGCCTTCGGTGTTCTCAAATGTAGAACCAGCCAAATTTTCAGCTGTCGGTTCAAGTTCGATTTTTCCAGACCCATCATAAAATGTACCTTCGAACACATTGTCTCCGATTGACACGAGGGATGTGGAAATGGTCAATGTATGTAAATTGGAACAATAGCTGAAAGCATAGCCTCCGACATACATAACAGAATTTGGAATAATGAGGGAGATCAGAGAAGTACATTTCTCAAAAGCGGAATTACCGATGTATGTGATATTGTCTCCAAATGAAACAGTGGCAAGAGCGGTACAACCTTCGAACGCATACGTTCCGATAGAATCAACAGATTTACCGAATTTGACAGAAGCGAGGGAGGTACAACCTTCGAATGTAGATGTACCAATCTTTTCAACTGAATCGGGAATGGTGATGGAGATCAGAGATGTACAATTGCTGAACGCAAAGTCTCCGATGTATGTGATGGAATTACCAAAAATCACCGCGGAGAGGGAAGTACAATTAGAGAAGGCAGACCCTTTGATAGAAGTGACAGAATCTGAGATAGTTATGGATTTAAGGTAAGTACAGCCATTGAACGCAAAATCACCGATGGAAGTGACATTTTTGCCGATTACAACTGAGGTAATAGAATCTTTGTAAGAATACCAAGGCGCATCACTGGTAGCATATGACCTCATCTGTCCAGAACCAGTTATTGTGAGTGTTCCAGTATCAGAATCGAATTCAAAAGGAATTTCTTTGATCCATTTACCACAAGCGTTCTTGAATGTGAATCCAGCCAAATTTTCAGCAGTCAGTTCGAGTTCATTTACACCGTCAAGATCATAGAATTTTCCGTAGAATGCATTAGGTCCGATGGTTTCGACGGTCTCGGGGAAGGTAATGGCTGTGATAGATGTGCTACCCTTGAACGCAGACATACCGATGGCGTTAACGGACTTACCAAGTTTAACGGTGGTGAGGCCGGTACAACCATCGAATGCGAAGCTTTTGATGTTTTCAACAGAGTCAGAGATGATAAGAGAGGTGAGTGAAGTACAGCCCATGAACACTAATTTTCCGACAGATGTCACACCTTGGGATATTTCAACACTTTTTAGTGAGGTCTTACTGAATTGCCAGGGAGTATTTCCATAATATGAAGGTAGAGCACTGGAAGAACTGTATTCAAACCAACCTCCATTTCCGGTAAACATCATCTTTTCGATGTTGACACAACCATCGAATGCAGGATTTGCGTTTGAACCGACACAGTCAATTGTACACGGGAGGGTCAACGAGGATAGTTTGGTCAAATTATAGAATGCGTGATCTCCAATGGATTCCACACTGTTTGGAATTACCAAAGAAGTTATATTTAATTCACTGAAAGCACCCGAACCGATAGATTTAATTCCCTCAGAGAGGGTAATTTCTTTAAGGGTATCTCTACACTGATACCATATTGTATTCGTATACCAAGATGATGATGAATCATATGAGGCATGGTTAATACCATCTCCAGTACCAGGAGTAAAATTGATTTTCTCGATTTTGAAAGGCTTGGCTGAGTACGTACTAACGATCTTTGCTGTATCGAAACTTATTGGCAGGGTAAGTTCTTTGATGTTACACTGCCAAAACATGTACTCTCCCAGTTCTGTAACGTCATCGGAGAGGATTATTGTCTTTGGAATTTTGGAGTTCATATTCCAGGGGGCTAGTTCAGTATTCTCGCTATCTTTCATCCAGTCATAGTAATCAAAGGGTATTCCATTCCCCTTGGTGAATGTTACCTTTTTAACAGCCATACAGCCTTTGAATGATGGGTAATCATCGTCACTACCATAGGGATTCAGACTTATAGGGATGGTCAGATCGGTCAGTTTTGTGCAGTCCAAGAAACAGTGATTACCGATGTGAACTACTGTATCAGGGAGCTTGAGGGAGGTTATGTTCAGATCACGGAACGCATCGGATCCGATCCCTTTAACACCATCTGCAAATTTGATCTCCTGGAGGACATATCTGCTTTGATACCAAGGGGTGTACTGATACCAAGAATCTGATACTGGATATGCGGCATAATTGTATCCGTATCCTCCGTCTCCGTAGTTGAAGTAGATCTTTTGGATATAATAACAACCTGCAAAGGCAGGATTATTATCGGAAACCACGCTGTTGAGGGTTATTGGGATGGTAAGTTCCGAGACATATTTACAATCAAGGAAAGCTGATGCCCCAAGTTTAGTGATTTTGTCGCTTATAATGATCTTGGTGATGTTATTGCGATACTCATACCACGGTGCATGAGTAGTATTGTACTGATTCATTACCCCAGAACCAGTGATCTCCAGAGTACCGTCCGTGTAAAGGTAATACATGGCATTCGGTCCGCAATATCCTCCAGAAATGACGTACTGTGCAGAGGCCCCATCAGAATCCGCATTGTCTAAGATAATGAACAAAGACATGCTTATCAGCACAGTAACGATTAACATCACGGATTTCTTAAGGATAGTTTCACCTTCGTGAATCAATTTGAATGTTTGGTTAATAATGATATAAACATATTGTAGACAAAAAAATGACAATGGCTAATGGTGTCTCAAAATCTTTAAATTAAATCACCTAAAACATTCAATCTTCATAGGAGTTAAATGATTTGTACCAGGGGTTCGAACCCTGGCAATGAGTTTTCAGGCGTGTTTCTTCTTCACAACCACAACAGCAGCAAGTAAGGCGATGACAACAACTATTGCGATTAGGAAATAGATCATCATCGATCCATTACTAGAATTGATGTCGGAAGGTGATGGTAAAGGTGTTGGGAGCGGAGCGGAACTCTGTTTGATCCATTTGCCATCGATCTTCTCGAATGTCGATCCTGCCAAGTTTGCAGCAGTTTGTGATAACTCAGATCCACCGTCCGAGTCGAAGAATTTACCGGAGAATGCAGAGTCTGCGATAGAGGTCACAGATCTGGGGATGGTTATGGATGTTAGATGGGTATTATCTTTGAACGCATGAGCAGCTATCGAGATTACACCAGCAGGAATCTCAAATGAGGTGTTGGTGTTTCCTGCAGGATATTGTATCAATTCGGTCATTTCCTTATTGTACAGCACACCGTCCAAGATGCAGTACTTCGAACTTTCCTCACTAACTTTGAACGTAGTGAGGGAGTCACATCCGTCGAACATGTTTCCGATGGATCCGACTGAATCTGGAAGGGTAACCGAGGTGAGGGAAGTACAATCCTTGAATGCCGATTCTCCAATAGAAGCAACGGTATCTGGGATGACTATAGCGGTTAGTGAGGTACAATCCTTGAACGCGGATTCACCGATAGTATCGACGGAATCTGGGAGGACCACAGAAGCTAACGAAGTACAATCGTTGAAAGCAGAATCTCCGATAGTAGTGAGAGTATTGCTAAGAGACAAGGAGTTGATGGCAGTACAGTCTTTGAACGCAGAGTCTCCGATCGAAGTGACTCCGTCGGATATGACCACAGAGGTCAAGGTGGATCTGCTTAGTTGCCAGGGCGTGTATTTGTAATTAGGTAGTTCGGATGATTGTTGGATGACATTGTCATTGAGTATTCTCGAAGTATATCTTAGAGAAGCGGATTGGAAACTACCGGTATCGTAGTTGTACCAGGTTCCGTCTCCTGCGGTGAAGGTGAACTTTTCAATATTGACACAACCCTCGAAGATCGGGTGTTCATTGGAAAGGACAGTGTCAAGACTGGCTGGAACGATCAGTTCTTTCAGACCAGAACAATTCCTGAATGCAGATGTTCTGATCGAGGTGATGGAATCAGGAATGATCACGGAGATCAATGAGGTACAGTCGCAGAATGCGTATGCACCGATAGACGTAACTGAATCCCTGATGACCACGTATCTAATGGACTCTTTATATGAATCCCAGAGTGTAGTACCATCGACGTAGTCATACATTGCTCCGGAACCGCTTATCGTAAGTGTTCCGGTGACAGTATCGAATTCGAATGTGGCATTATCTCCACATTTGGCAGGATCTTTGGATGGGTCTTCAGATGGAGTGGGTGCCTGTTTGGTCCATTTTCCATCTTTATTGTCGAAGGTGAAACCGGCCAGGTTTTCAACGGTTTGCTCGAGTTCCTTTTCACCCTCTGGGTCATGGAAGACCATGTCAAAAGCACCGGTTTCGATGGATTCGACGGAATCGGGGATAATGATGGATCTGATGGAAGTGCAACCGTTGAACGCAGAGGATCTTATGGTTTTGACGGTGCCAGGTATTTCGTAGGAAGTTCCTGCTTTGGCCACTGGGTATTGGACCAGAGTGGT
>CAVHHN010000137.1:0-4769 GCA_963635855.1 Faecalibacterium sp. CAG:74 | reverse complement strand
AATCAGGGAAAGGTTAGACAACGGCAGAGAGAAACGTGCCCTTTACCGTGGAAGCATTCAACGTTTCGAATACAATCAGAGTGAACTTAGGTTAGATGTTGACTGCATGATTTCAATGGGGCCTCGTAAATGACAATGCATTAATACTTAGAAATTCGATTTTAAATTATGTTCAAGTCTATTCTTGTAGCTGTTGACGGCAGTAACAGTAACACTGTTGCTGTCGATACCGCCGTGACGTTGGCCAAAGAACAAGGGGCCAAGCTGACTGCATTATCTGTTTTCGATCCTGGAGGATATGGTAATCTTGCCGCCATCAAAGAGGTCTCCGACGAGGTCGATTATATGAAGAAGGTGTGCGAGAAGATCCTCGAATACGTGACCAAGAAGGCCACCGAGGCAGGTATCGAATTCGAGACCAAGACCGTTGCCGGAGATCCGGCCCTCAAGATCGTCGAACTCTCTTCCAATTACGATCTTCTGGTCACCGGAACCCTGGGCCGTACCGGATTCAGCCGTATGGTGATGGGAAGCGTTGCAGAGAAGGTCGTCAGACTTTCCAACTGCCCTGTGCTTGTCTGTCGCAGTTCCTGATATCAATAACCACTTATGCGGTCCGCAAGGGCCGTTCTTTTCTTTTTTGATTTTGGTCTTCTGAACTTACAGTATGTCCAGGGTTTGTTTGAAGATACATTTCGTATTACCGGACGAGTAAATTTTATTACTCATTCTCCAATACACGCGTGATGCGCAGGATCGCGATATACGGTAAAGGCGGAATAGGCAAGTCCACCACATCTTCGAACATCTCCGACGCTCTGGCGGAAAGGGGGTTGAAGGTGATGCAGATCGGGTGTGATCCGAAGGCGGATTCCACCCGTCTTTTGACCGGTGAGGACAGACCCGTTACGGTGTTGGACATCATGCGCAATGATGAATTCACATTGGAGGATATCGTCCGTCCCGGACTCCACGGAACTTTGTGTGTGGAGTGTGGGGGACCGCGTCCGGGCACAGGATGTGCCGGACGCGGTATCATCGCGGCCTTTGAGGAATTGGAAAGACTGGATGCCATGTCCGTGTATGACCCAGATGTCATAATATATGATGTTCTGGGAGATGTGGTCTGCGGAGGATTCGCTATGCCGATCCGCAACGGATATGCAAGGGATGTGTTCGTTGTCACCTCCGGAGAGATGATGTCCCTCTATGCCGCCAATAACATATGCGAGGCTGTGAAGGGATTCAGACGCGATGGATATGCGAGGTTCGGCGGGTTGATCCAGAACTCCCGTAATGTAAAGGATGAGAACGAACTCATCGACCGTGCCGCGGAGGAAATGGGATCCGAAGTGATATACAGGGTTCCCCGCAGCCCCACGGTACAGGAATGCGAGGAACGTCGCACCACTGTGATCAGTGGTGCTCCGGATTCCGAACAAGCGGAGGAATACCGTTGCCTGGCACAATTGTTGTATGAACGTTCGGAGGACGTTTCGGGCGGTATGCGCCTCGGTAATGAAGATGATACAGACGGTTGCTGTATGTGAACATCTTCGGAGATGATCTTAATGAGAATATTGATATTGGACACCGTCCACGGCGGTAAGATCCTGGCTGAGAGATATCTGAAAAAAGGGAACGAAGTGACCGCTGTCGATGTTTACAAGGTCACTCCGAAGGAGGTCCTTTCCGGACTCCGCCATAAAGGGGTGAAGATCGCCGATTCTGCACCAGCGACGCATTTCGACCTGGTGGTGGCACCCTGCCATTGTCCCGATGTGTTCCTGGGAGATTGCACCTATGACAGAAAGATCGATTTCTCCCAGGCGGTCAATGAGTTGATCGACGATAGAAGATTTAGAATAGAGATCACCGGAGTGAAGGGAAAGACCAGCACCTGTTATGTACTGGCACATTTATTGGATGCCGCCGGGAAGAAGGTGTTCCTGCATACTTCCCGGGGTCTCGGACCATATATCGAAGGAAAACACCTGATCACAGATATCCAAAGTATTGCGCCACCGACGTTGTTGGCATTTCCGAAAGGGGAGTACGAGGTCATGATCGCCGAGATCTCCCTCGGAGGTTCCGGCAAGGCGGACATCGCAGGTATCACGAATCTTTTGGAAAATTACGGGATCGCAAAGAACACCCGTACCGCAGAGGTAGGTAAGAAGGACATTTTGACCGATAAGGTGAACATAGTTCTAGATTCAGAGGTGGACATCTGGTCGAAGTACGGAAAGCCCCTGCGGACCTACGGCCCCAGGGTCAAGGTCATCGGAAAGCCGGTGTTCGGAGAACCACTTCACTGTTCCGTGGAGTATGATGGAACCCATGAGATCGAACTCAAAGGAAATTATCTGGCACTTCAATATTTTGATGCAATTTCGATGGCATTGGAGTTCTGCGAGGTCATGGGGATCCCAGCAGAATGTGTGCTCAAGGGATTATCCACTTTTAACGGTGTTCCGGGCAGGGGAGAGATCTCCATTGAAGGGGGAGTGAAGTATCTTCGCGACCGTAATCCAGGTGTTTCCCACATGTCCGTGGAACGTACTTTGTCCTGTCTGAAGCAGATGGGTGCTTTGGATAATGCGGTGATGATCATCGACCCTGTTAGTAAAAAGGTATGCGATAAGATGGACAAAGACCTTATCAAAGAGGTAGCCGACAAGTATGGTGTGGAAATGATGATCACCGACGGATCTGGAAAACTGCCGGAGGTCCCCTCCGGCAGGTCCGTGGTCATCATGATGACGAAAGAGGGTTATCAGTGACCTCCACGCACATTATCCATCCCCGTCCGAACCCTATTGTTGCTGCAATGTACACTCTCCGTGACATGGAGGTAGATGTCATTGTCACCCACGGCCCAGCAGGATGTTGTTTCATGGCCTCCCGCCCGTTGGAGAATGCGGGCGTGAGAGTGGTCACTTCCGCATTGAAGGACAACGATCTCATCTTCGGCGGAGGAGATTCCCTCGTCCGTACCCTCAAAGAGGCGAAAAGGAAGTTCAATCCCCACATCATGGCGGTGGTGGGCACATGTGCCAGCACCATAATCGGAGATGATATCTCCGCAGCTATCAAGAGGGCCGAACTAGGTCCGGATTGCAGATGTTTCGCGGTCGATTGCAGTGGGTGTATGGCAGACAATACCGAAGGTGCCGTAAGGGCCATCCGTGCGGGACTCAAAGCTGGTATCATTCCTCCTGAGGAGTCGGAACGTCAGATCTCTTTGCTCAAAGCGGCCACGGATCTGGAAAAACAGAGAGGGATGGCGGCCAAGACCTATCTTTCACCTGCGGTAAGTCCCACCAAGATGCATGTATGCAAAGTGATCGCTGACGCACTGAAGAACGGGAAAAAGGTAGCCGTGGTGATGCTTGCAAAGAAGGAATTGGCATATCGGTTCGCCGATCTTTTCGTGGCGGTCGACGAAGCTCGGAGGAAACTGGGCGGAAAGACCCTGTTTGTTGCAAATCTGGATGAGGATCTGGGGCTTCCCAGAATTCGGAGATATTGCCGCAACATCAATGCGGAACTGGATGCGGATGGGGTGAAGATCGATAAGGTCATCGGAGGTCTTGATGAATACGCCGTCCTCGGAGAGAAGGCAAAGGAGGCGGTGGATGCCTTCGACCCGGATATGAAGATAGTGATCGGGATATGCCACGCATACCCAGATTTGAAAAAGGACGATATTCTGATCACGGACCAACCGCGTCAGTTGGCGAATTATCTGGACCAGAACTTCCTGTGTGCGGTGGGTGAAGTGTCTTCGCACAATATGGTGATGGGGGCCACCGGAATCGTCCATCTGGAGACCGCGGATACCCTCAGAGAGATAATCAGGGAGATGTGAGTTTGAAGGGATTTGTGATCTCCGGGGCGGGAAGCGGAGTGGGGAAGACCTCGGTCACCACGGGGATCCTTTCTCTTTTGTCTAAAAAGTATAAAGTGCAGGCGTTCAAGGCCGGGCCTGATTTCATCGATCCCATGTACCACACCGCCGCCACCGGCAGGAGGTCACGGAATCTCGATTCGTTCATGATGTCGGATGAGATCATACGTAACGTTGCAGGTCATGTGTGTAAAGATGCGGACCTTTGTGTGGTGGAAGGGGTCCGCGGATTGTATGAAGGTTTCCAGGGCGATGGAGATGTCGGGTCGACGGCGTATATTGCAAAGCTTCTGGGTCTTCCTGTTGTTCTGGTATTGGATGCGGGATCGTTGACCCGTAGCGTTGCTGCCATCATAAATGGATTCAAATCCTTTGATCCAAAGGTGAGGATCGCCGGAGTGGTGCTGAATAAAGTGTCAGGTCCGCAACATTCGGATAAACTGGATATTGCGATGAGCACTTATTGCAAAGATGTGAAGATCGTCGGAAAGGTCAGAAAGGATCCAGATAATGTGTTGGGCGAGAGATATCTGGGTCTCCATACTTTGCATAGTTTCGAGAAGGGTGAGATAGAGCCGTTGGAACGTTTGGTGGACCCGTTGGACCTGGATGTTCTGTTGAGTATCGCAGAAGAGACGGAAACCGATCTGCCCACAGGATCGCCGTATGTTCGGAGGAATGCGGACATGAGTGTTGCGGTACCGATGGATGATGCGTATTCGTTCTATTATGCTGATAACTTGGAATGCTTGGAAGCATCGGGGGTGAAGGTGAAGACCTTCCGTCCGATCGACGGGGAGCATCTGCCTGATGCGGATATGGTGTACCTTGGCGGAGGGTATCCGGAATTGTATGCTGA
>CAVHHN010000136.1:0-4816 GCA_963635855.1 Faecalibacterium sp. CAG:74 | reverse complement strand
AGACGGGTCCCGTTGAAACCATATCTCAATGACCGATCCCAGGGTCGGTCTTTTCTTTTTCAAATTAAATTCTTTTGGATACCCATGGAGATTTCTGAGCAGTTACAACCAGGGAAAGGTTAGACAACGGCAGAGAGAAACGTGCCCTTTACCGTGGAAGCATTCAACGTTTCGAATACGATCAGAGTGAACTTAGGTTAGATGTTGACTGTGATTTCAATAGAACCAGTACATCGACATTTTTGTAATATATGGAATTATTAGGTTAAATGATGCACATTTGTTCAGACCTGCAAGCTTATGAGATTCAGGAAAAATCGGAATTCAATTCCGAAAATTCTTAAACTAGATTTGCTATTGTAAATTATGATTCCACGCACCATTCTTCCGGCTATTGAAGAACGCTTGAGATTCAGACCTGTAACACTCATAACTGGTGCCCGCCAATGTGGAAAGACAACTATTTGCAAACTCATCGCTGAGAAATACAAAATGAACTACGTGACCTTAGCTGACAGATCTGAACGCAAAAGTGCCATGTTGGATCAGGAAATGTTCCTAAAAATACATCCAGCACCACTGATAATCGATGAAGTTCAATATGTACCAGAACTGTTTCAAGCTTTGGAAGAAATCGTCGACCGTACTTTGTTCGAAGAAAAAGAATGTGCAGGAATGTATGTCCTCACTGGAAGTCAAGTTTTCAAGCTAATGGAAAATGTAACACAATCCATGGCAGGAAGAATTGGTATTGTGAACATGGTTCCTCTGAGTCAAAGCGAGATCGCAGAACGTGAAGAAATACCGTTCGAGGTCGATCTAGAAGCAAACCTTCGTAGATCGACTGAATTAAAATTCACTGTCGAATCATTTTATGAAAGACTAGTTCGCGGATCATACCCAGAACTCTATAAACAACCAGATATGCCCACCGCTACATTCTATTCTGACTACATTTCCACATACATCGAGAGAGACGTATTGCAGATCCTTAATGTGAAGGATGTACTGAAATTCGAAGAATTCCTGGAACTAGTTGCCTCTCTTACGGGGCAGGAATTGGTGTATGAGAAAATATCTAGTGCCCTCGGCATTGATGGAAAAACAGTAAAATCATGGATAGGCGTGCTTGAAAGAAGCGGAATGATCCACCTCCTCAGACCATATACTGAGAGATCTCCGGTGAAACGGATGACCAAGCGCCCGAAGATCTACTTCTGGGATACTGGGCTCGCATGCCACCTTGCCAAGGTCATTGACGCTGCTTCACTGAAAGCTGGATATTTAAGAGGGCCGATGGTTGAGACCTACATCATAAATGAGATCATAAAAAGTCATTCGAACAACGATAGAAACACGGGTTTCCATTATTTCCGGGATCAAAATAACGAGATCGATCTAGTGATGGTTTCCAACGGAATTCTTACGCTTGTGGAATGTAAATCGGGAATGACTTATAATTTAAGCGATGTTAAGGCATTCGACAAGATCGATCACACCCTATTGACAATCGGGCCCTCATGTCTTTTGTGTCTGACCGAGAAGATATATCCTCTGAAAAAGGACGTTTATGCTTTACCTGTGACGTCAATCTGACGTTCGGTTAAGGTCCCCAAATCAACGGCACATACCAAAGTCTGGGTCATAAGAATTTATGGGGGCTCGAAGCCCCCTGAACTGTGGAAGCTCATTCCATAATGTAGGTCTCGTCTTCCGAACCCTTTGGATACTTCTTCTTGTATGCCCGGGAAAGAAGAGGGGGCGCAATGATGGTCGATGCAACGGCCATGACGACAATGACCGAGTATAGCTCTGCTGAAAGTGCAGGTGCACCATCGACAATAATGCCCAGACCGATGGATGCCACAATGATACCGACCTCACCACGAGGAATCATTCCGACACCGATGATGTTGATAGAATCCTTTCCAAGTGTCCTATCCCCGATCTTTGCACCAAGTCCACAACCGATGTATTTGGAGATCACAGCAAGGATCAACACAATGACGATGTCCATCAAGACCGTCGTGTTGCTCATCGCACTTGCATCCACCCTAAGTCCAACCATGACGAAGAAATAAGAAATGAACAAAGTGGTCAGAGCATCGAATTTACGGTCAAGACCGGATTCTTCAGAGTATTCAGAGAACAGCATTCCACCAAGGAATGAACCGATAATGGCAGCAAGACCGATCTCTTCCGCCAACCATGCGAAGAAGAAACATGCTATTAACGCAAGAGCCAACGGACTGGGTGCCTTGCGAGGTTTCTCCCGACCTGCGTTGGCACTGACCCAGGCATTCACGATCTTGGGAACCACATGCTTTGCGACCAAGATCATTCCGATAACGAACACCACGGCCTCGATGATGATAATGGTCAATCCGACAGGGTCTAAACCGCCACTGGAACCTGCCATCCCCTTGACGATCGCGAGAACCACCATTCCGAGAACATCATCTATCACAGCTGCGGAAATGATGATCCTTGATTCTTTTTTGTCCATCAAATGCATATCTTTGATGACACGAGCAGTGATCCCAACACTGGTGGCGACCATGGCCGCCCCAAGGAACATGGCATGATGGAAGTTACCTTCGCTAAGCTGAATGAAGGTAAATCCAAGGAAAAATGGTACAATGACGCCGAGGGTCGCAACCAACATTGCGGTCCTCCCTGACCCTAATAGATCCTTGACCCGTGTCTCAAGACCTACTGTGAACAGTAAGAATATCACACCTATCTCGGAGAATGTGTACAGAATAGAATAAAGGTCGTTTCCCTGTATGTTCTTCGAAGGGTTCTCCATCACAATACCAAGAAAATCGAGCAGAGTTTCTCCGTTAAGAGCCAAGTTTGCAATGAGGATACCTGCGATGATCTCTCCAATGAGACCAGGGAATCCGAATCTCTCGACAATAGCTGAAAAAACGCGCGCTACGACAAAAATTGCCAGCAACATCATGATGATCGGTGCCAGCTCAAGTGTCTCCATACGGGACGGAAATTAAAGAAGTATATATAAAATAGGAAAAAACGGCCGTTGAAGGCCGGAAATTGTTTCAGTGATTTGCAATGTGACGAGTGTATCCGTCAAAGACAGGGTACACACGGCGGACCTTGAGTTTGAACGTGCACTCGGTCCTGTCAAGTTTGTCCTCAGGGAACATCGTATTATTATCCATTGAAGTGAGAATGAACTCTTCAGACTCCTCTTTGAGTTCTGGATAGAACGCCAAAAGAACGTCACGGTCGAGATCCTCGACAGGATATGTCGGAACAGGGACAAATGAATCGCCTGTCAGGATGTCCTGGGATATGGTGATCTCCTCAACAGCAGATGAGGTTTCCGTGGCTTCCACGACTGGTGAAGGATTTACGAAATCAACAACTGAGGTCTCCGGCTCAGGAAGAGGTTCGATCTCCTCGATCTCGATCTTCTCGGGAAGTGATGGTTCTACAACGATAGGTTCTGCCTCGACGTCCTGCTCTTCATCCTTCACAGTCGCTTGAGAGATCAATTTGATTTCAAGCTTAGGGGGAAGGGCCAACATGCCAACAGTGGGTGCAAGCAAGAGTTGAGATGCAGGAACAGATTCTTCGACCGTTTCGGATGCAACTTCTTCGATAGCTTGGGGAACGACCTCTTCATCAATATCTACGAGGGATGCAAGCTGGGAGAGACCTTGATCTACTGAAGAGACTTCGATCTCCATGGTCTGGGGAACAACTTCTTCTTCAATATCTACGAGGGATGCAAGCTGGGAGAGACCTTGATCTACTGAAGATGCTCCGATCTCCATGGTCTGAGGAACAACTTCTTCTTCAATATCTACGAGGGATGCAAGCTGGGAAAGGTCCTGATCTACTGAAGAGCCTTTGATTTCCATGGTCTGAGGAATAGCTTCTTTTTCGATCTCTGTGATCGATGCAAGCTGAGAAAGGGCGTGTTCTACTGAAGACTCCTCAATCTCCATTGCTTCAACTGCTACTTCTTCAATCGAAATGACCGGTGTTTCAGAGGGGGTGCTGACAACGGGTTCTAATTCCTTCATAGCAGTAATCGATTCCACAGGCATTTCTGCGATCTGCACAACAGGTTCAATGACGGGTGTTGGATCTACGCTGGAGGCAATGGGCTCAACGATCTCTTTCCTGATGATCACAGGCTCCATATCATCGGTGATCTGACGCGCTGGTTTCCTTACTGCATTGATGAACAGGTCTGCAGGTGATTCCCCAGTGAGCGTGTCGATAGTATGCTTGCGTTGTGTGTACGAGTAGCTTTCTCTCGGTGTAGCAATGATCGTTGGGCTATATTCCGCCTCATCGTTGAAATATGAAGCCAAGGAACGCCTGGTGACAAAGATCTTGGCAGTACCGTTCGCAGTTGGAACGTTATGCGATTCAAAATCATTCCCAGGAAATCTTCCAGACATTACATGATCATCATCGATCACGTCATTTACGCCACCGTCAGAACCAGTTAAAAATGAGTTCTTGATGAAAGAGCCTAACCCATCGAATAAGTTTTTTCCCCTCATGTGCATCCATCCTACTAAGGGACAGGATATCAGAATACTTAAATCAATCGGAGGGGCCGGTTCCATTGAAATCATGCTGTCAACACCAACCTATTTCGATCCAATCGAATTCAAAACGTTGAACGCTACCACACAAATAGAGCACATTACTTCTGCTGTTGTCTAACCTTTCCCTGATTGTAACTGCTCAGAAATCTCCCTAGGTATCCAAAAGAATCTGATTTGAAAATGTAAAGACCGACTCTAAGATCAGCCATTGGGATATGGTTTCA
>CAVHHN010000135.1:0-4835 GCA_963635855.1 Faecalibacterium sp. CAG:74 | reverse complement strand
AGTTTTCGAAGTACTGTTAAGGGTTGCACAGAATCTAATGCTAAAAGTTATGTCAGGCCAGGTTGAATCCATATCTCAATGCCTGGTCTTGAGGTCAGCTTTTTCATTTTTCAAATTAGATCCTTTGAATCCCTAGCGGTTCTGAGCAGTTACAACCAAGGAAAGGTTAGACAACAGCAGAAGAAATGTGCGCAGCTTTCTTTGGCAGTGTCCAATGTTTCGAATCCGATCCAAAATTAAATTGAATGTTGATAGTATGATTTCAATGAAACCGACCTTGTACAAGATGTTTAAAACTGTTAACTTATTCGGTGCCAAGTTATTATGAAAACGATCGGTTTCGACAGCGAAAAGTATTGCAGGTTACAGTCCCAGGCGATTCTGGACCGGATGAAGGAACTAGGTGGGAAACTGTACCTGGAAGTTGGAGGAAAAATATTCGATGATATGCACGCCTCCAGGATCCTCCCAGGATTCTTACCTGACAGTAAGATCCAAATGCTCACCAGCATGAAGGATAATCTAGAAGCCATCGTATGCGTGAACTGCAAAGACATTCAGAAAAGCAAAGAAAGAGGCGACCTTGGGATCACTTATGATATTGAATGCCTCCGTATGATCGAACAATACCAAAGCTACGGGATCAAAACTGGAACTGTCGTCCTTACAATGTATTCCGGACAACCCGAAGCTGATATCTTCAAGAAAATGCTAGAACACAGAGGCATCAAATGCTATCTGCATTACCCAATCCACGGATACCCAGAGAACATAGATCTTATTGTCAGTGATAATGGATATGGAAAGAACGAGTACATCAAAACTGAAGCACCTGTTGTTCTTGTCACCGCACCGGGACCAGGCAGTGGAAAACTCGCCGTATCACTGTCCCAGGTGTACCAAGACAATAAGAAAGGTATTCGCTCAGGATATGCCAAATTCGAAACATTCCCCGTATGGAACCTTCCATTGAACCACCCTGTGAATCTCGCGTATGAGGCAGCGACCGTTGATCTGGAAGACATTAACCTTATCGATCCGTTCCACATGGCGTCTTACGGAAAGGTTGCAATAAATTACAACCGCGACGTGGAGATGTTCCCTGTACTGAAGGCCCTCTTTGAGAGGATGCTTGGAAGTTGTCCCTACAACTCACCTACAGATATGGGCGTAAATCATGTTGGGTTCTGTATCAGTGACGATGCTGTTGTTGAAGCAGCATCGAAGAGAGAGATCATCAGAAGATATTACCGCACCTATGTCGAAAGACTCTCAGGGAAAGTGGGGGATAATGCTGTCAAAAGAATCGATTCGATTCTGAAACAGGCACAGATCACTCCCGATGATTTTCCCCTCTACAAGACCGTCCGTGATACGGCCTCAGAATATTCAAAGGCTGTGGCAGGTATAGAATTTGAGGATGGAACGATCATCTTAGGTAAAAGGAGCAAAGATCTCACTGCTGTTTCAGCCGCTATCCTAAATGCTCTAAAGAAACTTGCAGGCATTGCGAAAGAGAAAGATATTGTTCTTCCAGAGATCGTTCGCCCAGTACAGGACATGAGGACACAGGTGCTTGGATTCGAGAACACGATGCTCCGTGCTGATGAAATGATGTTGGCCCTTGCCATTTCCGCTTCCAAAGATGAATTGGCAAAAAAAGCCCTTGATCAAATCGAAAAACTGAAAGGATGTGATATTCACTGCTCTGTCACTCAATATCCCCAGGACCTTTCAATTCTCAGAAAACTCGGTATGAATGTCACCTGCGAACCTGTCCTTCAGACCAAACTTATGTTCGAACATTGAGATATTCGGTTCGCCAAACTACACCACTTTGAAATGTTCGGATATCAAACCCCTTCTTATCCAAACCATTTCTCTTGTTGTTCGATCATGTGATTCGAAAAGTTCCACTAATCACAATTACGCGAATGTCGCTGTTCCAAAGTTGATGAATTTGCACAACTATTCGTTATTTTGAGTCTCTTTATCAGGACGACTTACTTCAAAATGAATCCCCAAGTATAGTCCAACATCTCGAAAACATTATGATCAACAATCCTCTGTGATCTGGGGCCTTGTGAGGGTTGGTGATCAAAGATTGAGAACAGTATGGTGGTCGTCTGATTATTCTTCTATATAATATTTTTCGAAATTCTACATATAGTCTACATTTTGTCTACGATTTGTATACGAATGTTTGATGGCCGATGTTTGATATCACAAAAATCGGATGAACAAACAATCGTGCAATAGGTACAATGATAGAAACTAAAAATCGCCTATGAGAAGTCAGTCATAACCCATGTCAGATTTTGTCCCACCTAAGATTAAGTGGGATTGCGAAGGATTAGCATTAATAGACGTAGTTATAGCTCTGTTGTTATTGTATAAAAATATTTTTGAAAGTATACAAATAGTTTACTTTTTGTACACACTTTGTATACTACACGCGGGCCGATGTTAGATTTCAGAAGCATTTGGTGTTCCGTGACTGTAGATGCCTAAGAGCGAGGGTGGTACCATATCTAGTAACATCAATTCTAACAGTTCAGTGAAACTCGGAACGTTTCTGATGATTCTTGCGCTTATCGCATCCGCAATGATGATGCTATTTGTACTTCAAGCAGAAACAGATGAATCTTCTGCAAAGCTCATCAATTCAGGTCAATGCGGACCGAATGCAACATACAATCTGTACTCAAGTGGTATGCTTGAAATCACAGGGTCTGGTGAAATGTTTTCCTACGATGCCACCCCTGCACCGTGGTACGAGTGCCGTGATAACATCAACAGTGTTTACATAAGCGAGAAGATCACCAAACTTGGGGCGTCAGCATTCAAAGATTGTAACCACCTCACGTATCTCATTATACCAATAACACTCAACAGTGTGATCTCTGATAAATGCCCTGCATTCGCTGGCTGTTGTTCTATCGAAAGGATCAACTTCACTGTTGGAAACGGAGGATATGGATACGACTATACCGATCACGAAGGAAATGATTCTTGGTACCAGAACACTCCTTGGTATCAAAGCAGAGATTCGCTTAAAGGAATCAACTTCAGTGACGAGGTCAAAAAGATTGGACACAATGCGCTCCGCGAATTGAATATATCCTCTATTGCACTCCCTGACTCCGTGGTCAACCTTGGAAACCACTGTTTCTACAACTGTACAAAACTGACGGATCTAACCATCCCTGTGAGTTTGAATCCTTATGGCAGTAATGATAAATACCCTGCATTCCAAGGTTGTATGGCCATTCAGAAAGTTACCTTCACCAAGGGAAATGATGTTCCGTTTGATTTCTGGAATTTCTGGCACGGCAAATATAACACTAACTTGGCCCCCTGGAATATGAATTCAGATGTTGCTAAGACGATCGTCATTGCCGATGACATTACGAAATTGGGAGAGTATATGTTTTCTGGTTGTAACATCAAAGAACTTACCATTCCTGTAAATATCGATCTTTATGGTGGTTGCACTGCCCACGCCCCATTCAAGGAGGATGATGAGGAATCATATGCCAATCTTGAAAAGGTGACAATAACCAAGGGTTCTGGAAGTGGTTGTGATTATAATGTAAATACATCATCACGTTGTCCTTGGAATTCCTCCAAGTGGTCCTCATACCTCTCCTCATCGAAAACTATGACGGTAATTGTTGAGGAAGGCGTCACTCACATCGGGAGTTTTACTTTTCACTACTGCAATATAGAAAATCTAACTCTTCCGAATTCTCTCACATCTTTCGGATCAAATGCATTTACTAGCTGTAAAATCAAAAATCTGACAATTCCAATAAGTCTTAATGCAACTTGGCTAGATAAAAAGCTTACATTTTTTAATACCGCATTTCCTGCATTCCAATGCGTATCAGGAATAGAAAAGATCGATTTCACACCTGGTTCCGGATACGGATTCGATTATGATGCCAACACAGGAAACAACTGCTGGTATCAGCATACGCCCTGGTACCACTGCAGAGACAGCCTTAAGGAGATCAATTTCGCAGAGGGGATCACACACATCGGTTCGAATGCATTCCGTGAATTGAACATAACCTCCTTGGTCATCCCCAACAGTGTGGAATCCCTCGGTTGTCATGCATTTTACAACATGAAGAAACTGTCTTCTCTGACCATCCCAATCAGCCTTGACTGTGTCGCTTCGACCGAATATCCTGCATTCGACCAGGATTATAATATTACAAAGGTGAGATATACTGCCGGAACCAACGGTATAGGGCATGATTACACAGACAGCGTTCCATTTTGGAATTATCCTACTTACTCTGGTTTTACAGTAATTTTCGACAGCAATATCAAGTACATCGGAACCAACACCCTATCTGCATATTTCTTTACGGATAAAGAAGGTAATCAACTTGAACCTACTGCGGCCAATCTGAGCGGATATATCTTTTGGGCAACTCTCACACCATGTATGCATCTTATTTGTGAATCAACAACATTTGGAGAAGGAATTTGATGAAGGGCAGAGACCCTAGAAATTTATCAATCAGGGGTGATACCATATACAGCAGTATTAAATCTAACAGTTCACTAAAACTTGGAACGATTCTGATGATCCTTGCGGTTATCTCATCCGCCATGGTAGTATTGTTTGTACTACATATGGAAACAGATAATTCTTCCGCACAGATCATTGATTCCGGACAATGTGGACCGGATGCCACATATAACATTTACTCGGGTGGTACTCTGGAGATCAAGGGATCCGGTGAAATGTACTCGTATGATACAACTCATGCACCGTGGTATGATTGCCGTGACGAGATCACTCAAATTGTCATAACGAATGA
>CAVHHN010000134.1:0-4860 GCA_963635855.1 Faecalibacterium sp. CAG:74 | reverse complement strand
GTTCTTGCTGTTGCTGGATATTTGAATGCGATTCCCAAGGACAAAAAACACATTCTTTCTATTCCAAACCGTGAGATGTTCAAGGTCTTCTACCACCATATTGTGGAACATTCCTTTGAAGGTGAATTTCCATATAGTGATCTGCTTGATGCTTTGGAAGCGGGTGACACTTCAACGATCAAACAGGAATTGGACACCCACTATGCCAAATTTTCTTCATTACTATTAGCTGACGAGGCCAATTATCATGTCATCTTTGCCGCCATCATATTCAGCCGTGAAGGAAGATATGAGGTATCGATCGACCGCGAATCAGGTGACGGAAGACATGATATTCTCATGAAAAGCAAATTCCCCAAGTATCCGAATATTGTGGTCGAGCTCAAGAAGGCAAATTCCAAAGACAGTGAATCTATCGTAGACAGTCTGGCACATGAAGCATTGGAACAGATCCACAAGAAAGATTACTGCAGAGGTCTGAATGGAAAGACATTACTGTACGGTATCGCGTTCAAAGCAAAAACCGCCACCGTTCTTCTCGAGCAGACAACTTTCGATGAACCGATCCTTAATTTCATGAAGATTGACCTTACAAAATGAATGATATCCGCAGTTGTGGGAAAATTACTTAAAGGGAAATGTAACCCTTTCAAAAAAACGTAATAGTACCCGGGCATGGCCCGGGAAATATGTTTCAACGTCTGTACAAGTTCAATGTTATTGCTGCAAAGATTGCAAGTATCTCAATGATGACAATGGCAAAGAGGATCGGTGAAGAATCGGAATCCTCGGAGTGTATCGGAACAGCTTCGAAAACCGCATTGTATGTAACAGGGCCTGTTACCGCAACGATCGGTTTGTCCCAGCCTTTGAATTTGTATGAGTAATGATCATCGGATGCTTTGGTTGGGGTCGCTTTGGAATAAACAGGCACAACACCATATTTGACATTGGACATTTGTAAGGGAACATCTCCATTCATGAAGACAACCTCGTATTCGTTAACGATAGAGTCAAAGACGGCATAGTAGATCATAGGTCCAGTGACAGGAACGATCGGTTTGTCCCAGCTGACAAATTTGTATGAATACTGGGCATCGGAAGCTTTGGTGGGCGTATCCTTGGTGTATTCGGGGATCTCTCCATATTTGACATTGGACATCTGAAGCGGAACATCTCCGTTCATGAAGATGACCTCGTACTCATTGACGACCGGGTTGAAGACGGCATAGTAGGTCATTGGCCCGGTGACCTTGTCGAGAGGTTTGTCCCAGCCCTTGAATTCATAGGAATACTGGGTGGTGGATTCCCTGGTCGGTTGGGGTCCGGAGTAAACAGGTGTATCTCCGTATGCGTACATGGACCTCTGAAGTTCCTGTTCCCCATTCATGAAGATGATCTCATACGTGATGGCAGTACTGTCGAAAAGTGCTGAGTATGTGACATTGTTCTTGGTGATCGTTTCTTTGGTCAGATCGACAATATCGGTTCCATTGAGAGACCAACCCTTGAAAGTATAGGTGTAATGCTCATCGGAGGGCTTTGTGGGTGTTTCTCCGGAATAGATAGGCGCCATTCCGTATTGGACCTGGGTCTCGATCTCAGTATCATCGATCTTGAAGACCACAAGATAAACGGTCTCGTTGAGGACGGTGGTCTCTGTGGTCTTGTCTGCTTTGAAGACCTTATCACAGTATTTACAGGTGTAATAGAGCGTGTTTCCGGAAGCTGCACGGGTGGCATCTACCGCATCGTGGGTTATGTAATCATGTCCAACTTCGAAACCTGTTTCCAGCGTACCTTGGCAGACGGAGAAGTTTTTTCCCTTCAGGTCATCAACGGTCGGTTGCAAAGGTTCGCCATCGGATATGAATGTGATATATTTGAAAGAATCAGCATCGATCTCATCTAGTCCTTTCCCAAAGGAGATGCCACATAAAGAATCGAGACCGTAGTGTTCGACACTAAGCACATTACCAAAGAATGCGTTAGAATTGATGTATGTGATCGAATCGGGTATGGTAATTGAGGTTAACTTTCCAGCGAAAGCAAAAGCGTGAGACCCGATTTTCTTTGTTCCTTCGGGAATCGCATAATCACCGGTCTTTGCCGCAGGACAAAGTAATAATTCCGAACTATTTTTGGAGAAAACCACGCCATCGATCGATGTGTAATCTTTACAATCGTCACTGACAACTATTTTGACGAGATTGTGTGCAGAACCTAATAGTCTGATCTGACCTATGTAGCTAGATAGGTGAATCTCTGTAAGGCTATCACACCCATTGAAAAAGTACATAGATCTGATCGAAGTGACAGTTTTTGGAATCTCGAAAACCGAATCTGTCTTACCGGCTGGATAAGCCACTAATACCGTCTTGTCAGCAGAATATAATACACCATTGTCAGAAATGAAACTACTGGAACCATCAGCTACTTTGATTGTTTTTAGTTTGACGCATCCGACAAATGCATCGGAAGTTATGCTGGTGACAGAAGCAGAAATGGTATATTCTGAACCTGCTTTATTAATCGGGTATTGGATCAGTGTTTTCTTGTCCTTGCTGAATAGAACGCCATCGACAGTACAGTAATGTTCGCTATTTTCACTGACCACGAATTCAGATATGGATGAACATAAGGCAAACGCAGAACCGGCTCCCAGATCAACCTTATCAGGGAGTGTAACTGAAGTTAAAGAACTGCACCCATTGAAAGCATATGGCTCAAGGATCGTAAGAGAATCGGGGAGATCAATGGATTTAAGGGATGTACATCCTTCAAAAGTAGCGTTGTTGATTGTAGTAAGTCCATTAGGGAGTTTAATAGATTCCAAGGAGGAACAATACGCGAACGCGACAATACCTATGGACGAAACGGTGTCTGGAATATCGACGGATTTGATAGACGTGCAGTATGCGAACGCCTTATTGCCGATGGTTGAGACAGAACTAGGGATTGTTATGGAAGTAAGCGAAGAGCATTCATAGAATGCAAATCTCCCGATGGTAGATACTCCCTCGCCTATGACAACAGTTTTCACCTCGGATTTATAGGAATACCAACCAGGGTGATTATTCTCGTTATAGTCAAACATTTTCGAAGAACCAGTAATAGAAAGAGTACCCGTAGAAGAAGTAAAGGTATACCACACATTACCTCCACATTTTCCTGAATCATCTGAAAGAGTCCCCTCATCCGCATCGACGGGATCCGCAAGCGCAACATACGCTGATACAGCAACCAGCGCAAGAACAATAACAAAAACGAATTTTCTCATGAAATTACCCCAAAAGTCCGAAAGATCCGCATGTATTCAACCTGTAGGGGACGGAAACACAAGTTTGCTTTTGCCGAGAACTTACAGATTCATATGCCGACATATCGGAACCTTCTACATGTCCGTTCACATTTTGATAACTAAATCCTGTGATACCGGAACTAGATATAACCAGTATCTGTTATATCTATAAAGAAATATCTAAAAATGGGATTCAATACAAATATTTCATAGTTACAATAAGAAAAATATGTTATTAAAAACGAAATGGACACGGATTAAGTGACCGAACCGAAAATCACACAGTTTATAACAATGATGTCAAATTCCAGTATATCAGCAAAGGCGAATAGAATGCATATCCAAGATATCATCGATGCTATCAGAAACTTCCCCGGCGTTACCAGAAAAAACAAGATCCATGAGGTTGTGGATTTCCTTCCGACCGACAGGTTCCCCCGGGTCAAGGCCGCGGAGGGAGAGGACGCAGCCGCGATAGATATGGGCGACAGGTACGTACTTTTCGCCACCGACGGGATCATGGAGACCTTAGTTGCAACGGATCCCTATATGGCAGGATATTTTGCCGTTCTTGTGAATGTAAACGATATCGCGGCCATGGGTGGCAGGGCCACCGCCATGGTGGATGTCATGTCCGCTGCGAACGATCGGATCAGCGGACGTTTGCTCAAAGGCATGGAAGAAGGCGTGAGAAGGTTCGATGTCCCTATCGTCGGAGGACATACACACCCTGATTGTAACTATCAGGCCATCGATGTGGCCATCATCGGTGAAGTTAAGAAAGATTGCCTTGTCAGGAGCAGTACTGCCGAACCTGGTGACGATATTGTTTTCGTGATGGATGTCGACGGTATTTTCCCAGAAAATCTGCATTATGCCTGGGTCACCACATTGGACAAGGATCCGAAACTCGTTAGGGACCAGATGGAGGCCGCCGCAGTGGTGGCGGACCTTAAACTGGTGCATGCGGGAAAGGACCTCAGCAATCCCGGTTCCATCGGAACTCTGGGTATGATGTTGGAATGTTCCGAGATGGGCGGTGTTGTGGATATCGACAAAATACCGGTCCCCAAGAACTGCTCCGATCTTATCAGGTGGTTGCTTTGTTACCAGGGGTGTGGATTCGTCTACGCCTGTCCACCTGAGAATTCAGCAAAGATCCTGGAGATCTTCAAGGAAGTTAACTGTCAGGGTGCTGTGGTCGGAAAGGTCACGGACACCAAAAAACTGGAACTCGTGATGGGTGACGAGAAAGGTATCGTCTTTGATTTCAACAAAGATATCATCACCGGTTGCAGACCGAAGAGAAAACATTGAGTTCCTGGGTATTTCTTAAATTTGAATTTTGAACTCTGAATGGAGGGTCGGGTTCCCCTTCGGGGAACCCTCCTTCAGAGTATAGCTGAGATTATGATGATCATATACAGAAAGATCATCAACGTCGAAACATTCCTGACGATCTCATTGGTCTTCTTGGCCCTTTCATCCTTATCTGTAACACCACGTTTTTCATAGACCTTATCGACCCAACCCATGAGCACCAGGCCGCCGTCGAAGGG
>CAVHHN010000133.1:0-4866 GCA_963635855.1 Faecalibacterium sp. CAG:74 | reverse complement strand
TGGAAGCGGGTGACACTTCAACGATCAAACAGGAATTGGACACCCACTATGCCAAATTTTCTTCATTACTATTAGCTGACGAGGCCAATTATCATGTCATCTTTGCCGCCATCGTTTTCAGCCGTGAAGGAAGATACGAAACCTCTATAGATCGTGAATCCGGTGACGGAAGACATGACATTCTCATGAAAAGCAAATTCCCCAGATATCCGAACATCGTGGTCGAGATCAAGAAGGCAAATTCCGAAGACAACGAAACCACCGTTGATAATCTGGCACATGAAGCATTGGAACAGATCCACAAGAAAGATTATTACAGGGGCCTGAAAGGAAAGACCTTGCTATATGGTATCGCGTTCAAAGCAAAAACATCCACGGTACTTCTCGAAGAGACCTGCCTATGATCAACAAGGTCACCTGCTCTAAAATGCGATCTGAGCTAGAGAAATTTGCTCTGCACGCTGTACCACATTCAATGTTTCGAATTCGAACAGATTGAGATTAGGTTGGATGTTGACAGTATGATTTCAATGGGTCCTGGGTTCACTAAGATATTTAAGGTAATTCCGACTGATGGCAGATAATGGCCGAGGAATTCAAGGTAACCCCGTGGGAGGTCACCGGAGACATTGATTACGACGTATTGATGAAGAAGTTCGGTACAACCCCCATCGATAGTGCTTTGCTCGACAGGCTTTCTCGTTATGGGGAACCGCATCATATGCTCAGGCGCGGCATCTTTTATTCCCACCGTGATCTGAATCTGTTGCTTGACGATTATGAAAAAGGTAACGAGTTCTACCTTTACACTGGTCGTGGGCCTTCGGGAAACACTCATCTGGGTCATATGATGCCGTGGATATTTAACAAATGGATCCAGGACACATTCAAGTGCAAGATGCTCTTTCAGATGACCGATGATGAGAAGTTCCTTTTCAAGGACCTGACATTGCACGATACTCGCAGCATGGCCTATGAGAACGCACTTGATTTCATCGCACTCGGATTCGATCCCGACCGCACTCGCATCATACTTGACACTGAGAACATTCAGACCTTGTATCCTCTGGCGCTTCGCGTTTCCAAAAAAGTGACCTTTTCCACTGCCAAGGCTGTCTTCGGATTCGATGGTGAATCCAATATCGGTAGGATATTCTTCACCACACTTGAGTCCGCCCCAGCATTTCTGCCTACGGAGATCGAAGGGAAACAAACAAGGGTGTTGGTCCCTTGTGGTATCGATCAGGATCCTCACTTCAGGGTCACCCGCGACGTAGCTCCCGGAATGGGCTACCCTAAGCCCTCTATGTTGTATTGTAAAATGTGTCCAGGTCTGAACGGGGGTGACAAAATGTCCTCGTCCGAGGAGAATGCCACAATTTATACTACCGATACTCCCAAACAGGTCAAGAAAAAGGTCGGTAGAGCATTCACTGGTGGTTGCGTCAGTGTCGAAGAACAGCGTGAAAAGGGTGGAAATCCCGAGGTCTGTGCCGTTTTCAAATATAATTACTATCTCTTCGAACACGATGATGTCAAACTGAATGAAATGGCCGATAAATGTCGGAGGGGGGAGATCCTTTGCGGAGAATGCAAGGTCGCACTCACTTCCAAGATCAATGTGTTCCTCGAAGATCATCAGGCTAAGAGGGAAGAAGCCAAAGAGATCGTGGATAAGATGGCATTCGAAGGATTCAAATGGTGATTCGGATGGATATAAATGAAGTCAAATCAGGGTTGAGCTACAACGAAAAAAAGCTCTTGCTGGCACTTGATAAGAACGGGGGGCACGGAAGTCCTCAGCAGATGATTGACGCAGGGGATTTCTCCCTTGAGGTGGAGATCATGGGTTCCGCATCTTGGTTGGAATCCAAAGGTCTTGCCAAGATCACCGAATCCTCCGAGAAGTTCTTCGAACTCACTGACCCAGAGTCCTTGAGGAACGGCCTACCTGAGAGGATCGCACTCACACTTCTCAATGCCCACGATGGCACTATGACCATCCCTCAACTCGCTTCCGAGATGGGTAATGGCGAAGATAACATCGCCGTCGGATGGCTTATGCGTAAGAAACTCGTCACCATGCAACAGGTCGAAGGAGAGAAGGCCCTGGTCCTTACAGAATCTGGAAAAAAGGCGGTTTCCTCCGTAATGCCCGATGAAGAACTTATTTCCAGAATGCTCAAAGGCCCCGTGGCCGAGAAGGATGCGGATAAAGGGATAATTAAAGACCTCAAGTCCCGTAAGGGAATGGTTAAGGAGGTCGTGGTCACCGAGAGAGATATCACACTCACTCCCGACGGAACAGCTGTTGTTCGTTCCGGAATAGAACTGAAAGAGGAACTGACTGAGGTCTCCGACGAGATCATTCAGAGCGGAAAGTGGAAAGATGTCGAGTTCAGGAAATACGATGTTCAGACATTCGCACCTTCGGTCTATCCTGCAAAGAAGAATCCCCTTACTCGTCTGGGTAACGAGGTCCGCAGACTTTTCACCGATATGGGATTCACCGAGATGTCTTCGGAATACGTTCAACCCGCCTTTTGGAACATGGATGTCCTGTTCATCCCCCAGGACCACCCTGCACGTGATATGCAGGACACCTTTTTCCTTGATAACCCTTCCAAGATCGAACTGACCGATAGGGAGCTCGTAGAGAAGATCAAGGCCATCCACGAGAACGGTGGTGACACCGGCTCGACCGGATGGGGCGGAAAATGGTCCGAAGAGAAAGCTTCGCAAGCATTATTGAGGACCCACAGCACCGTCAGCAGTATCCGTTACATTGCAGAGCACCCAGATGCTCCCCAGAAGGCGTTCTCCATTTCACGTATTTTCAGGAAAGAATCGATCGATGCCACCCATCTGCCCGAATTCAGTCAGATCGAAGGTATAGTGATCGACGAGAATGCCAATCTGGATATGCTCATAACCCTCATCAAAGAATTCTACGCCAGGATGGGATTTGATAAGATAAACTTCAGACCCAGTTATTTCCCGTACACCGAACCTTCTCTCGAGCTTGAGGTGTTCTTCCATGGAAAATGGTTGGAACTCGGTGGTGCGGGTGTGTTCAGGCCGGAGGTCCTGGCACCGTTCGGTGTCAAGACCCCTGTTCTCGCCTGGGGATTCGGGTTTGAAAGACTTGCCATGCTCAAATGGAACATCAAGGACATTCGGGATCTGTATATTTCCGATCTTGATTCCCTTAAGAAGAACACGGTGTTCTGAGTATCTTGAACTTAATCGAAGACCACCTTTGTGTCAGGTTCTTTGATAGCATCGAGAAGGTCCTGCAGGTCATTCTTCTTGTATTCCGGAGCGGCCGCCATGGCCTTTCCGAGGAGAGCATAGGCAGCATCTTTGTCACCGGACCTATAGGCGATCTCAGCTCTTACTTTGAGGATTTCATCGATGTCTTTGGCGTCTCCGATCTTGTGCATTGCATCGCATGCAGTGATGGCCAGTTCATCTGCTGATTTGAGATCGCCCTTCTTCACACAGGCACGGGCCATCAGGATGGCTGATAATGGAGTATGAAGCGCATCATAAGCTTCCGACGCAAGACCGAATGCAGAGTCGTAATTTTCTTTGACAAGTTCCATCTGTGCATCCACTACCAAGTGTAACGGCGATTTTAGTTTGGCAAGTTCCTTGCTGTGTTTTTTCATCAGTTCGAGAGATCTGCAGGATGCCGCGACCTGACTTTTCAACCACAGAAGTTTTTCATAGGTTGCCTCATCTGGGTTAATGACCTCAAGGTTCTCAAGGAGGTCCTCATTGGGGTTGGCCATGAACTCGTCCATGTAACGGACGGCCATTTTGGCTGCTTCAAGATCCCTGCCTGCCGCCACCAGATGATGTAGTCTTTCCTGTTTGTTTCCCTTTTCAAGCCACCAGTCCGCAGCCCAGCTGTTCCATTTGCGAATATCTTCCTGGGAAACATTGGCCAGGTATTTTTTCGATACCTCTTCCGATATGCTTGTCATACCGTAGACGTCGGTCGGAAGGACACCGGTGGTGGTCGGAGGGAATTCATCCCTGAGGACCGGTACACGGAGAACGCAGATCTTTCCGAAGACCTCTTTATCTTCGGGGCTGAGAGTATTCCATTTGGTCTCGGGATCGCATTTCCTCATATCGAGAATGACATCGATGTCGATACCTTCGTTTTTAAGTTTTTCACGGGTGTGGTCGGCCTTCTCGATACCGGCGGGCGTGATGGAGTAGACCAATCTTTTGCTACGTACTCCTCTTTGGTGTGCCTGCCAGTTGGTGACCATTCCGGTTTCGCCCAGTTTCTTCAGGTCCAATGACGCATGGGAACGGGTGATGCCCGTGGCCATGGCAATTCCATCCTGTGTGAGATCGAACGGGACGTTGTAGATCTGTCCTGGGAGGATATTGCTGAACCTTGATAAGTGAAGAAGGATCCGCTCTTTGACGGTGACATCTTTGATCGTGAATGTTGACATTGGGCATTATTTGGCGTATAGAATAAAAAAGATATGGTGATAAGGGCTCCATTGAAATCATACTGTCAACACCAAACCCAATTTCGATCTGATCGGATTCGAAACGTTGAACACTGCAGCAATATGCATAGTACATTTCTCTCTGCTGTTGTCTAATCTTTTCTGGATTGTAACCGTTCAGGACCCCTTCCAGGAATCCAAAGAATCTAATTTGAAAAATGAAAAGACTGACTTTAAGATCAGTTTTGAGGTAATGGTTTAATGGAAACTTCTTTCCAAAACACCCATCGAGGTCAATAGTGTCTCTTTTATAGTCGGTGAGGCAATATCCAATGTATGTCAGGAGAGGGGAAGCGGTTGGAAGTACCAATAGGGGTCGACGATTTCAAAA
>CAVHHN010000132.1:0-4879 GCA_963635855.1 Faecalibacterium sp. CAG:74 | reverse complement strand
GTTCCGACAGAACCATTACTATGGAAACAGGAATGCAGAGACAAGGTATCGAGTCCAGTACAAGCAGTGGAATGTTTGCAAATTGTATGTCTCTTGTGAAAGTTACTTTACCTACAATTGTTTTGGTCAACAACGAAAAGAGTACTTTTGGGAATTGCACTTCACTTAAAGAAGTGGACATAAGCACTATCGACACTTTGCCAAGTTCTTTTTCATGTACGCTTGAAAAATTTATTCTTCGTAACTGTAAGGTAATTGAGGCCTATCCAATAGCCTACTATATGGAATTGCCAGAGAATCTTGTGGGGACCTGTGCTTCTAATTTTATAAAGGATAGTGATGGTAATTCTATTCTTAATTTCAAAGGGACTTCTCAAAATGCCAATATCATTCAGAAAATCGCTGGAAAAACATTGGTCTGGTATGGGTGCATGTATCTGGAGTGCCCTATTGTTGTCCCATTAACTTCTGGTCAGGTCGTAGTATGCCTTGACTATGGGGCAAATAAGGCATATGTCGGAGTGGATAAAGGATCAGCATTGGAGTTAAGTTCGTATAGTTACCCTATGTATGAAATATCTGCCTGGTATACGGATCCCGAAAAAAATACTGAGTACGATTCTAATACAACTATCTCTGAAGCAACCACTCTTTATGCAGACTCATCTGTTAAATCATGCAAAGTCACTGTGAATCTGGATGGTGGGGACACCTATGAGATTTACTCCGATGGTAAAAAAATTGCCAGTGGAGATAGTGTACCCTATGGAAGTGAAATCAGAATCGTTGTACCTACAAAGGACGGTTACAATGTCTCCATTAAAACTTCCCCTAATCTCAACACAAAGGCTCAGAGTAATGGAGTATATGATTACCGGGGGATCACTGCTGATACGACTTTTACGATCACGTACTCTCCGACTACAGCCATATTGAAATTCGACACTGTCGGTGCGGGCACGATCCTTCCAATAATGGGCATTCCTGGGGCTGATTATACCGCACCTTCCAATCCAGAAAAAGAGGGATACGAATTCATTGGTTGGTCTCCTAAGTTACCAGATAAACTTCCTTCTACTTGGATGACAACATATACTGCTTTGTGGGCACCAAAAACAATTTCTATTTCTTTGGATACCAAAGGCGGAGATCCCTTAGATGGTGTCAGTAGAGCTTACAATACGATGTATGGTTCTATGCCTGTACCTGTCAGGGATGGATACAAATTTGTTGGATGGTATGGTGCTGATGGCACTGAAGTGAAGTACACAGATATTGTCAACACCGCTGAAGGGGTAACTCTTTATGCGGATTGGGTCGAGCAATTCACAATCACTTTCGATTCCAATGGTGGTTCTGATGTCGCTGCGATATCCCAGGGTTACAACTCTGACATAATTGCACCTGCTGCTCCGACCAAGACCGGATACACATTCCAGTATTGGGAGAAGGATGGTGTGAAATACGATCTTACCACCATGCCTGCAGAGAACATAATCCTGAAGGCTGTCTGGAAGGCCAACGAATACACCATCACTTTTGATTCCAAGGGTGGTTCCACCGTGGATGCGATCACCCAGGACTACAACACCACCGTGTCGGTCACGGCTCCGACCAAGACCGGATACACATTCCAGTATTGGGAGAAGGATGGAGTGAAGTATGATCTCACCACCATGCCTGCAGAGAACATCACCCTGAAGGCGGTCTGGCTCATCAACGCAAAAGAGAGTGACAACGGAACTGCATCGATTGAATTAGGTACCGAAGGAGGATCTTTCGTTGTTCCTGCGACCGTCACCGAGACCGTGACCGTCAGCATGGGCAGCAACACCTCTGTCAAAGTCGAAAGCGGATCCGATCTTGCAGGAAAGGTAGTTGTTTCCGAAGTGAAGGCGATCACCAATCCTGCGCCTGCCACTATTTCCGGTACGGCCTACGAATTCGTTCTTACGGCTGACGGATATCAATATAACGAAAAGATGCTCGTCACCCTTCCGTATACTGGTGTGAGCGGAAAGGAAGCTATTGTCTATTACTGGAATGGGTCCGAGGCTGAGAAGATGAAGGTCGTAGAATATACTGAGAATTCCGTAACGTTCGAGACCTCTCACAACTCCACCTATGTCGTGGCTTCCGAGAAGATCGTGGAAAATGTAAACGGACTGTTGATCATAGCTGTTGTTGCCATTGTGCTTGCAGCCATCATTTCCGGTTCCGTATACTACTTTAAGGCGGTCAGACCCAGAAAGGCGTAAACGGTTTAACGGGGGGGTGCTCTACCCTCCCGGTTTTTCTCATAGAGTAGTATAAATGCACATGAATGGAGAAGGATCAGCATCCTTTAGCTGCTTTTGCAGTGGCAGTTCTCTAGAAAACAACTTAAGGGCCCGCCGAAGCGGGAAAATTGTTTCAATCCTGCCTGGTGGAGTTCTGGTGTTTGACCTGAGCGATGAACTCAGTCAGAGGTAGGGTGCCCAGATCGCCCTTGTCTCTGCTCCTGACGGCGACAATGGTACCGTCTTCGGCCTCTTTTTCACCGATGACCAGCATATAAGGTACTCTTTGGAGCTGGGCTTCGCGGATCTTGTATCCAATCTTCTCATCGCGTGCATCGTTCTCCACGCGAATACCAGAGGCCATCATCTCTTCTACAATCTTAGCGGCGTAGGGTCTGCTCTTTTCGGAGACCGAAAGAACTTTCACTTGAACTGGCGCGAGCCATACCGGGAATTTACCTGCATAATGTTCGATGAGGATCCCCATGAACCTCTCCACAGATCCGAAGACAACACGGTGGATGATGATCGGATTGTGCCTCTGACCATCGCTCCCTACATATTCGAGACCGAACCTCTGGGGTAATTGGAAGTCAAGTTGGATGGTTCCACATTGCCAGGTCCTTCCGATAGAATCTTCGAGGTGGAAGTCGAGCTTGGGTCCATAGAATGCACCATCTCCCTCGTTGATGATGTATGGGATGTCCATGGATTCGATTGCATTCCTGAGTCCGGTAGTGGCGTTCTCCCAATCTTCATCAGACCCCATGGAGTCCTTGGGTCTGGTGGAGAGTTCAACGTGATATTTGAATCCGAACTGTTTGTAGACCTTGTCGATGATCCTCACGATGGAAGAGATCTCATCCTTGATCTGATCAGGTGTAACATAAATGTGTGAATCATCCTGAGTGAAACAGCGGACCCTGAACAATCCATGGAGGGTACCGGACCTTTCGTGACGGTGTACTACACCGAATTCAGCGAGCCTGAGTGGCATATCTCTGTAGGAACGGGATTCGCTGTTGTATACAATGGTACTTCCAGGGCAGTTCATGGGTTTGATGGCATACACCTGTTCATCGATCATGGTGGTGTACATATTGTCCTTGTAATGTTCCCAGTGACCAGAGGTCTCCCAGAGGTGTCTGTTGAGGACCTGTGGGGTGGAGATCTCCTTGTACCCCGCAGGGACGTGGATCTCTCTCCAATAACTCATCAGAGTGTTCTTGAGGACCATTCCATTAGGGAGGAAGAATGGGAATCCAGGCCCTTCTTCGGAGAACATGAAAATGCCGAGTTCACGACCGATCTTCCTGTGGTCCCTCTTCTTGGCCTCTTCGAGCATGTTAAGGTATTTCTCAAGGTCTTCCTTGTTCTCGAAGGCGGTTCCGTAAATCCTGGTGAGCATTTTGTTATGTTCGTCACCATGCCAATATGCTCCAGCTAAGGATGTGAGTTTGAATGCTTTACATTGTTTCGTGTAAAGTACGTGGGGCCCTGCACAGAGGTCTGTGAACTCCCCCTGTTTATAGAAAGAGATGCTTGCGTCAGCAGGAAGTGCCTCGATGAGCTCGACCTTGTAATCTTCATTTTTCTCTTTCATAAATTTGATTGCTTCGTCGCGAGGAAGGGTGAATGTCTCGAGTTTGAGGTTCTCTTTGACGATCTTCTTCATTTCAGTTTCGATCTTAGCTAGATCTTCTTCGACAAATCCGCCTTCGCGGTCCATATCGTAGTAAAATCCTTCGGCGATGGCAGGTCCGATGGCCAACTTGGTCTCGGGGTAGAGCCTTTTTACAGCCTGGGCGAGGACGTGCGACGTCGTGTGCCTCAGTACCGAGAGACCATCTTCTACATCCTGTACAGTGCCGTCATTGAGTAATGCTTTCATGTGGGTACTTCCCTTTCCGCCCATACAACAGGCGGTGGTGAAATTCGGGATGAGTACCGCCCTATTATATATTGCGCGATGTAAGGAATTAAGATTGGGTATCAACGAGGGTCTTTAAGATTGTCGACTGATTTTAGGTTTCATTGAAATCATACTGCCACATTTGATCTACTTTCAACCTGATCGAATTCGAAACATTGGCTGTAGCTACAGTAAGCAGAGCATATTTCTCTCTGTTGTTAACTAGCCCAGAACGCATTTGAGAGCAGGTGACCTTGTTGGTTATAAGTGGGTCTCTTCGAGAAGGACCGTGGCTGTTTTTGCTTTGAATGCAATACCGTACAGCAATGTTCTTCCTTTCAGACCTCTACAGTAATCTTTCTTTTGGATCTGTTCCAATGCTTGATGTGCCAGACTATCTACGACAGCTTCGCTGTCGTTGGAATTTGCTTTCTTGATTTCTACCACGATGTTCGGATACCTGGGGAATTTGCTCTTCATAAGGATATCATGTCTTCCGTCACCGGATTCCCGGTCGATGGAAATTTCATATCTACCTTCCCGGCTGAAAATAATAGTTGCAAGGATGATATGGTAATGTCCTTCATCACACAGTAACAATGAGGAATAGTTCTGAAGAAAATGATCCAAAGAATCTTTCACTTTGGTGACATTTCCGGTTTCCAATGCATTGAGGAACGGTACGAAA
>CAVHHN010000131.1:0-4884 GCA_963635855.1 Faecalibacterium sp. CAG:74 | reverse complement strand
TCATCGTGTGCGATGATGCATCAAAATTCGATCAGACGATACGTTCGATCGCTTCCGGAGTTATTCCTGAGGACGAAGTTTACAAAACATTCGAGCACTCTCGTATGGAATTTTCCGGAGATCCTCTCGAATATGTCCTCCGCGAGCAGGGCGAACTACTTGCGAAACTCAGTGAATGAGAGTAACTGAACAGATCCTTCCTTGTTGGTGTGTTCTCCGCATCGATGGACATCGTCATTATGTTGTTCGGTTTCGGAATGGTGGTTTGTGTGTTACTGGATATTGGATTTTTCCTATATTCCAAGAGGAACCTTCAACCTGTTGCCGATCCCAAGATCTGAATCGATCTTCATGAGGTCATCAAACCCTTTCTTATCCACTCTTGTAGTTGTTCAAGAGTGGAATGATCTTCACATTTTTGTTCAATTTCATCGCAAAGAATATTAAATATTGTATGTACCATTATAAAATATGGACATAAGAACGGGAACTCCCGAAGAAATGAACAGAAAGCTGGTTCTCTTAGCAGCGGTCATATCTGTGGTTGGGATCTTGACCATATTCACAACTTGGTACAAAATGTATGTTTATCCCGACTTTAGCCTGACCTACACCGGTATCAGCATATTAGTTTCCGGCGATTTCACCTCTAAAGATGGTGTATTCTACGGGAATGCAGGTTTAGCAGGGGTCTTTGTACCTATGTTGGTCTCACTCGCGTTCATGGCGATATTCTTGAGATTCATGGTGAAATCAAAAGGACCTTATTTGAAAGACGTCGGAATACCCGGTGTTTTGATCATCATCGGCGCCCTGTATTCCATGTACTGGATCAATCCCGGATTGCATGTTACTTCAGGGGTCAGTGAGATACACGAATCTGGCATAGGGCCGGTCCTGGCGATCGTTCTCACTCTGATCCTTGCGGGGATAGCGTATTACATTGATTATGAGCTCGAACGCCCGACACCTGTTGGTCAGAACAGAACATTTGCGAATAGGAATGAAATGGAGGTAAGGGAGGTACCAACTCCTGTTAACCCGTACAGGACCTCCGTAAATGAAACGCCCTGTGTCAATACACCTTCTTTTGCAGTGTACTGTACGAACTGCGGTAAAGGATTCTCTTCTGAAGAGATCAAGGGACAGATCTTCTGCAAGTATTGTGGGCATCAGATCAAAAACGATTTCTGAACTTGATATTCGGGCAGGGATCTATCCCTGTCCGATATCTCGATTTTATATTGATCTCCTTTAGTCTGGCACATGTGTGTCCAGTGTTGGAAATCCGATCGAATTCCCATTGATATGGGGTGTACTTGGAGGAGTTGAGGTTAGGATTTTGATTTATGTGGCATCATAGATATTAATTGAGATTTCCTAATGTCCCTAGAGTGTTTTTATTCCCTAAAGGTTTGGATTTGTAACGAATACTTATCTTTGAGCCATCGAAATCAAGTTTTTTAATGAATTTTACGAGGTTATTGAAACGCTGGTTTGTCGTTTGTCCCTGAACGTATATTCCCTTGACTAGTTCGACATAGCTATTTTCAGCGTTTTGTTCGGTATGTAAATTGTAAGATTCAGTCTCTGCCCAGGATGTGAATTCATCCGGATATTCCCTGTACAATCTTCTCTGGATACTAAGGTAGCACTCTTTCGCATTTTTGGTTTCTACAAATTCTTCATTATCAAATTTATATCCGAGAATCTCCTTACCTTTGAATACTGTGACATCTTCTGCTAGGGTTCCTTCGAAAATTTCATTGGCTGACGGGGCATATCCGTGTGGTGATGGGAGGGGTCTGTTTTTTAGAAAATCGGTAGTGATGATATGCGCCCTTTCTAGTATCTGGGATTCTCCCCAGGCATTTTGCTTCTTTAGGTACTCATTGATGTGAAGGGAGCTGTTTATATATCCTATAGTTGGTGCATTGAGACGGTCGTTAAAGGATCTGTTTCCAAAATCGGAGTTATATGTAGTCAAGGTGAGGTTTCCAATAGTATCAAGGTAATTTTTCATAATTTCTTGAATGTTAGGGATATCCTTGTACCATGATTCAGCTGGGTGCTGAGGGAGGATATGGTCAATCGAAAATCCACCCTCTATATTCATACGATCTAGTGTATCGTCACTATCATTGTTTACATGGTTTGCAATTGCGAGAATGATTGCGCAGGCCTTTCTGTTCGGGTAGATCTTCCTTTTAGGTAATTTCTCCTTAATGCACTCATCATCGGGCATCTAGAGATTACCTTCTTTAGAATTTAGTAGATATGCCAGTTTGTCTGAAAATGGTGCATTTCCTGGAAGATTACATACGGCCCCATATAATGATGGGAAGAACCCATTCAGGGCATTGGTATGCTCGTTGGTAATATTTCTCCTTTCAAGATATGTTTCTATATAGAATATCGAATTGTATGCTTCTTCTGTTGAGAGCTTTCTCTTAATAGTGGCCCATAATATATTGAGAATGAATGAGTATGAAACCTTTTGGTCGAGATAATTTATGTATTTCAAAGCCTGGTTTGCTTTAGATGGTACATATTCAGTTATATCATTATTGAGCATTCCACGATAAATCTTGGCACAATCCCGTATATCTCTGAGGCTCGACCATATATCATCGTTTTGCTCTTTCAGGTCAGGGAATACTTCTTTAAATGTATTGTACACACCGTTATTGGACTTGTTAACTTTCTTGAAAGTTTTTGCTTCAAGCTAATCGATAAAAAAGTCGACAATCTTGTCGCCGAGATACTCTTCAATCTTTATCCAGTATTCCTTGTAAATCTTCTCTTGGGTGTCACTCTTCTGATTCATCATGATGAAATTGCGGATGCAATCTGCATCATCTAGTTTGAGCCCGGTTGTATTAATGCTTTCGAATGCGGCTTGTGGATCGTCATTTTCCTTGAGTACAATAGGTACCACCCATAGGCCTTTAAGGGCTTGGAGAATCTTTTCGCCATAATCCTCACCCGAATTTTTTTGGATAATATCCTCTTTTAGATAATCGTAATTCTTCCAGAGGTTTGTAGTCCCATATTTTTCTCTTGACCAATCCACATTATACTCGCCGTCGTAAAGTGCTTGGTAAGCATCATTGTCTTTTCCGCATGGGATGAGGATACTATGTTCTTCTCCAAGTAAATTACATATCTTTTTGAGTGTACTATGATCATTTGAACTGACCGATCCATCCTTTATAGCATCCCTTACAGCAATGAGAATGAGGTGGAAAGTAGTGATACGTTGTTGACCATCTATAATGACACGATCCATGCTTTCGTTAGTGAATATTACGGCGCCAGTGAAATGTCTTTTTTTCTCATCCAGATTCTCCATCAGACGGTATATATCTTGGAGAAGTTGTTTGCAGTTCTGCTTTTTCCAATTATAGTTTCTTTGGTAAATGGGTATGCGGATGTGGTTACCCTTTGAAAACTTTACGAGTGTCAAGCTGCTATCTGTCCTGCTATTCATTGATTTCACTAACCTGATTGGGATATTGATTGAATATATTAACGATTTCTTGATTGAACTATTATATTGGCCACCCAGCATAGGTTTCATTACCAGTCTTCTGATAGAGGTTTACATCATTGCTCTGGGTAAAAGATCCCCAATCCTTTGGACCTATCACAGCTATTTATATCCGAAAACGGTTTAATTCTGTTAGCCATGAACCATTTAGGGCCGAATCCTATGTGACGGACCACCACTAATCAATGTTGGAGGTAGAGATAGATGGACAAGTTGGAGATGTGCACCAAGGACCTTTCGCAGGAGAAGATCCGCATGCTGAGGGAACTCTTCCCTAACTGTGTTACCGAGACGAAAGAGACTAGTGGGGGGGGAGAAGGTCTGTCTTGCAGTTGATTTTGATTCTCTTAGACAGGAACTTTCAAATCACGTTGTTGAGGGTCCGAGGGAGAGATACCAATTTACCTGGCCCGACAAAAATAAGGCCAAAGTTCTAGCAAATACTCCAACTACGATGACGTTACGTCCATGCAGAGATAAGAGTGTTGATTTCGATGATACTAAAAATCTCTACATTGAAGGGGACAATCTTGAGGTTTTGAAGATCCTCAGAGAGACATATCTTGGTAAAATCAAGATGATATACATCGATCCGCCTTATAATACAGGAAATGATTTTGTCTATGCTGATGATTTCTCTATGAAATCGAAGGAATACTCAATCAGGAGTGGGGAGATCTCAGATACTGGAGAACGTCTGGTAGCAAATACCACTAGCAATGGCAGATTCCACACTGATTGGCTCAATATGATTTATCCCAGGCTTATTCTTGCAAAGGATTTTTTGAAAGAAGATGGAGTAATTTTCATTAGCATTGATGATAATGAGCAAGCTAATTTGAAGAAATTATGTGATGAAATATTTGGTTCTTCAAATTTCATCGCAGGATTCCTGTGGAAGAAAAAAAGTACCTCTACAAATGTTGGGAATGTCCTGGTAAGTCCACAAACAGACTATATTTTGTGTTATGGCAAGAGTGCGGGACCTAACACCCTCAATCGTAGGGAGACTTTGGCTGAAGATAGATTATATCCATATTCGGATGAATTGGGGAATTACCGTACAACAATTATTGAGAAAAAAGATTCTGGCGATTATGCAAGGACAACTATGAAATTTCCAATTTTGGGTATTATGCCACGTGAAGGTAAAAGGTGGCAGATTGGTGAAGAAAAAGCTAGATGCTTAGAGAAGAATAACCGTTTTTTATGTGATGATGGTGTCATTAAATTAAAAATATATGATTTTGAAGAAAAAACTACCTTTTCAGCAAATCCTACATTGTTATTAGATTGTGGAAGCACGGATAGTGCAAATAAAGAGACAAATGTTG
>CAVHHN010000130.1:0-4989 GCA_963635855.1 Faecalibacterium sp. CAG:74 | reverse complement strand
GGTGCAGCGAGCCCTGAATAATTCTCCATAGCTCCGGAACCGCTGATGATAAGGGTTCCTGTGGATTTATCCAATTTGTAAGTGACCCCCTCTCCGCATTCACCGAATTTCTTATGTATGGTCCATTTATCCTTAACTTTATTGAATGTTGTGCCGGCCAGATTTTCAACAGTCGGTTCGAGCATGTTTTCTCCACCCACACCATAGAATGACATGTCAAAAGCACCATCTTCGATGGTTGTGACGGAAACAGGGATGGTTATGGAGGTGAGAGAAGTGCAACCTAGGAATGCAGAGGATCTGATGGTCGTGACGTTATCAGAAATCTCATATGAAGTTTCTGCTTTAGCCACTGGGTATTGTATCAGAGTGTGCTTATCTTTGCTGAAAAGAACACCGTCGATCGAAGTGAATTTACTGTTATCCTCGGAAACGACATACGAAGCAAGTGATGAACATCCTTTGAACGCACCTTCCCCGATGGAGTTGACAGATTTACCGAGTTTGATTGTGGTAAGCGTGGTACAGTTATTGAACACAGAGGGTGCGATGGAGGCCACATCATCGGAGATGATCATGTTAAGATCAGAAACCTTGGTAAGTTTCCACGGAGCATATTCTGAAGATCCATAGGAATGCCAGTTTCCAGAACCTTTGGTGAAGGTTATTGTTCCGATATTGTCACAACCTGAGAAGCATGGGTTCTCGCTGGAACCAACACAATCGAGACTTGTCGGTATGGTCAGTTCTTTCAGCCCGGTGCAACCTTGGAATGCAGAGTTTCCAAGGGATTTGATCGAATCGGGAATGGTTATCGATATGAGGGAAGTACAACCCTTGAACGCAGAGGGTGCGATGGTCCCGAGGGTCTTACCGAGGTTGGCGGTGGTAAGTTGGGTACAACCATAGAAGGCAGATGCACCGATCGTTTTGATGGAATCGGGGATGGCGATAGACCCAATGGAAGTGATGCCTTCGAACGCAAAGTCGCCGATCGATGTGACGGAGCCAGTTATGGTGATCGATTTGATAGAGTCCTTGTGTGAGTACCAGGGTGCTTCACCTCCGGAATACGACTCCATCGGGCCGGAACCATTGATGGTAAGGGCTCCTGTGGTAAGATCCAATTCGTAAGTGACATCTTCTCCGCATTCGCCTGATTCCTTGTCGGGGTCTTCCGAGGGAGTGGGTTCCTGTTTAACCCAATTATCGTTAACTTTGTTGAATGTGAAACCGGCCAGGTTTTGAACAGTTTGTTCGAGTTCGGTCTTACCGTCTGTGTCATAGAAGGTTCCGTTGAACACTGAATAACCGAGGTAGGTAACAGATTTGGGGAGTGTGATGGATGTGAGGGAAGTGCATCCATTGAATGCTGATGAAAAGATCGATGTCACGGCAGGAATAGTGATGGTGGTCAGAGATGTACAACCTTCGAATGCAGATGCTCCGATCGTATCGACGGAACCAGGTATTTCATAGGAAGGGCCCGTTTTGGCCACTGGGTACCGGATTAGGGCGGTCTGTTTTTTGTCGAAAAGAACATCGTCGATCGAAGAATATGCACCATTGCCGGTGGAAACGACGTACGAAGCAAGGGAGGTGCAATCCTTGAACGCATCTTTATCGAGGAAGTTGATGGACTTACCAATATTGACGGTTGTAAGTTTGACACAACCTTCGAATGCAAAGTTATCGATTGACGTGATATTATCGCCGATAACGGCCGAGATTATGCATTCTTTGTAGTGGTACCAAGGTGCTTGACCGCTGGAATATGGACCCATTTTTCCAAAACCGCTGAAAGCAAGGGCCCCCGTAACGAAATCCAATACGTAAGTGGCTTCTTCTCCGCATTTACCGAATTTCTTCTGAATGATCCATGTATCATTAATTTTATCGAATGTTGTACCAGCCAGATTTTCAACGGTCGGTTTGAGTACGATCTCTCCGCCAAGATCATATAAGACCACATCGAAAGCACTATCTTCGATGGTCGTGACGGAATAGGGGATGGTTATGGATGTGAGTGAAATACAATCTTTGAATGCAGAGGATTTGATGGTCGTGACGGTGTCAGGAATTTCATAGGAATTTCCTGATCTGGCTAATGGATATTGGATCAGGGTGGTCTGATCTTTGTTGAAAAGAACACCATCGATAGAAGCGTATACACTGTTCTCGGTGGAAACGTTGTACAAAGCAAGTAAGGTGCAACCTTTGAACGCACCTTCTCCGATGAAATTGACAGATTTGCCGAAACTGACACTAGTGAGTGATGTGCAATCTGCAAATGCGGATGCTCCAATAGTTTCGATGGAATCGGGGATGGTGATCGAGCGGATAGAGTCTTTATCTGAGTACCAAGGCGCTTTGCCAGTGGAATAAGACGACATTTGTCCGGAACCGCTGATGGTAAGGGCCCCTGAGGAAAGGATCAATTCATATAGGGCCGTATTTCCGCATTTACCGAATTGCTTCTGTTTGTTCCATGTATCATCCATTTTACTGAATGTTGTGCCGGCCAGATTTTCCGCAGTCGGTTTAAGTTCGATTTCCCCACCTAAATCATAGAAGGCCATGCTGAAAGCACCATCTTCGATGGTTGTGATGGAATTGGGAATAGTGATGGAGGTGAGAGATATGCATTCATTGAACGCAGATGATCTGATGGTCGTGACGGTATCAGGAATTTCATAAGAAGTTCCTGCTTTGGCTGGATATTGTACCAGGGTGGACCGGTCGTTACTGAAAAGAACACCGTTCACAGAACAGTAGGTGCTATTATCCTCGGAAACGATGTATGAATCAAGTGACGAACATCCATTGAATGAAGTCTTATTGATGGAATCAACTGACTTACCGATTTTGACGATTGTAAGTTTGACACAACCTTCGAATGCAGACGCTCCGATCGTTTTGACGTAATCAGGGACGGTGATGGAGCTGATGTTTGTGAGATCTTCGAACGCAAAGTCGCCGATCGATGTGATATTCTCACCTATAATGACCGAGGTGATGGAACTTCTGTAGTGATACCAAGGTGCTTCACCACTGGAATTTGATTCCATCGGCCCGGAACCATTGATGGTAAGCTTGCCTGTGGAGAGATTAAGGTCATAAGTGGCATCATTTCCGCATTTACCGGATTTCTTGGAAGGGTCCTGTTTGATCCATATGTCCCCGTTCTTCTTGAATGTGGAATTAGCAAGGTTTTCATCAGTTTGATCGAGTTCAGTTTCACCATCGGTGTCGTAGAATTTTCCATCAAATACATTCTCTCCAATATATGCGACGGAATAGGGGATGGTTATGGATGTGAGGGATTTGCAACCCTTGAACGCATAATCTCCAAGGGAATTGTTGGACCTACCTAGGTCAAGGGTTGTGATATATGCACAGTCTTCGAACGCAAGTTTTTCAACAGATGTCACGCCTTTGGATATTTCGATAGTATGTAGAGTGTTTTTGCTGAGTTGCCAGGGCGTACACTTATAATATGATGGTTCGGAGTCGGAATAACCGTAATAAAACCAGTCTCCGGTTCCGGTAAATGTCATCTTTTCGATGTTGACACAACCATTGAATGCAGGATATTTGTTTGAACTGACACTATCGAGAGTGGCCGGGATGGTCAAAGATGTGAGATTTGTCAAATTGTAGAATGTGTGAGATCCGAGGGATTCCACACTGTTTGGAATTACCAGGGAAGTTATGTACAAACCACGGAAAGCATCTGAACCGATGTGTTTGATCCCATCAGCGAAAGTGATCTCCTTAAGAGTGTTCCTGCCTTGATACCAGGGGGTGTTCTGATACCAAGAACCAGTCTCATTGTATGCAATATAATCAACGCCGTATCCAGAACCAGGGGTGAAATTGATCTTCTCAATTTGTGAAAGATTGGGTTCGGTGTATATCTTTGCACTTACTACATCAAAACTTATAGGGAGCGTAAGTTCTTTGATGAGACAATTCAAAAACATATCAGCTCCCAGTTTTGTAACGTTATCGGAGATGATTATTGTCTTTGCAATTCCAGAATTCATATTCCATGGAGCCCGTTTATAATAACCGCTCCACCACTCACCATAATCAAACGGAACTCCATTTCCATTGGTGAATGTCACCTTCTGAACGGCCATACAGCCATGGAATGCAGGGTATGTATCGTCACTACCAATGGAATTCAGACTTACAGGAATGGTCAGATCGGTAAGTTTTGTACAATTGAAGAAGCAATGGTTTCCAAGGTGGGTCACGGTCTCGGGAAGTACAACTGAGGTTATGTTCAGTTCGCGAAAAGCATCATTTCCGATTCCTTTGATCCCATCTGCGAAAGTGATCTCTTTGAGAGTATTTCTGCTCTGATACCAAGGTGTAAGCTGATACCAAGAACCAGATCCTTTGTAAGCGGCATAGTTGTATCCATATCCTCCGTTCCCGGGAGTGAAATTGATCTTTTGGATATTACAACAGCCTGCGAAAACAGGATCATCATCAGCTACAACGGTGTTGAGTGTTATAGGTATGGTAAGTTCAGTGATGTTTTTACAATCACGGAATACTGCTGCTTTGTAAAAATAGGAGAAGTCTGAATTTGGACTCCCGAACATGGTGATATCGTCCGAGATGATGACCTTTGTGATATGGTCCCTATATTCGTACCACGGCGGATTAGAATCCCTTGCATGCACTAGTCCGTGACCAGTAATCTCCAGAGTACCGTCTGAGTATATGGTATAATTACTAGTATATCCGCACCTTCCTGAAATTATAACATTCTGAGCAGAAGATTCATCACAATCAGAATTGTTCAAGATAATATATGCAGAAATGCTGATTAGTACGGTAATGACCAAGATTACTAATCTCTTAAGAATAATTACACCTTCATAAATTAATTTCAAAACTTGGTTAATGATAATATAAACATGTTGTAGACAAAATATTGACAAATAGTAGAATACTTGAATACAATCTCAAAATCGA
>CAVHHN010000129.1:0-5045 GCA_963635855.1 Faecalibacterium sp. CAG:74 | reverse complement strand
TGTGGGTGCCGCAAGGATATATTTCGACACGGCAGGCGGAAACGGAGGTTTCACCCAGTACGTTTTCCCCGGCAATACGATATACTTACCCACCGAATACAAAGCATCCGGAAACTCCAACGGCACCTATACCCAGATATCCAAAGAAGGATACGTTCTATCGGGCTGGTCCGACGGATCCAAGACCTACTATCCGGGACAGTCCTACACCGTCACCGGCTCCGCCACCCTAACCGCACAATGGACCGATCTGACCTACGACTGCGAGGAAAAATACGGAGGAAAATCCTACGACACCTATGTCGAAGCACAGCACACCGTCGTTCATACGGGGGCCGATCCGGGACTTTCCCTCGACGAAGCGGGTGCGTATCCCCTGATGCGTTCGGTCATCGACAGGACATCGCTGAGATACATCCTCACCGTGACCTACAACGGATCTTCCGTCTCGTCGACGGCGAACAACACCAACGCCACCATTTCTGCCGACTGGCTGACCCTCAACATTTCCAAAACCGGGGATTTCACGTTTTCCGGCACACCGTCCAAAGCCGGAATCTATGAAATAACCGTGAAAATGCAGACGAAAGGTCTGGGAACTTCCTACGGGGATCTCGAAGACCTCGACTGCCGTTGGTGCGTCTCCGTCTACGACGACAACGATCCCTCGATCATCAGGCACGTGACCTACAACGGCACCTCCGTCGCATACGGCCCTTACATGACCGCCGTCAAACTTCCCGACAGGGATACCGCGGTCAGATACCAGAACGGCTGGACCATCGACGTGGACGGTTCCAAGGCCGTCTTCCCAGTGGGGGGTTCCTATTCCCTCGTCCAGAAGGAAATGAAAATGACCGCCAGCACCTACAGCTACGACGAGGTCAAAGCTTCCGGCATAGTGGGTGTCATAGCCTACAACGCCAACGGAGGGACCTACAACGGCTCCTTCGCCGAGATCGTCCCTTCCGACGGATACGCGGGCCTGAAGAACGGAAACCTTGTATCCAAGGAGGGTTATACCTTCATCGGCTGGAACCCCACGGGGGACCCCTCAAAATGCATCTATCCTGCTGGCTACCTATACGACATGGGCGGTGATTACACCGAACTCAAAGCCGTCTGGGTCGCTTCGCCCGGGGATCCGGCCACTATTTATCTCAAGAACACCTCGGACGGGGAACTCAATTCTTCGTTCGCGGCCTACAAGGGATACGTTTATGCTTTGCCCGTGAACGTCACCGAACCTTCGGGGTACACCTTCAAAGGATGGTCCGCAACCAAGTACGACGTGGGAAAAGGAACGGTCGATGCCTTTGACACGGGGAAAGTGACGGGAAACGCCGCCTTCTACACCGTGTACGAGGAGATAATCTATACTTTCTCCATAACATACAAGGCAAACAACGGTACCGGCTCCGAACTGACCTCCGGGACCGTCACTTCCAATTCAGTTCCATTCGATCTGGAGATAAACGGTCCGTCGTTTGTGTACGACGGATACGTGTTCGTCGGATGGGCGGAATCGGAAGTCGCCGATTCGCCCTCGTTCTCCAACGGGGGTTCCTATCACTTCACCGGGTCCGGCAATGCCGTTCTGTATGCGGTATGGGCCGAAAAGACCGCACCGCCCCTGTTCTACGTTTCGTTCAAGGGCAACGGGACCGGGGTTTCCAACGTTCCGGCCTCCACCTACAGGACCGTGAACGCCAAAGAGGTAAGGTTCACCCTTCCTTCGTATTCCCCGATGCGCGACGGGTTCGATTTCTCCGGCTGGTCCGAGGATCCCAACGCCGTTGCCGGGGAATACAGGCCCGGGGATACCATCACTCTGACCTTATCGGACGGACAGGACCGCCGCATCATGTGCCTTTATGCCGTCTGGACGGCAAGATCTTCTGGTTCCGACGGAACCGATGTGACCGTCACCTTCCAGGCCGGCGGGAACGTCGTGAACGTTGTCACGGTGCCGTCGGGTTCCGTCATAACGGAGTTCTCCGCCGGGACCGTGGAAGGCAGGGCCTTCGTCGGTTGGTTTAATGGAGAAATTCAATGGGACTTCTCCGATCCCGTGGTCGATTCCATGGTCCTGAAGGCGAAATACCGGCAGATCTTCCATCTGGAGATCGACGGGACCTCGGTCTCGGTTGTTCTTGATTGCGTCAGTTCGTCCACCAAGGTGAGGTTTTCGGGAGGATCATCCGCCCTGACCTATTCCTCGTCGGTGATACCGGCGTTCGAGGTTCCCGAAAATTCTTCGGGAACGGTCTATGTCACCGTTACCACCGAGGACGGGGAATACGGTGCTTACCGCACCTATTCCGTCGGTTCCTCCTCCGGAGGAACCACCGACGGAGGCGGTAAGGACGCGTCCGATACGTCCGATACCGGGTCCGCAGACAAGATCAAGGACCGTCTGGGTCAGCTCTCCACCACCGAACGCATGGTCATCGTCATCGTGCTTCTGCTGGCAGGCATTCTGGCCGTGAGGAGGTTCATCTGATGGACACGAAGACGAAGATTTCCGCTGTACTATCGGTCCTGGTCATCGTCGGTGCCTCCTTCGGAGGCATCGCCCTGACCAGGACCGAGGAGGAACCGGACGGTATCGCACCCCTCATCGTTCTGGGTGTCATAGCGGCCTTCGGGGGCGGTTTCGCCACCGGCTGGTTCGCCAACGATTACTTCGGATCGGATGACGTGGACACCCAATCCTATCTCAGATTGTCCGCGGCCAACAGCGTCACCGACATCACCTCTGTGGCAACCGCTTTCACCACCAACGCCAATGCCAATTACGCCCAGCTCTGGAGCATGACCAAGGAACACTGGATCAGACAGGCCGAGTTGGAAGCTTATGCGAAATGGGGAGCTTCCAGGACATACGACGCAAACTCGGTGCTGGAAGGTGCCAGGCTGTTCGAGAACAATGCGGTCATGACCGCCAATGCCGTGGCCCAGTTCAACTCGTTCATGAACGAACTGTCGCAGAAAGTGGACCATTGGAACGGAACGGACACCTACCGTGACAAGATGTCAGTTGGGTTCGTGCTTGACAATACCCAGATATTCACCAAGTCGGGCATAAACGCCGATCTGGTCTCCGTTGCCAAGGGGACGGGAAAGATCTACATCGACAACGTTTCGGACGGGTACATAATGACCGCATCCACCGACGAAGGAAGCTCCGGCTATGCGCCCGGATATGTCTACAATTTCGGTACGGCCACCACTATCGTATCGGACAACGGGAACTCACTCACTCTGTCACCGGGGAAGAACATGCTTCCCGACGGGTTCAGATCGGGCGTGTATACCGTGACCAACGCGGTCCTGGGAGGGGATTCCTTCTCTGCCGTCGTGGGATCGGATATTTCCCTGAAAGCGGGACTTGCGATGAACATAGGTTCCGAGACGGTATTGGCATATCTGGAGAACGGGAAGGTCCTGTGCGGAAACGGATCCTACGGCTCCGTTTCCTTCCGGGTTGTTCCGGACGGTATCCCGTCCGGCGAAGCCGGACCGGATGCCGTCGAATTAACCTCGGTGCTGAAAGCCTACCAGACCCTTCTGGACAAGCTCTACTGGACCACCGTAACAGCAAACAATTCCGCCGAGGCGGTGTGGAACGTCTACGATAAGGCGAACGCCAAAGACCATAACGTCACCACGCTGATGGCATCCAACGTGTACGAAACGACTGTATTATCGGCATCGATGAACGAGATCCTTACCCTATCGGCGATGCAGCAGCTTGCTTCATATTACGACGTGAACGGGGAGGACCTGAAGGACCTGAGGATAGGGCTGTATGCCACAGGAATGGATGCACCCTTCGTGAGAGGCACCATCTACGACGAGTTCGGGAACGCGGTCTATAGGGACGTGATATTCACGCCCTTCTTCCAATCCGAATCGGTGACGCTGGAAATGGGTATCGACCACGAAGTGAAACAGAACTGTCTCGTGGCCATATGGCATTCGGGACAGGAGCTGAACTCCTGGTACGGGGAAGGGATGGATGCGGAGGATTACGAGACCGTGTGCATCGGGGAAGGGTATACCCTGAAGATGACCCAACTGGCCGTATGCAACTCGGACGGAATGAACAATCAGGCGAAGCTTGATCTGCAGGTTTCGAAGGTCAATTATCTCCAACCGGAGAAGATCGATCTGACGGACGATCCGGATGCGAAAGTGTCCGGGGGGAACATACTGCGGTTGATCTGTGTTGTTGCAGGTTCGATCCTTGCCGTTCTGGGTATAGTGAGGAGGAATCCGGTCCCAGTGTTCGTCGGGTTGGGGGTGATCGTGTTCGGTGTGTTCTTTGCCGATTCCCTGTGGGAGAGGATAGGGAAGTTCCTGAAATGAATCCGGTACGGGAACGTACTCTGAACTGATGAAAAGGGTTCGGAGGTATCGGAACACCCCTACACGGCCTGACGGCCGTGTACGGGCCTTCCGAACCCATGTGGAGGACGTATTCTCGAACGAGGGCCACTTTACCTCAATAACCAAAACCATTTCATTGTGCTAAATGCACCGTTGGGAAAGGATCACAGTACCAGGGTCTCTTTCTTGAGGGATCCAATGACAGATCATAACAGCAAAACAATCAACTTGAACGAAAACAAACCAAAAATGACAAAGAACAAGGAGGGAAAAGAATGAAGCTCTTTTCAAGATCCAGGAAACCATCTTTGAATATCGGATTTCCGGTCAAGACACCGAAGGACGTATTGAAGGGAATGAAGTGTCTTCCATATCTCATGACCGACGAACTCTGCCCTGAATGTTGGATGGAAGTGGAGATCCCCGCCTATGGGAAGAGTCTGTGCCCTAACTGCCACAAAGAGATCATCCCCTGTTCCATGTGTTACAAGTGTCAAAGCCCCTGCGTGTACCATGTGTTGGATTCATATGGGAACGAAGGAGGAAAGGGCAGTTTCGATCCCTGGGCAGGCGTGAACGAGAATGTTTTGTTCTACGAGGTCCGGGACGACGGAACCGGAAGAAAGCTGGCCTACCAGCAGTACGATTTCTAC
>CAVHHN010000128.1:0-5065 GCA_963635855.1 Faecalibacterium sp. CAG:74 | reverse complement strand
TGTAATGCTGGCTGTAATCAATCAGAATCCACCAACTCCGTGGTCACCTACCCCAAAACAATTTGATATCTCAGTTAGTGGTTAACCAAAATAATTCAGTAACTGACGAGGGAGTATTATACACTAGCACAGACATTTATCATGAGTCTCGTATAATTAAATCTCTACAATATGCTTGGAATGACTCGATTATACGGGATTGGATAGATTCGATTGCTTATAAGGTCGATTTAAAATATGTTTCTCCCCCCACATATGAAATCAAAGATTTAGAATCTAATTCAAAATACCTTAAACCAACAAATGTTTTTACCTTAGAATCTTCCCTTAGTCAGAAAGTGTTACAATATTTCCTTGAAGATAACATCAAGGGATTTACAGAAGTTGAGTTTAATCCAGAGGAACTCTTAGAAGATTTCCTTTTCAAATCCTCTTGGAAGTATCATGTAGGTAAAATTGATGCTATTCATGAAGAATTGCTAGCTAAAATTGAAGAACGTATCGAGTATCTACATAAATTACGTAAAGCAGAGGTAGACCTACTATTCAAAACTATATGTTGTGATTATGTCATTAACATCATTAAGGGTTTTTTTGCCAGTATTGGTCCCGATAAACTTTTCAGAAATAAGTCAAAACTTAGTTCCAAAGATTGTGTTGTTTCTATTCCTATCTCTGTGTGTTGTGACCCTACGATTTTAGACATTTCCCATTTCGTAGATTCGGGATTATTTGCTGCTTGTGAGGATATGGATTCCATAAGTAAATCAATCCCTTCTTATGAAAAGAAATTGATTGACAAACTCATTTCTGATATCTGTGAATCCTTGATGTCCATTGGTGAAACAAATCGGTATCTCCATAATAAAGATGAATCTGATGTTGTCCTTATCGATGAAGAGCATTTTTTTAAAGAAATTTGTAAAAAAACAATTTGGCAACAAAAAGCAAACCTATTCGAACTATCAAGGCAGGAATTAATCAATACTGCAGACATATACCTCTTAGTTATCAATGAATCATGTAAAAGGAAGTATGCTTTAACCTCGGTGATGTTAAATTCTGATAACGAGTATTCACTTGACTCAGAGGCCATAGAAAACTCGTCCTTCCATCCTTCGTGAATTTTCCACTGCGGGGCGGGTATAGAGTTAATTCACATCCAGGTAGCGATATAAAATTCCGAAAAGGCAGGGCAACGCCCTGCCTGAAAGAAGTTTCACCCAGAAATCACCATTTCGTCATATCCTGTATCACCAATTTGGAATCGGTCCCGATGAACGTATGTCCGGCAACGGTTCCTGCATCAGGGTATATATACTCTCCAGCAGCGTTGATGAATATCAGACCGTTGAACGCATCGGTACAGACACGTTCCAGATCTTTCGAGAAGTACAGATATTCAATGCCTGAACAACCTATGAACGCATCGACCCCGACGCTTTTGACCCCATCGGATATGATAACGGTCTTCAAACAGTCCTTGCTGAATTGCCAAGGCGTCTGTGAATAGTAACCGCTCCATGACTCAGAGTATGAGCACCACCATCCCGTACCCGCGGTGACAGTGAGCTTTTCAACATGGGTACAATTTGAGAATACGGGGGCATCACGATATCCGACACAGTTCAGACTTGCAGGTACCGTGAGTTCCTTTAAGTTCGTACAATCCGCGAATGCCCAACCACCGATCCATTGGAGGGAATCCGGAAGGACAAGGGTGGTAAGGTTCTTACACTGCCAGAATGCTCTGAAGCCTATCTTTTCTAGCGAAGCGGGCAATACCACATCCCTGAAGCCGGTACACATATAGTATGCCCAATCCTTGATCTCCACAACTGAATCAGGAAGGCAGGGAGATGTGAGTTTGGCGCATTGATAGAACGCACTGTCTCCTATCACCGTCACAGAATCGGGGATGACGATGGATGTCAGACGTATACACCGGTAGAACATCCTTGTGCTGATCTCCGTTATCGAATCCGGTAGGGTTATGGATGTGAGGTTGTCACATTCCTGGAATGCTCCAATACCTATGGAGACGACCGAATCCGGAATGTACACCCGGGCGAGACTGGTACAGTTATAGAACGCATAATCCCCGATAGTGGTCACAGAATCTGAGATATTGATGTACTGCAGACTGGTACAGTAGTAGAACGTCCTGAATCCGATCGATTTGACATATTCTCCAAGTTCTATGGACTCCAAGGATGAACAGTAATAGAACGCATAATCTCCGAGATATTTCGTGATATACGGGATCTTAACGGTCTTGAGGCTGGTACAGTAATAGAATGCACCTTCTCCTATGGATTCGAGGCAGTTTCCGAGGACCACTGTCTTCAAAGAGGTACAGTAGTAGAACGCATAATCCCCAATCGTGGCGATCGAATCGAAGACGAACATGTACACAATGGACCTACATTCTGCGAAGGCGTAGGGTTCAATGGTCTTGATACCATATTCCACAAAGACCTCCAGCGGAGATTCATTGCAGCGCCAGGGGGTGCATTTCGCCTCCTCAGCGTTGTAGACATGCCAGGTCCCGGACCCAGGCGTGAATCTGATGGACTGGATGTTGGTGGTGAAGCAGAATATGGGGCTATCGGCGGAACCGACCACGTCGAGGCCGATCGGAATACTGAGTTCCTTCAGGGCCGAACAACCTTTGAACGCATAATTCCCAATGACCATGTTCTCGTTCTTGATCGTCAGGTAGGTCAATCCCAGACAGGACTCGAATGCACGATATCCTACTGATGTGACATTTTCTGACAGAACGACCGTTTTGACCGAGGTACCATAGAATGCCAAATTACCGATGGTGGTGAGCGAATCGGGGAAATTGATCGTGAAGAGCGAGGAGCATAGATAGAATGCAAATCCTCCGATCGTCGTGACGGATTCACCCAATGTCACCGAAGAAAGGGACGTACAACAATAGAACGCATTGTTTCCAAGGGTGGTGACCGAATTACCTATGGTAACGGTCGTTATAGATGAACAGTTCGCGAATGCGGTCATTCCGATGGTCACCACAGAATCCGGAATGGCCACGGATGTGATACTGGCACATTGGTAGAACGCATCATTTCCGATGGAGGTGACGGAATTCCCGATGGTCAGGGAGGTCATGGCCGAACACCAATAGAATGCAAAGTCACCAATGGTCACCACAGAATCCGGAATGGTCACGGATGAGAGGGAATAGCATTGATAGAATGCATAGTCACCAATGGTCACGATGGTCTCATCCAAGGTCAGATCGACCAGGGCTCTGCAGTTGAAGAAGATGTCGGTCGGAACGCAATCCACACCATTGATGTTGATACTCAGTTTGGCATTTGTGAGGTTCCATACAGTACATCCGTAGTATTCACCTTGGGACTTGTCCAGGCTGTAGGTGTACCATTTTCCTGATCCAGGGGTGAAATTGATAACTTCGATACTGACACACCCAGAGAATATGGGGTGATCGTTGGACCTGACAACGTCGACACTCACGGGGATCGTGAGTTCTTTCAAACCGCTGCAACCTCTGAAAGCAGATTCTCCGAGTACTGCGTCGGAATTGGTGATAGTAAGGGCGGTAATGGAAGTGCAGTTCTCGAATGCGGAACATCCGATATTTGTGACGGAATCTGGGAATGTTATTGCACCAAGACGTGAACACATGTAGAACGCATAATCCCCGATCGTGGTGAGGGATCCAGGAAAAGTTATGGCCGATATGCAGGCACAACGTGCGAAGGCAGATGCTCCGATAGATGTGACCGAATCACCCAAATTCACTTTTCCAAGTTTGGTACAGTTCTCGAATGCACTGTTCCCGATGGTCGTGACAGAATCCGGAATGGTGATAGAGAATAGTGAACTACATTGGTAAAATGCGGAGTTCCCAATAGTTACCAAAGAGTCACCCAAGAAGACGAAAGCGAGGGTGGTGCAACGTGCGAAGGCAGAATTGCCGATCACAGTGGTCGTATCGGGGATGGCCACGGAATCAAGTTTCGAACAGCCATCGAATGCGTTATCTCCGATCGACCTAAGGGAACCATCAGGTATGGTGATCTCACTGAGGTTGGAACAATCGCCGAAAGCGGATGTTCCGATGTATTGGACCGATCCTGGAATATCCACCATCTTCATGGCCGCATGGTAGAATGCAAAATCCCCGATGGTCGTGATAGAATTTCCGAGATGGACAGATGTAAGGGAAGTGCAACTACTGAATGCATTGGTCTCGATCGTCTTTACGGAGTTACCGATGGTGACCGAGGTCAGAGCAGGATAGTTTTCGAAGGCATGCGGTGCGATGGACTCGACAGAATCCGCGATGATGATCGATTTTACGGAGTTTCTGTATTCTGCCCAGGGATAACCAGATTCGGAGCAGTCCCCCATCGGGCCACTACCCGTAATGGTCAAAGTACCGGTACTGGAATCGAAATCGAATGATATATCCCCAACATTTTGTGTCAAGAGGATAGAAGTTTTAGGCGCTTCCGGGTGTTCTGACGTAGCGGTCAAGCTGACCGCAACCGTTAGAGACACTGCGATAAGTGCTAGGATCCATATTATTTTCTTCATGTTCATCACACCTGTGGTCATTTGATCTTATCAAATTTGGTGTCCACATATTGTCTACTTTTTGTATACACTTTATCAGTTATATACCTATGTACTATTTCAACGGCCCATAATGGGTCAATCAATCATAATCTGATTGTGATAACCTCGTATGACTATTTGTAGACTGCGGGGCCCATGGCCCCATTGAAATCATGCAGTCACATCTAACCTATTTCGATCTGAGCGAATTCTAAACATTGGACGCTGCCACAGTAAGCAGAGCACGTTTCTCTCTGTAGTTGTCTAACCTTTCCTTGATTTGTAACTATTCATGCCCCCTCAGGGGATCTAAACGATCTAATTTGAAAAATGAAAAGACCGACATTAGGATATGGTTTTAATGGACCCTTCTTTCTAAATCATTTAAAGGTCTCCATAACGTCTTCTTTATAGTCATAAACACAATATACCAAGTATGGCCGAGGGCGAG
>CAVHHN010000127.1:0-5089 GCA_963635855.1 Faecalibacterium sp. CAG:74 | reverse complement strand
TTGAAGAATGCATCGAGCATGGAGAGATTGAGGGATTTACCGAAACGTCTGGGTCTGGTAAAGAGATACACTCCGGTCGGATTTACAAGAAGGTCTGAAATAAGTTCACTCTTATCTACGAAATACAATCCCACCTGACGAATTGTTTGGAAATCGTCGACCCCTATCGGTACTTCCAACCGCTTCCCCTCTCCTGACATACATTGTACATTGCCTCACCGACTATAAAAGAGACACGATAAGCCGGCCCTATTGAAACCATATTTTAATAAGCAATCTAAAGGTCGGTTTTTTCATTTTTCAAATTAGATTCTTTTTGATTTCGTCCTCAGGGAAAGATATCTTGACAGTACGGTCCGTATGGTGGAGTCCCAGAACGGGGATCTTACGGTCATTTCCCGCGAGCATGATGCAGGGAAACAGTTGGAAGCCCATGGCGGCATAGCCGCCATTTTAAGATACAAAATGTCCCGATCTTTTTTCAAGAAACCAACACCTCAGCTTCTTCTCATGTACGCCATGATCTCCAACACGGCGACGATGACTATTCCCGCCACCGCGACTATCACATGACCCCACAGATCTATCTCGTTAGGAGTAAGCATCAGGATGAGGAAGTCCAATAATACGATAAAGATCCAATCGTCGGTATGGGTGATACCACGCAATACCTTATCAGTCTTCGGCCTGGCACGTATCTTACCGGCAGCCAGAGCCTTCCTTTCCGAATCCAGGAAGACCCTGATAAGATACTTCAGGTTCTTCATGGTCTTATGAAGGATCGGGACCAATATCACGAAGTTGACCAGCATGATCACCGCGGTGGTGATGTAAAGACTGATGGAATCCGGTGTGTGCTCATTGATGAAGTGGGCCACACCCGGCGTGATCAGGATGAACACAATCTGCACCAATGCGATGATGACCAGAGTGATATACATGTTCGCCAACCTGGCCCTGAAGTTGCTCATGGTCTCCTTGGTCGCCTGCGACATCTTAGTGTAGAAGTTGGACCTCACCTCTTCCAATTTCAGGAAACCGTTGACCATGGGCTGCGGTGTGTGCACCTGTATGAAGTCACAGAACTTATCGGCCCTGCGGTTGAACAGGGGCAACACGATCATGGACATCAAGGCGGCACCAATCACCGAAGTATAGAAGTCGGCGGTGATGATGTTGGCCGCATACGCCTCTTTACTGATGATGAAGGCGAACTCTCCCATCGCCACCAGGGAGATGGAACAATAGAAGGATAGACGCAACGGTTTGTTGCCTACGAAGTAGGCAAGCATGACCGATCCGCTCTTCAAAAGGAGGTAGATCACGTAGATGATCACTATGAAAGGTAAATTGTGTATAAGATCCGTGGGACGTATCAGCATTCCGATGGAAACGAAGAACATCATCATGAAAACGTCCTTCATGGGTTCGATGTCCGTTTCTATCTTTTTATGGTGCTTCGCCTGAGATACGATGACACCCATCATGAACGCTCCGATGGCCATGGACATACCGATGAAAACAGATAGATAAGATAATCCGAAACACAATCCCAGGGATACGATCAACAACACTTCTGTGGAGGATTTATCGCCCAGATAATCCAACAATCTGGGTATGAACATCAGTCCCACACATATCGCCACCACCATGAATATAATGACGGTTATCAGCATCCACACGATACCGGCGATGTCCAGTTCGGTACCGGTCATCATAGGGGATATGGCAGAAAGGATCAACACCTGTGCCACGTCTTCGATGACGGTGACCAATATCAATGTCTCCACATCCGCGTGACTTATCTTGTCCTGTTCGGCCAGGACGATGGTGATGACAGCAGTGGAAGAACCGGAGATGATGGCACCGAAGGCGATGGATTGCAGTGCATTGAGGCCGATAAGACTTCCACCCAGGAATCCGCCTATCAGCATGATAGGCACCTGGATCATGACGACCATCATCGCGAAGGAACCCATTTTCTTCAATTTTTTAAGATTGAGTTCCATTCCGATGCAGAACATCATCAGGACCAGACCGAGATCGGAAAGGAATTCGACGATCTCCTCGGTCTCGGCGTTCTCACCGCTCCAATAGTTGCTGAGAAGGATACCGCTGACAATATAACCGATAGCGGCAGGCATTTTCAATTTCTTGAAAATGACAGAGCAGAAGCCTCCGATCAACAGAAGCATCGCCATATTGATTAGCAGTATTTGCTCTTCCGTAGTGCACCCTCGGAACGGGCTATATGTTTATTATTAATAATCCTTTCAATCGTAACTTTCATGGTGACAGTACCATCAATTTTTGAGTGAAATGGGTCGATATTGGGCAGATCGACCCTTATTTTGCTTATTTTTCATAATTTTCTTTCACATTACATCAATTTGGATGCCGAACTCGATATTCTCCAAGGGGTCGCCCCTTGTCTTCTTTATATACTCTTGAATCCGAAAATTAATAATTCTGGTACCGTATAGATGGAATTATATACTATTAGTACCATAATTGTTATGATAAAAATGACCGTTCCAGAGGAAGTCCGGAAAGTGAATCGTCCGAGGGGTACAGTAGTCTGCGATGGGAAAGACGGAGTATATCCTGTCAGGGAGAAACTCAGCATGGCCTCCTATATCGATGATAACGGAAAACGTCATAGACCTTCCAAGAACGGCAGGGTCGTCGGACACATCATCAATATGGAGTTCGTCGAGAAAGACCTTGACGAACCGATATCCAAGGGCGAGGTGGACCTGAAAGACTGGGGCAACGTGGAGATGTTCGATCGTCTCGGCCGTGATCTGCTGGAACTTTTGGAAACACAGTATAATACCCAGGAAGCGAAAAAGATCTACGTCATGGCCATTCTCCGGGCATCCTATCGGGGAATACTCGACCGTCAGCTGCAGAGACAGTATGAAGAATCCTTCCTGACAGAAATGTACCCTGATGTTAATCTCCGTAGGAACAGCGTCTCGGAGTTCCTCAGAAACCTGGGAAGGACATGTGCCCGCATCACCAGGGTCATGAAGGCGATGGTCATGGGGGTCCAAGAAGGAGATCATGTCATCATCGACGGATCCCTCCGTCAGGACCACAGTATCGTGAATTCGTTGTCCGAAGTATCCCGTAAGACCTCCAAAAGGGGATACAAAGAGACCCTTCTGATGTATGCGTATTGCATGGAGACCAAGCAACCGTTGTGCAGCAAGGTCTATCCCGGCAATATGTTGGACCAAAAGGCCGTATCGGACTTTCTGGAGGAGTTCGACATCAAGAAGGGGATCATGGTCGTTGACAAGGGGTTTTCCGCCAATGCCCTGAAGAAGGCCCTTGTACAGAACAAGGGCCTTCATTACCTCTTACCGATCGGAAGGGATCTTACCGTCATCAAGAGGTTGGACCTTCACAGATACGATTCGAGGCTCGAAGGTGAACAAGGGATCCAATGCAAGAAGATACAGGACCCTTTGGCCGATCATCCTGTTTGGTACTACTCGTTCAGGGACCCGACGATAGCTGCCGATGAGGAAATGCTGTATATGTCCCAGCATAAGGGAACGGACTTCGATCCGGAGGACCTGGAACTGCGTAGGAGGTCGTTCGGGACCATCATCTTCGAATCGGATCTCGATATGGAGTGCGGAACGGCATACGAGACCTACGATTCGAGGTGGCTCATCGAGCTGTTCTTCAGAAGGCAGGAAGATACGATGGAACTTGATGACACGAGGGAACATTCCGATTACAATGTGATCGCAAGCAACTTCATCGATCATCTGTCGTCGATCATGGTATCCCGTATGTTGACATTTCTGGGTGACAGGGGCTTACTGGACAACAACACCTATGGTGACCTGCTCAACCTGATGCTCAGGATCAAGATGACCCGTGTCGGTGAAGGGGAATGGAAGGTCCGCAGGATCGCCGATAAAGATGCCGATATGCTCGAGAAAACAGGATTGCTCATACGCCCCATAGTTCCCAAGGAGGTCAAAACACGCGGCCGTCCCAAAGGATCGAAGGATTCGGTTCCGAGAAAGAGAAGAGGAAAAAAGACGGTTCACCCCACCACCCCCTCATGATTCGGTTATGGTACCGTTGTCAGGAAAGTTATATTCAATTTTGTAGACAAAAATAGACAAATTGTTAACGTTTTTGAAAATATGCTACAGATGTTAACATCGCATGTGTTATATACGTTCAATTCATTGTAGTCATTACTACGATATTATTGTAAAAGGTGTTACAATATTCCTCGGCCCGGATGTGTAGGCATTCTGGACGGAGATGAGCTAAAAGAAGTGAATAATATGATATCGAAATTGGATATTGCAATAGTAATGCTGGTGGCATTTCTTTGTGCGGGCGCTGTCGTGGTGTCCGATGAGGCCACTGCCGGCAATTCTGACGAAGAAACAAATGGCATACAGACAGAGTATGTGGCCGAGGTGACCATCTCGGGTAATACTACACAGTATACCACTATCACCGAAGCGGTTACTGTAGCTTGTGCTGCTGAGTCCGCCACTATCAAACTTTTGACCGATGTTGTGGGAGACGTAAAGATTACCTCAGGCAAGGTAATACTCGACCTTGCGGGATTCACTTTGACAAACGCTTCTTCCGATACCATCACCGTTGCTTACGGTGCCGAACTCATCCTCACCGACACTTCTGACAAAGCCGGAACCGTCGACAATATCACTCACGGAAAGGCCGCGATCTACAACAACGGTACCGTGACCATCGAGAAAGGTGTGAACCTCCTCCGCAGCAAAGAGGCCGGTACAGACCATGACCATTCCGGTGGCAATTCCTACTATGTGATCCTGAACCACGGGGACATGACTATCGAGAATGCGAATGTCACCCTCAACGGATATTTCTCATCCGCGATAGTCAGCGGTTATTTCTCTTACCATGGTACAAATGAAAGGAACTCGTACGTTGAAGGTACGAATGCCAAATACCCCACACTCACCATCAACGGCGGAACCTTCACCGGCGGATTGAACACCGTCAAGGTGGACGACGGATCCTCCGCGAAGATCACCGGCGGACTCTTCGAGAACACTGTCCAAGC
>CAVHHN010000126.1:0-5214 GCA_963635855.1 Faecalibacterium sp. CAG:74 | reverse complement strand
TCACTTTTATCTACGAAATACAATCCAACCTGGCGGATCGTTTTGAAGTCATCGATCCCTATCGGTACTTCCAACCGCTTCCCCTCTCCTGACATGCTTTGTACATTGCCTCCCGATTATAAAAGAGACACTATTGGCCCCAAGGGGTGTTTTAGAAAGAAGGATTCCTTTAAAACCATATCTCAATGACTGATCTTAGGGTCGGTTTTTTCATTTTTCAAATTAAATACTTTGGACTCCTGGAAAAGGCCCTGAACAGTTACAATCCAGAAAAGATTAGACAACAGCAGAGAGAAATATACTATGCATATTGCTGCAGTGTTCAACGTTTCGAATCCGACAGATGAAATTGGGTTTGGTGTTGATAATATGATTTCAATGGGGTCCCTTGTTAGATGGGTCTGACAGATATTCAAATACTATTACACAATTTGTGAATTATGTCACTTGTTGCATTGAAATGCCCTCATTGTGGGGGAGATATCCAGTTAGACTCCGATAAAGAGTTCGGGTTCTGTATGCACTGTGGAACGAAGATAATGGTCCAAGAAGCAGTGAACAGAAATGTTAGAATCGATCATTCGGACAGGTTGAACAACCTCATTGATATTGCCAAAAAGCAGATCAGTTCAGGTTCTGCAGCCGATCTACTTGATATTTCCAACAAAATACTTGAGTTGGACAGTAAAAATTGGTATGGTTGGTTTGTCAAAGGTGTCGCACACGCCAAGGATGCTAAGTGTGCTCCAATGTATGAGGCTTGGTGCAATGCTGTTAAGGAAATGACCACTGAGGAATATCAGGAACTCCGGCCGGATTTTGTTTACTATGCTGCAGTTGCATCTATCGGTTATGGGGTCGAAAAACAAATAAATGGGATTCCGACTGAGTTTTTGTTTGAAATCATCGATAAGGAACCAGATGACAAAATATTCGAAACCGATGTTATAAACACTATGATCGAAACAGGGTACTTTTGTGAGGGTACTTCATACAATAGTTTGATCAATGCCGGCCAGATTGTTAACGCCGGTTTTTGCGTATATACAAATTTATTAAGGTATACTGCAGGATTTGAAGCCTTGGATAATCTTGTCCGCAAGATCTATGCAACAAAGTATGCTTTCGGTGCTAATGAATATGGAATCATGTCCAAAGATTTCAAAGCGACATTCGCTCCATATCAGATGATATACAACGCTATTTGTTCGTCCAAATATTCGGAGGAGGAATTTGATGCCGCTGCTGATTATTGGTCAAAGGCGGAAGAACTCAAGTATGTAGATCTGCTTGAAGAGGTCCTTTGGATGGATGATGAATTATCAGATGCCAGCGGCCTGAAGGAGATGATGGTCAGAAAGAAGATGAAGAAGAAAGTCGAAGAGGCACTTCAGGTCTATTTCAACCATCCTTGAGAGCGTTCAATCTTGGTTCATTCGCACAATATGGATCTGTCCATCATGAACCAAGATTTTAACTATAACAGTCAGATGGGCAGGTATGTTAGACGTCGTGTGCAGATCTCAGCGCGGACGGATTTGCGAATATAGGAAAGGCGAGGGTTGTCTTCGTACCCCGGCGGTCTTGAAGAACGGTGAAGGTATTCTTCTTGGAGACAACGGAAGGGTAGTGAATATTTTAGGGGACGAGATCTCCGTGGACCCGGAGATCAAGACCACCGCATCATCGGGGATGATGTGCCAGCCTATGTCGAAAGGTTCGCTTTCCGTACTCAGGTTCCCGGTGGCCGGGGACGAGATCCTTCCCGATACTTGCGAGGTTGTCGTCGTACCGAACGGATTTGAGATCAAGACCGATTTCCGTACGATGGTGGACCAGATCATCAAGATCCGCAAGGCGGCCGGGTACGGCCGCCTTGTCTGTGTCCTCGGTATCGCAGAACCCGCGAATCTGGCACTGTTGACGTATATGGGTGTGGATCTCTTCGATGACGGATTCGCCAGGGCGGCCGGTGTCACCGGCCACAAACTGATCCCCGAAGGAATGCTCTTCAGCGGGGAGGATTGTTCTTTATCCAATATAGAGGAAATGGAAAGGGAGATTTCGAAGATCTAGATCTTCACCAAGGCCGGAAGGTTGAGGGAATTGGTGGACCAGAGGTCATTATCATCCGCGGAACTGGTCGCTGTTCTCCGTCATTTCGATAAGGTAGGGTACGAATATCAAGAGGAAGCCTGCACCATTGCAGGCGGTAGGTTCTCCTGCAATTCCGCCCAGTCCCTCCGCAGGCCGGAGACCGAGAGATATAGAAGGACACTTTCCGAAAGATATGTTCCTCCGGAACATAAGAAGGTCCTTCTGCTCCTTCCCTGTTCGGCCAAGAAGCCTTATCATATCTCTAAAAGCCACAGGTTGTTCGCCCAGGCGATCCACACTGCACAGCATGATACTCTTGTCCATGAGGTGATCGTCACCTCCCCCCTCGGTATCGTTCCGAGGGAGTTGGATGCGTTCTTCCCTGCCAATTCCTATGACATTCCGGTTACGGGTGAATGGAAACCTGAAGAGAAAGAGATGATCCGTTCCATGCTGAGGGAACTGATGGAGAAGCACCATTATGAGAAAGTGGTGTGCCATCTCGGGGAGGATGCGGAATTGGTTAGGGGGGTATGTCCCGATATGGTCGAGACGGTCGTGGGGGATAATGTGTCCCCTGTATCTTTATCCAACCTTGATAAAGCGCTCAGGGATGCCACCAAAGATATGAAACCGGTGAAGTGGGATGAGGACCGTAAAGAATGTGCCAGGGCCGCGTTGTCATTCCAGTTCGGGGAACAGGTTGCCAAGGACCTGATGGATGAAAAGACATCTGCAATGGGAAAATATCCTTATTGGAAACTTGTGCGTGAGATCGGAAATAAAAAGTGCCAGATTGGAATGATGAGTGCCGAAAGAGGAATGTTCTCCCTCACCCCCGATGGGGGTGAGGTCCTCCTCCGTGACGGAAAGAACGTTGTGAGGATAACTGACTTCGAGATCAAAGGAAGCCTCTTTGCGGTGGGAGTGGTGAAGGCAGATCATTCCATCCGCATCGGTGATGACATCGTGGCCGTATGCAACGGTGAGGTCAGAGGCGTGGGTGTTGCCACTATGTGCGGACTTGAAATGGAACAGTCGAAGAGGGGAATAGCTGCCAAAATGCGTCGTTATCATTGAGTTGCGAGGGGATGTCACTTTCAGTGACCTCCCCTGCTTTGGATTATATACTCAAGATCCAATCTTAATTCACAGGAAAAGTACATCCCCAATCATGTCTTTTCCCGGGTCCGTGCATCAACCATCCATGTCCATCCTCGCACGGACCCATTCTTTTCTCATTCGTTGAGGGTTTTGGACATCGTACTGTTCTCGAATTTCATCGAAAGGATACTTAGTCCCAGTCCAATGAAAAGACAGATGACTCCGGCGACGGCATCGATGATGCCGTCGTAACTGTCCACCACATTCCATCCTATGACCAGTAACGAACCTATGGTCAGACCGACGATGAGCAACATGGTGTGGAGATGATGTTCCTCCAATGCTTTCTCGATAACACGGGCGAATCCGAACACTCCTGCGAAGACACCAATCGCCAGGGCGACAAGGAAAACGAAATCGAAATCGGAGATGGCCTTGGTGAATGCGGTCATCAATCCTAATACTAATAGTAAAGTGGAATGGCTCAGTCCGGGCAGGATCGCGGAGACCGCGACCACGGCCCCTATTATTATCATTATGATAAAGCCGGATACGTCGTGATCTATCACTGCTTCTTCATGGTGGCAGAAGATGTCGAAGAGGACCATGGCGATCATTATGATCAATCCGATACCGAATGCAATGTTGCTTTTTGCATCGAACAGGGGGCGGTTCTCTTTTATTGCATCGGAACGGACCGTTTTCCAGAGAATGGGGAGCTGTCCTCCGATCAGACCAAGGAACAGCATCAGGGCCTCGACCGGATAGTCTTCTAGTGCCTGATTGAGAAGTTTCGCACAAATAATGGTACCAATGGCGAAACCGACGATGATGATAGCTATGAATTTAAAATCCTTGATAAGGTACACTCTGAGCTTGGCGAGGTCTCTGATGAGACGTTCGTATAGGCCGAAGACCACCATCATGGTCGCTCCGCTGATTCCGGGCAACATCGAGGCGATACCGACGATGATACCGACGAGGAGGTCTTTGAGGCTGTTCCTTTGTTCTTCCATATAAGATGAATATTCTGGAGTATGTTATAATGATTGTCGCATACTTCTTTTTGTTCGGTGGATTGGGGTATTGGTGGGGGTATTTTGAGAGGTTGGAGAAATTGTGATTTCTTTTTCGGTTATTTTCGGGGGATTTTTTGTAAAATTTAGTATTCATCACACTGTCTACCCTTTGTCGTCGTTGTTTTTTTATAACCACAAAGCAAAAGGGCACATACTCAGGAGCGACGTAGATTGATACGGAACTCTATTGGAGGTAAAAGAAAATGACAACACAATACATGGAAGAAGGAGGATTCAAGAAGAAATTCCTTGCGCCTCTTGTCGTGATCATGCTTTGCGCGGTGGCGCTTGCCGGTGCTGCATATGCGTACACCTCGACTGTGCAGGGAAATGGTACTATTCCTGATCCTAATTATTACACAATCGACCTATATACTACTGGTGAGGCCACCCAGACTGTCAAAGATTCCATCAATGCAGGAACAAACTTTGAAGCTTACACTACGAAGGTTGTAAATGGTAATTATATGGGTCATGTTGACAATGACGGCAAGGCTACTGAATTGAAATTTACCACTTATGTTATGGTAAACAGCAACCTTAAAAATGATGCTTGCAGAATTGATGCAAACGTTAAATATACTGAGCAGACTGGAACTACTGCAATGTATTCATCTTGGGCTGATTCCGAGAATGGAATTAAGTTTGTTACAAATTTCTACGCACTTGAGTCCACGACCCCTACTGAATCGTTTGTGACACAGCAGGTCTATAGAGTTGAGATTACAGCCACACTCCCTGTAATCAGTGATTTTAATCTCGGCGATGACTTTAGTCAGGTTATAGACAACATGAAGTTCGTTGGGACGAATTGTATTTCTATCACGCTAACCGCAACTAAAGTTTAATTACTCTAAGTTTACTCTTGGAGACAAACTTCTTGACCAATGGGGGTATATACCCCCCTGACTTGTGTCACTACACCACTGTAGCA
>CAVHHN010000125.1:0-5401 GCA_963635855.1 Faecalibacterium sp. CAG:74 | reverse complement strand
GATCTTTCAGCGAAAGGAAGATCACGGGATGTGTGTTCCGATATTCTTCGACCTCTGGATGATCGTTGATCTTCAATCCGTCGAACCAGTTGTTTCCTTTGTATTTCAGGTTGAAGAATGCATCAAGCATAGAGAGATTGAGGGATTTACCGAAACGTCTGGGTCTTGTGAAAATAAATACTTTACACAGATGAGATAAGAGATCAGATATCAGTTCAGATTTGTCGGCGAAGTAAAATCCGCCTTCTCTAACTTCTTTGAAATCTTCATAGCCAATAGGTAGGGATAACTTCATCTCCGATCTTGCCATATGTAGTGTATCGTTTCATTGACTATAAAGGAGGTGGATTTCTTAAACGATTGGGAGGTATGTCTCGAATCCATATCAGAGTATTTCTTTTCTTTTTCGTTCTTTTCGAGAAATTCATATCAGCGTATTGAACGTGAGTAAAATTTTAGTTAGGTTGACCTAATGTAACAGAGTAGAATTCGGCATTCGAGAAATTCATTTTTTGGTGTACTTCTCGATAAGTCTATCTAATTTTTCATCAAATTCGAAGGTTTTTTTGATATATTCCGGATCGAAAATATCATTTTCTCCGAAGATTTCCTTCTTTACAAGTTCGATGAACATTTTGCATAATGGCAAAATATTCTCGCCTTTGTCTGTTAGGTGGAGTGAACTGTTACGTTTGGACCCAGTATCGATGACAAGCCCAGTATCGATCAATTCCCTGACCACGATTGAGATACGCGATTTGTCAAATGGGATGACCTCGTTCAATTGTTTTTGGGAGATCCCGTCCGAAGAATGAATTTGATAAAGGTATGGAATATGGTAAAATTTAAGGGCACTGCCTTCGAGATATTCGTTAGATAGAAGGGTGGTGCATTTTTCTATTTTCACTGGTATGAATATCATCAGTTTGAGGTATTCGTCATATTCCATTTAAATCGCTGTTGAATGGTATTTCACAGATGTTTAAAATAGTTTTGTGATAAACTATTGTCATTTGTGGATCTCGTTCACTTTGAAGGCGGTAGAAATTCCAGATGCCACCAGTCTCTCGCCGTCGAATGCTTCGACGTAGACCTGGTCAAGTGAATGTGAACGGTTCACGAATCTCGCTTTGGCTGTGATTATCTCCCCTTTTCCTGGGCGATAGAAATTGACATTGGAGTTCTGACCTACGGCCACACCATCAAGGTTTGTCAGGATGGCAAACGCATGGTCCATGACGCCGAATATGGCTCCACCGTGCCAGAAACCGTTGCTGTTCCAATCGTTTTTACCGATCTTTTTTTCGATGATGACACAATCTTTTGAGATACTGACTGGTTTCATCCCATTTTCCGTGAAGTATGGTGCCTCGAACATTTCCTTGATATGTTCCAGATTGCTGGAAAGTTCTTCCGGGATGAATGCGAAAATCTCTTCTTTGTTCATGGTGCAGTAGAATGGAATTGTGGTTAAAATCACTTTTTCATCCATTTTGGTGTGATTTATGTACTAAATTGTCAATGACGTTATGATATGGCTGAGAGGATAACCGTTACGGAGCTCAATACCCGTGTAAAGGAGTTATTTGGTTCGACACCAGGTCTTAAGGATATCTGGATCATTGGGGAGATCTCTAATTTCAAGTTATATTCCTCTGGACATTGTTATTTCACGATAAAGGACCCTGGGAGCGAGATCCGTGCAGTGATGTTCCGCAGTGCGGCCAGTAGGATCGATTTTGTTCCAAGCGACAGTATGAAAGTGGAAGCCTATGGGCATCTTGACATGTATGTTGAAAGAGGCTCCTATCAGTTCATCGTTGAATCAATGAAACGGTCCGGCATAGGTGACCTATTCCTTCGTTATGAGGAATTGAAGAAGAAACTTGAGGCTGAAGGACTTTTTGCTCAGGAGCGCAAGCGTAAACTACCAGTCTATCCGAAAACCATCGGTGTTGTCACGTCACCTACAGGTGCTGTGATCCATGATATTCTCACCACCACAAAGAGATTGTTCCCGGTCGATATCCTTCTCGCTCCTGCTCAAGTACAGGGGGAGGGGGCCGCCTCTTCAATAGTGGCAGGGATCGAACTTTTGAACAGAGTGGGTGTTGATGTTATAATCGTCGGGCGTGGCGGAGGATCTTTGGAAGATCTGTGGGCATTCAACGAAGAGCCAGTGGTCAGAGCTATCTGCGCATCGAAAGTTCCAATCATATCATCTGTCGGACACGAGACCGATTTCACTCTTGCTGATTTCGCAGCAGATATGCGGGCTCCGACACCCACTGCGGCCGCACAGATGGCGGTCCGCGATAAAGCAGAGATCTTCCGTCAGTTAAACGACTATCAGATCCGGTCCAACCGTGCACTCACATCAAGGGTCAGGGAGATGAAGGCGAAATTCGAGGCTGTAGATGCCAAACTATCTCCCAAGAGGGCAATGGAAAACATAGGGTATTTAGGGCTCAAGATCGACGAACTTTCATCAAGAATATGTGCCTGTGTGAAGGGATCGGTTTCCGAGATGCACAGGCGTTTCTTGACAATCGGTGGGCGTCCTGAAGCTGCTTTGGTGGCCATCACCACTGCCAAAAAGACTGGAGCTGAACGCATTTTCCTTAGAATTGATCCATCGATCAACACTTTTGTCACAAACAGGGTTCATACTCTTGATGGACTTTCGGGGAGGCTCGATGCTCTCAGTCCATATAGCGTCCTCGATCGTGGATTCAGTTTCGTGGCCGATGGTAGTGGCAATGCAGTAACTTCAGTGTCTTCATTGCAACCTGGAACAGCAATAACTGTCCGTATGAAGGATGGAAGATTGAAAGCAGATATTACAGAGAAAGAGGTATTCTAATGAGCGATAACACGGAACAGAAAATAGATGTGGAGAAGTTGAGTTTTGAAGAGAGCATGACCATGCTCGAGGAACTGGTCAAAAAGTTGGAAGGCGGAAAACTGGACCTCGACCAGAGTCTCAAGATCTATGAGGATGCGGTTGCTCTGAGGGAACACTGTAAGAAGATCCTTGATGAATCGGAACGGAAGGTCCAAAGTATTATGGAAACTTCATCGGGAGAGAAGAGAGAGGATTTCAAAGAGCTTGAGTGACTTTCGCTCCAGCTCTTATTTTCCACAGTGCCAGGTGTTTGTTCGAGCACCATTCTTCAGAGTTCTTGTAAAGTTCTGAACTCTCAAAATAGTCCCGACTGTAGGCAAGTCTCAATGCACCGCCTAGTTCGTTGTCTGTGAGATTGCGACAGTTGTAGGATCCGAAGATGTTTTTCAACCCCAACCTCAGTATTGATACTGCATCATGACCTCTCGCAATATCCCAGGATGCACCCCACTCTTCACAGAGCGAGCGCAACTGTTCGGTTATCACAGGACGTGAATATCTTTGTGGCATCGAGTTTGCAAATACTGTGGCCACAAGTTTGGAATGGTCGACCTTCAGGCCATCGCGGAGGACAAATCTCTCATGTTCCAGGTCTTTGAAACTGAGGTTCATCCCCTTGCGATAAGATATGTACATCAGTAGGCCGATGGTGGCTGCAGCCTTCGCTACAGTGTCACTTATCGGACCATACTCTTGTGTGAATTTCTTTATTTTCGCAGGGTCACCGTATTCCGCAAGAACATCATCTAATGCGGTTGTTGAGAGGATCGTCGCTTCCATATCGCGTTTGTCAGTTTGAAAAATAGGCGGTTTGCATTGTTTACCGAGCAATGAGTCAATGTCCCTGTCCACAAATCCAATGACCGCCTCATCTCCTCTTTTTCTGACGACCTCGTTCACGGCCTGCATCACTGTGGTTTTGGAGTGGGCTATGATGATACTGACATTCTGCTTATCAATGAATTTGGTGTACAATCTGCAGTCACTGGCCCCTTCTACGACCAGGAATGTTCCTTTGAATACCGAACGCATCATGGACATCTCGTTCGCCACATCCGACGAGGAGATATTACCGATCATCAGAAATGCCTCAATTTGTAGTGTTGGGTGACAGTTCGACCGCCAGGTCCCAATCGTCATGGATAATGGATGGTGAATGGGTGGAAATGATCAGTTGAAGTTTTCTGATCCTAGCAATGTCCTTAGCATATTTTCCGATCTGTTGTTGCCAAGAAACATGCAATGAGACCTCCGGTTCGTCTATGATCACCAAAGACCCAGGAATCCCTTTGAACAACAGGAGATAGAACATGATCATGATCTGTTTCTCACCTGAGGAGAATTTCGAGATCTGAATGATGGTGTTACTATGGTCCATTTTGGCTTCCGGGAATCCCTTTACATTGATGCTGACAGTTTTGTTGACGAAAAGGGAATTGATGATATCCAGGTAGACGACAATACTTTCTGCGAAGAGATAGTACTTATCAGTATATTTTTGAAGTGAAATAGCCAGACCATTGTATTTGGAGATGTTCTGACCTATTTCGTAACGGGTCGGTGGGAATCTGTATCCGGACGGGATAGTGGGTCCGAATCCTGCCTGACGGATGAAGTTTAGTTTTGCTTCTATGTTCTTGAAAATCATATCCAGGTCAGTTTCGGTGTATCCAGTATCAGATGTCTCATCGGGAATAATCTTACTGTCATCGATGGCTTTTCTGATACTTTCAGAAAGTTCGGACATATAGACATCGATCGCAGGACACAAGGTTCCTTCGGAGTTGTAGATGTATGTTCTCTCTGGCCCGATGTAAAGTGTGTTGAGGATCTCGGTCAGGTCATCTTGGGATGCCACCTCTTCCAGTCTGCTTTTTGAGAGGAGAACGTTCAGTTCCTGGTTGCGGTTTTCCACGATTATCTTGGTCTCATCATCGAAATAGAGCACTAATCTTTGGAACGGGATGGAACGGACCTCTTCGATATTTCCGCGGAGTATGTTGTACACCAGTTTCATAAGAGTGGATTTACCATAACCGTTCTGCGCGTGGATGAAAGTGAGTGGCCCGTTTTTGAGCTGAAGATCGTAATCGGTCTCGTTGAACAGTCCTTGGATGGTGATTCTCGTCAACATAATGAATGTTCAGAAACCGCAGTGAAGATATTTATGGGTGATGGATGAAGAGTTTCCATTGAAATCATGCTGTCAATACCCAACCTAATTTCAACCCGATAATTAGTAACGTTTAACGCTGTCACAGTATGCAGAGCACATTTCTCTTTGCTGTCGTCTAACCTTTTCCTGATCTTTATCTGTTCAGAACCCCTCCCAGGGGATTAAAAGGATCTAATCTAAAAATGTAAGGACTGACCTTGAGATCAAGTTATTGAGATGTGGTTTCAACGGGATCCTTCTTTCTAGAACCTTTAAAGGTCTCCATACGTCTTCTTTATAGTCATAAACACAATATACCAAATATGGCCGAGGGCGAGCAG
>CAVHHN010000124.1:0-5457 GCA_963635855.1 Faecalibacterium sp. CAG:74 | reverse complement strand
TTGTACTTGAACCGACAGCTGAAATACTTGCTGATGCCACTTTTATTAACGATAATGGCAAATGGATCATGCAGACGGAATCTGGTAAATGTGGAAATAATGCCACATATCTGTTAGATCCTTTTACAAGAACACTTACCATCAGCGGTTTTGGACCAATGGAATCTTATTCCTATGGTATGGCACCTTGGTTCTCACACAAAAATTTCATTAAAAACATCGTTATCGGTGATTCTATCACTTCAATCGGGGATCATGCGTTCGAAGGTATTGATTCTATCACTTCCATAACTATGCCGGATTCTATCATTGTTATCGGAACCGCTGCGTTCTGTGATTGTACTTCTATTACCTCAGTGATCATACCCAATTCCGTCACATCTATCGGAGACTTTGCGTTCGAAGGTTGTACATCTCTCAATTCTATTTCCATCTCAGCTTTACTCTCCATTTTCGGATCGACTGTGTTCGACGGTAAATTCTATGAGGTCAATGGTGAAACCGAACTTGAACAAACTGCCGCGAACTTAGCAGGAACTTCATTTAAGAATATTGATGGCAAATGGGTTAGACAGACCTCTAATAATGGTACATGTGGATATACGGCTCGTTGGGTGAGTGATCCGCTCTGGTCAAACTTTAAACATAAAACTTTGGTATATGATCAGACGGTTTATTACGAATACGATGAAGTCACAGAAACACTAAAGATATCTGGATATGGGATCATATCTGACTTCGTCAATCAAAGTGCTCCCTGGGATTTTTATAAAGATGTTATTAAACATATCATAATAGGGGATGCGATCACAGCTATTGGAAAATCTGCGTTCAAGGACTGTACCTCCCTTATCTCAGTAATCATCCCAGATTCCGTCACCACCATCGGATCGTACGCATTCAAGAACTGTACTGCCCTCGAATCTGTCATCATCCCAGATTCCGTCACCAGTCTTGGAATTAAAACATTTCAAGGCTGTATTTCCCTAAAATCTATCACCCTCTCCAATTCCCTTACAAACATCGAACTCGGTTTATTCCTGGGTTGTACTTCTCTTAAATCCATCACCATCCCGGATTCCGTTACATACGTCGGAAAAAATGCATTTAAGAATTGTTCTATCAGTTCCCTTACAATCCCCGATTCCCTCATATCTATCGGAGAATCAGCATTTTATGGTTGTACCTGTCTGAAAGAACTCACCATTCCTGCAGGTCTTAACAGCGTCGGAACCAATGAAAATCCTGTTTTCGAAGGATGCCCGAATATTCAAAAGATCACCTTTACTGGATCTGGAAATTGGTTCGAATATGATGTTGCTGGATTACAAAATACTCCTTGGCAATTCAGCAAGACTGCTCTAACCACTGTCAATATATCTGAAGGTATCACATCCATCGGGAACTTCGCATTCGAGAACTGTATCTCCCTTACTTCCATAACCCTTCCAAATTCTATCATAACTATCGGAAACTTCGCATTTGAGAACTGTATCTCCCTTACTTCCATAACCATCCCAGATTCTGTCACATCCATCGGTGCATACGCATTCGGTGACTGTGCCTCTCTCATCACTGTAAAACTTGGCAGATCTGTCGAGTATATCGGATTTCATGCGTTTGATGGAAAATTCATTGATGAAAATAAAAATGAACTCGAACCGACAGCGGTTAATTTTGCAGGTTTTACTATCATTAATGTAAACGGTAATTGGAACAAATACCCTCTTTTCAGAATATCTGGTGCGTGCGGAGAAGATGTCACTTACGAATTAGATTTCAACACTGGAGCTTTATCCATCAGTGGCTCCGGGCCGATGAATACAGATTTTCAGCTGGCACCTTGGTATAAATTCAGAGACTATGTTAAGTCGGTCTATATATTTAGGTCCGTCACATCCATTGGAGATTATGCATTCAATGACTGCATGTTCCTTTCTGCCGTGAGTATTCCTAAAACCGTAAACACAATCGGCGAGTCTGCATTCAGTGGCTGCACTTTCCTTAAATCAATAACCCTCCCAGATTCCGTCACCTCTATCAAAGGGTCTGCTTTCTCTAATTGTACTTCTCTCACTTCACTGACCTTCGGCAATTCTATCAAAGATATCGGCGATTTTGCATTCAGTGGCTGCACTTCATTGACCGCTGTCATCCTCCCAGATTCCGTTATATCTCTCGGAATCTCTGCGTTCAAGAATTGTATCGGTCTGTCAGAACTTGTCCTTCCTGCAAATCTCGACAGTGTTGTAACCGCTGAAAATCCTGTTTTCGAAGGATGTACGAATATTGAAAAGATCACTTTTACTGGATCTGGAAACTGGTACAATTATAGTGTTCTAGACTTAGGATATTATACGCCCTGGCAGATCAGTAAACGTACTTTGACAACAGTTATTATATCAGATAAGGTCACATCTATCGGCGTTTTTACCTTCTTTGGCTGTACTGCTCTTACTTCCGTTACTCTCCCTAATCACATCTCATCTATTGGTATTGGTACGTTCGAGAACTGTTTCAGACTCAAATCTGTAATCATTCCGGATTCTGTTGCCTCAATTGGGAACAATGCATTCTATGCCTGTACTTCTCTATCTTCCCTAATCTTCCCCGATTCCCTCACTTCTATCGGGAATGATGCTTTTTTCCGCTGTACTTCCCTAACCTCCCTAACTATCTCCGATTCCCTCATATCTATCGGAGAATCAGCATTTTATGGTTGTACTGGTCTGACAGAACTAACCATTCCAGTTAATTTCAACAGTGTTGGAACCAATGAAAATCCTGTTTTCGAAGGATGTACGAATATTGAAAAGATCACCTTTACTGGATCTGGAAACTGGTTTGAATATAGTACTGCTGACTTAGAATATACGCCCTGGCAGATCAGTAAATCTGCTTTGACAACGGTCATCGTATCTAATAGGGTTACCTCTATCGGAGCATATACATTCAAAGGCTGTACTTCTCTTACTTCAATTTCCCTCCCTAGTTCCCTCACATCTATCTGCAATAGTACGTTCGAAAACTGTTCCAGACTCGAGTCTATAGTCATTACAAATTCCGTCAAATCCATTCAAAACTATGCATTTCATGGCTGTACTTCCCTCACTTTCGTATATCTGCCCGATTCACTCAATTCTATCGGTTTTTCCGCTTTCAGTGATTGTATCTCTCTTACTTCAATTTCCCTCTCCAATTCCGTTGTTTCTATCGGATACTATGCATTCTATGGATGCGTATCCCTAACTTCATTGGACTTAGGTACTTCTATTGCCTCAATTGGGGATTGCGCGTTCAAATCCTGTGCCGCTCTTACCACTTTGACCATCCCAAGCTCTGTCACATTTGTCGGAACCAGTGTGTTCGATGGAAAATTCTATACTCCCGATAGTAAGGAGGAACTCGAACCAACTGCAACCAATCTAGCCGGTTCCACATTCAATAACATTGATGGCAAATGGATCAAATTGGGAATCGGTAAGTGTGGAGAAGGTATTACTTATGAATTTAAGTTCTCCACAGGAACTCTATCCATCAACGGTTCCGGAAAGATGGAGTCCTATTCCAACGGTGAAGCACCTTGGTACTCTTACAAAGATGCCATCACCTCGATCGTTATCGGTGATGGTATCACAACCATCGGTGACTTTGCCTTCGAAGACATCACTTCCATCGGATCGATCACCTTCCCAGATTCCGTCAAGTCCATCGGAGCATCTGCATTCGCAGATTGTACCAAACTTGCCACGGTCACACTCGGCAGGTCGGTCAACTCCCTTGATAAGACCACATTCGATGGTTGCACCTCACTTGCTTTGTATGTAGTATCCGAGAACAACGGCACCTACGCATCGATCGACGGTGTTCTTTTCAGCAATGACAAGACCACTCTGATCCAATACCCTGTGGCCAAAGCAGACGCTTCCTATGAGATGCCCGCATCTGTTACAACCATCGCACCCTCCGCGTTCAAAGGTTGCACTTCCCTCACATCCCTAATTATCCCCGATTCCATCACATCCATCGAATCCGGTGCGTTCGACATGGTATTCTATGATCCAGAGGGTGAAAATGAACTCGAACACACCGTTGAAAACCTGGTAGGTTCCACATTCGACAACAAAGATGGAAAATGGATCAAACAGAAGGAATTCGGTAAATGCGGAGAAGAAGCCACTTACGAATTGGAGTTCTCCAAAGGAACACTTACCGTCAGAGGTTCCGGAGAAATGAAATCTTATTTCAGCGGTGAAGCACCTTGGTATTCCTACAGAGATTCCATTGAATCCATTGAAATAGCTGATACCATCACATCCATAGGTGACTATGCGTTCGAAGGCATAACTTCCATCGGATCGATCACCTTCCCAGATTCCGTCGAATCCATCGGTGCATCAGCATTCGCAGATTGTACCAAACTCTCCACGGTCACACTCGGCAGGTCGGTCAACTCCCTTGATAAGGCCACATTCGATGGTTGCACCTCACTTGCTTTGTATGTGGTATCCGAGAACAACGGCACCTACACATCGATCGAGGGTGTTCTTTTCAGCAATGACAAGACCACCTTGATCCAATACCCAGTGGCCAAAGCAGGAACTTCCTACGAAATACCTGACAATGTCACAACAATCGGAACCTCTGCGTTCAAAGGTTGTACTTCCCTCACTTCCATCACCATCCCCGGTTCCGTCACAACCATCGAAGATGGTGCGTTCGACATGGCCTTCTATGACCCAGAGGGTAAAAATGAACTCGAACACACCGTTGAAAACCTGGTAGGTTCCACATTCAACAACAAAGACGGTAAATGGATCAAGCAGATATCTGGCCAATGCGGAGAGAATGTCAAATTTGAATTCGATCCCGCATCCGGAACGCTTACGATAAGAGGTTCTGGGGAGATGGAGAATTATTCAGGGCTCGCTGCGCCTTGGTTTTCGTATAAAGATGCGATCAGATCGGTCATCATCGAGAATTCTGTCACAACCCTCGGAGACTATGCATTCTTCCATTGCACATCGCTTGATTCTGTGATAATCCCAGATTCGGTCACCCATATTGGAAACTATGAGTTCTTGTATTGTATCTCTCTGACCTCTATTGATATCCCCCGTTCCGTTACCTCCGTCGGCGACTGTGCGTTCAAGAGCTGTACTTCACTTACCTCCATCTCCCTACCAGATTCCGTCAGGACCATCGGAGTGAGTACATTCGAAGAATGTACTTCCCTCACATCAGTGACACTCCCTGGATCTATTAGTTCTATCGGGGGGTGTGCGTTCGAAGAATGTACTTCTCTCACTTCCATCGCCCTTCCTGATTCCATAACGACCATCGATTATGCCCTCTTTGGTTTCTGTAGTTCCCTCAAATCCGTTAGCATTCCAGATTCGGTCACCACCATCGGTATGGGGGCGTTCTTCGGTTGTATCTCTTTGAACACTATTGTCA
>CAVHHN010000123.1:0-5613 GCA_963635855.1 Faecalibacterium sp. CAG:74 | reverse complement strand
TTGAGCATATCGAGATCCCAAATTCTGTTCAGCCTATCAGGGGCCATGCATTCAGTGGCTGTACCAACCTTGCCACCGTTTCTCTCGGTAACTCCGTAACTTTGATCGGAGAATCCGCATTCGAAGGTTGTACCATCCTTGATAATGTCAAATTCCCTGATTCCGTTGAATCGATCGATGACTCTGCTTTCAGCGGTTGCCAAAGCATCCGTGCTTTATCTTTCGGTACCAATCTAGAATCCATTGGTTTGTCTGCATTCAAAGATTGTATCTCTTTGGCTTCTTTATCTCTCGGCACTAATGTCGAGACCATCAATGATTTTGCATTCAGTGGCTGCAAACTCCTTCGCCCCGTCACTTTCCCAGATTCACTCAAATCCATCGGAAGTCATGCGTTCGGTGATTGTGGCGGAATAACTTCGGTTAAATTCGGCAATCAAATCACAACCATTGGAGTTTCTGCATTCGAAGGTTGTAACCTACAGGGAACACTGACACTTCCCGATTCTGTCACCCTGGTCGGAGCCTATGCGTTCAGGGGCTGCTCCGAACTGACAGAACTCATTGTTCCAGCAAGTCTCAATTGTGTGGGGTCGGAGGATTCTCCTGCCTTTGATGATTGTACCAGTATTGCGAAGTTCACCTTCACCAAAGGAGATGGGACTTGGTTCCCGTACAGTGTTTCCGGAGATTCCAATTATGAAAAAACGCCTTGGAATATATCAAGGGCCAGCACCGTTACCGTAGTGATATCTGACGATATCACGTCTATCGGAGCCTATGCATTCAAGGGTTGTAAGGCTCTTGATTCTGTGAAATTCGGTTCCTCCATATCCTCGATCGGGGATTTCGCGTTCAGTGGTTGCACATCCTTTGTAAATGTGACCATTCCGGATTCGGTCACTATACTAGGAGATTCCGTATATCAAGACTGTACCAATCTGGTATCGGTTAAAATCCCGGATGCCGTCACATCGATCAGCGACTCCCTGTTCTGCGGATGCACCTCCTTAACAGATGTGACGATCCCCGGTGCTGTCACAGCAATTGGTGATTCTGCATTCGAAGGATGTATCGCTCTGGCAGAACTGACGATCCCAGGTTCCGTCACATCCCTCGGAGACTCCGCATTCGAAGGATGTATCGCTCTGGCAGATGTGACCATTCCGAACTCTGTCATCGAGATAGGAGACTACGCGTTCAGCGGATGTGAGAGCCTCACATCCATGGCACTCCCCGATTCAGTAACATCGATCGGGTACTATGCATTCGAAGATTGTACAAAACTGGAATCCGTGATGATTCCTGAGTCCGTGACAATCCTTGAGAATTCTGCGTTCGATGGCTGTACCAAATTGAGAGAACTCACAGTTCCTGTGAGCCTCAACTGTGTCGGAACCGGTACATCTCCCATTTTTTCCAACTGTGTCAATATCGAAAAGATAACCTTCATCGGAAAGGGCGACTGGTATGCTTACGAGGGTTCCGACCTTGTAAAAACGCCTTGGTACCTTACCCAAGCCGATCTGACCGTTGTGCTTGACGGTGTGCATTCTGTCGGACCGTCCATATTCTGTGAATGTTCTTCGCTCACTTCCGTGGATCTTGGTGAATCTGTTGCCTCTATCGGTGACTATGCATTCTGTGGCTGCACCAAACTAAGTACCATATCGATCCCAAGTTCTGTAATGTCGATCGGGGCTTTTGCATTCAGCGGATGTTCCTTATTAGAAAGTGTAGAGCTTCCCGGATCTGTCACAACTCTTGGAAATTCCGCATTCAGTGGTTGTATCGGATTGAAAGAACTCACTGTTCCAGCAAGCCTTGATTGTGTCGGATCGATCGACTCGCCGATCTTTTTAGGATGTGTCAATATCGAAAAGATCACTTTCACCGAAGGGTCCGGAGAATGGCATTCCTATGCAGACTCATACAATTACACACCCTGGCATATCACCAAGGTTCCCTTGGCCGTTGTGATATACGATGATGTTACCTCCATCGGAGACAATGCGTTCTACGGCTGTTCCGCTCTTAAGTCGATATACATAGGTAATTCGGTCTCGTCGATCGGAAAGTTGGCATTCTATAACTGTACCTCTCTTCCATCTTTCGAGGTTTCCGATCAAAACGACACCTATTGTTCAGAAGATGGTGTCCTTTTCAAGAAGGATCCGAGATCATTGGTGTTGTATCCGATGGGTAAGGGGGGCACTTCCTACAGGATCCCCGATCTGGTCACATCCATCGAATCATATGCCTTCTACGGCTGTACCCAACTTACTGATATAACGTTCGGTGGATCGGTCGCTTCCATCGGAGATTCCGCATTCGAAGGTTGTACTTCATTAGGTTCTGTGGCTTTGTCTGATTCTCTTACCACTATTGGAGTTGCAGTATTCGAAGGCTGTACCAAATTGGAGGACCTGACGGTACCGATAAGTCTCGACTGTGTCGGTTCCCCCGATTCACCCATCTTCTCCGGTTGCGAGAATATCAAAACGATCACATTCACCAATGGTTCCGGAGAATGGCACTCGTACGGAGATTCATACAAATACACTCCTTGGTATATCACCAAGGCCCCATTGACCGTCAAGATATCCGATGATGTGACATCCATCGGAGATCATGCGTTCTATGACTGTTCCGCTCTCAAGTTCTTATATCTGGGTAGATCGGTCTCATCGATCGGAGAGTTGGCGTTTTACAATTGTACTTCTGTTGTTTCTTTCGATGTTTCTGGTGTAAATGGTACATATTATTCCGAAGATGGCGTGCTCTTCACGAAGGATACAAAATCTTTGATACAATATCCACTTGGCAAAGATGTTCCATCATATGAGATTCCAGAATGGGTATTATCCATCGGATCCTATGCCTTCTACGGCTGTACCAAACTCACCGAAATAACATTCGGTAAATCGGTCGCTTCCATCGGAGATTCCGCATTCGAAGGTTGCGCTTCGCTAGGTTCCCTGAACCTGCCCGATTCCCTTACCACTCTCGGAAACTCGGCATTCAGGGGTTGTTCATCCCTCGGATCCGTAACTCTTGATACCAACATTTCCTCGGTCGGAAACTCCGCGTTCAGCGACTGTACATCCATAACCTCCGTGACAATATTCGGTTCCGGCACCACACTCGGGGCCGCATTATTCGAAGGCTGTACACAACTGGAAAACTTGACCGTTCCAATAAGTCTCGACTGTGTCGGTTCTCCCGATTCCCCCATCTTCTCCGGTTGCGAGAAGATCGATACGATCACATTCACCAACGGTTCCGGAGACTGGTACTCCTACGGGACTTCATACGAATACACTCCTTGGCATATCACCAAGGTCCCATTGACCGTGGTGATGTCCGATGATGTGACCTTTGTCGGACCTTCGGCGTTCTATAATTGTTCTGCATTGACCGAAGTGGAATTCGGTGCCAAGGTCCAATCCATCGGAACCAATGCGTTCAGAGGATGCACCTCTTTATTTGCATTCACCGTTTCCGATGATAATCAGAACTACAGTTCGGACGATACCGGTGTCCTCTTCGACAAGAACAAAGAGATCTTGGTCCTATATCCCATGGGTAAGGTGGAACCCTCCTACGATATCCCAGGTACCGTAAATTCCATCGGTACCGATGCGTTCCACGGTTGCACCTCCTTGACCACCATGGTCATTCCGGATAAGGTCACGGAGGTCGGAAACTCCGCATTCGGAGACTGTACCAATTTGGAAGAGATCACAGTTCCGATAAGTATCGACTGTGTCGGATCGATCGATGCACCCATCTTTTCAGGATGCGTCAATATCAAAAAGATAACATTCACCAATGGTACCGGGGAATGGCACGATTATCAATCCGCATATGACTATACCCCTTGGTTCAAAGCCACGGACCTGACGGTCGAGATCTCCGATGGCGTGACCTCCATCGGAGACTATGCGTTCGAAGGCTGCACCCATTTGACCGCTGTGATTATGGGGAAGGATGTTTCATCGATCGGTAAGTTAGCATTCAAGGGTTGTACCTCTCTCGTCTCATTCAAGGTTTCTGAAGATAATCAGAACTATAGTTCGGACGACACCGGTGTTCTCTTCGACAAGAACAAAATGACCCTGGTCCTATATCCGATGGGTAAGAAAGGGCCCCAGTATACGATCCCAGAAAATGTAACGTCCATCGGAGCCTATGCGTTCTATGATTGTGTTCAATTGACCACCGTTGTCATAGGTGCCGATGTTTTATCGATCAAAGCTTCTGCGTTCAGCGGATGCACCGAACTGAAAGAACTCACTGTTCCGGTCGGTCTCGATTGTGTCGGATCGGTAGATACTCCGATCTTCTCCGGCTGCACTAAAATCGAAAAGATAACCTTCGTTGGAACCGGAGAATGGTATATCTACAGATCATTATACGAATATACTCCATGGAACCAAACAACCGTCGATCTATCTGTTGTGATATCCGATGACGTGATATCTATCGGGGCATCTGCGTTCAAAGAATGTACCCATCTGACCGCTGTGACCATTGGTGACAAGGTATCATCGATCGGAGATTCAGCGTTCAGCGGCTGCACCTCACTCACATCATTCAAGGTTTCCGAAGATAATCAGAACTATAGTTCGGACGATACCGGTGTTCTTTTCGACAAGAAGAAAGAGACCCTGGTACTGTATCCGATGGGTAAGAAAGAAACATCCTATACGATCCCAGAGAAGGTGACCTCCATCGGAGATTCTTCGTTCGAAGGCTGCACCCACTTGACCTCTGTAAAATTGGGAACCGATGTTTTATCGATCGGTAGGTCAGCGTTCAGCGGCTGCACAGAACTCACATCCATTGTTATTTTGGATAAGGCGACCTCCATCGGAGCCTCTGCGTTCATGGGTTGTATCGGATTGAACGAACTCACTGTTCCGGTCGGTCTCGATTGTGTCGGTTCTATCGATTCGCCGATCTTCTCCGGTTGTGTGAATATAGCGAAGATCACCTTCGTTGGAACCGGAGAATGGTATGACTATGGATTACTATACGAATACACTCCATGGTACAAAACAACCGTCGATCTATCTGTTGTGATCTCCGATGACGTGACCTCTATCGGAGCCTCTGCGTTCAAAGGATGTACCCATCTGACCGCTGTGACCTTTGGTGCCAAGGTATCATCGATCGGAGATTCTGCGTTCAGCGGTTGTACTGAAATATCCTCGGTGAAATTCGGTACCTCTCTCGGCACAATCGGGGCTTCGGCATTCAAGGGTTGCACCAAACTTTCATCCATAACCTTTGGCGATACCCTTGCAACTATCGGAGCCTCTGCATTCGAGGGATGTTCCAAGTTGGAAACCATTTCCCTCGATCATGTCAGTTCCATCGGAGATCATGCCTTTGATGGTTGTATCGGCCTTACTGGTCTGGCGATTCCCGACAGCCTCACAACAATAGGTGCAGGGGCGTTCAAAGATTGTAAAGGTTTGACCGAACTCACCCTTCCCCTAAGCCTTGATTGTGTCGGATCAGCAAACGATCCGATATTCTCCGGCTGTGTGAATATAGCGAAGATAACATTCACCAATGGATCCGGAACCTGGTACCAATATAACGAAA
>CAVHHN010000122.1:0-5707 GCA_963635855.1 Faecalibacterium sp. CAG:74 | reverse complement strand
AGTTTTCGAAGTACTGTTAAGGGTTGCACAGAATCTAATGCTAAAAGTTATGTCATGTCAGGATTAATTGTCGAACACAGTAGTGTAATGACACAGCCTTAATTACCTTTAAGAGGATTTTTGACTTACGCGATGAGAACAGGTGGTAAAATGCCCCTTTGGTGTAAATTCAATAAGCCGACAGATAAAACCAACGAAGAAGAGTACGTTCAGTACATCTACGCGATGCAACTCTGGAAATTGCAGGATGAATTAGGTTTGTCTTTTGAAATGGCATCAATGTCTCTCTACAGCTATAGAAATCGCATCCCCGAACATATACTGAGATACAGATCGGATGTGAACGTAGATGATCGCAAACAACTAAAAAATGCGGAAGCAGTACTTTGGAAACAATATCATTCCTTGGATCTTCATATATCTGATTGGATGGACAAGAACTGCGAAAGATTTCAGGGAATATTATGTATCAGTGACGTTTGTGTTTTCTGTCGTCCAGGTGAATATATATTGCCGGAATTTACGTACTATTAAGTAAGATTTTCTCATAGGTTTAGAGTGCAAAAGTTGTAAATGAATTCAGAACACAAACAGTGTCGTTTCGAAATTCATTCTTCTCAGAAAAACGTTGAATCGGAGTGGATATCATGGCCAATGTAAAAATCAAACCTTGGAAGTATGGAGAGCCTCTAACGGAAAAAGAGTTCCAGGAGGTAAGATACGCTACACGGATGTGGCTCCTTCAGGAAAGGGTGCCACTTTCGTTCGTTGAAGCCAGGATCTTCCTTCATAAAGAAAAACCAGAAACACTGGAAGAAATTGCCAATAGATTCGGATTATCCCTTGAAGATGTCCTGAAATCAGAACCTGAAATCAAAAAGAAGGTTGATGTAGCTATGAAATATCGGGAGATTTTCTTCGGACACACACCTATCTACCCACAATGACTTTTCTTACCAAACTTACATCCCCATTAGACCGCAAGTTCGGCATCCAAGTTGAATGTAATAGAATAAAATCCATAAAAATTGCTTATCAATCGTATTTTCCCCATCGATTGTTGAATTTCAAAACTAATCTTGACTAACAGACATAGTCAAGTTATCTTTATATCCCACAAAACTGTTCAGTAAAATGCCACAAAACTGTTCAGTAAGAGTGATGAGAAGTATGGGTTACAAATTGAGAATAGCAGATGAACTGTTGGATCTGAAGTTACAATGCTTTGGTGCCACTTTGATCATTGGACCTAAAGGTTGCGGAAAGACGACAACAGCCAAAAAGAAGGCTAAAAGTGTTATCGAGTTCCAGGATGAAGATTACCGTGACCAATACCTCTATGTAGCAGAAACCATACCGTCCAAGCTCCTGATAGGTGAAAGACCCAGACTTTTCGATGAATGGCAAGATGCCCCAAAATTATGGGGGGCCATAAGGAAGTCTATCGATGATGGACAATTACGTGGAGCATATATCTTGACCGGATCCACATCGAGGAAAATAGATACTCCACACACAGGGACACTGAGGATATCAACTCTGAAGATGTATCCTATGAGCCTCTTCGAGAGTAGTGAATCGAATGGAACAGTGTCGCTGAAAGACCTGTTTAACACCCCAGAAAGCTTCGAAGGGTGCGTGTCTAATCTATCCATAGATGAACTTATCTACTCAATATGTCGCGGCGGATGGCCTGCAGCAGTAATGAGTGATTCCAAAAAAGCTGGGTTAGAAATCGTGAAGGAACTTTACCATCAGACCTGTCAATCAGACATATCCTCAATAGATAGTACCAAACGCAACCCTGTTTGGGCAGATATTTTGCTAAAATCCTATGCAAGAAACATATGCACACTCACCAAAGAAGGAACAATATTCAGTGACATGTCGGTGAACTGTGGTATCGGCAAAACAACATTCTATGGCTACCTTGGTGCTTTAGAAAGATTATTCATTATCGAGGATGTTGACGCATGGTGCCCCGCCATTCGCTCTAAAACAGCTATACGTTCGTCAAAAAAGAAGAACTTTATCGACCCTTCACTGGCTGTTGCCGCTTTGGGTATATCTCCAGATTACTTCAACACTGATTTCAAAACTCTTTGTTTCCTTTTTGAATCGTTGTGCATACGGGATCTGAAGATCTACTCTTCAGCTCAACACGGTGTTGTCTCATATTACCACGACAGATATGATCTCGAAGCTGATGCAGTACTCCATCTCGAAAATGGAAAATATGCACTCATTGAGATGAAACTCGGAAGCAATGAGATCGATAATGGCGCCGAACATCTCAATAAAATAGAAAAACTGATCAAGGAACACAATGAAAATGAAAAACAAGTTCAGATACGTCCACCTGATCTGAAAATAGTTCTGACAGCAACCCAATATGGTTACCGTAGAGATGATGGCGTATTTGTGATACCTATTGGTTGTCTTAGAGATTAATGGAAACTTCAACATCAAAACCGTTTGACGACCAAATATGCAATAGCAATATCTAGGTCTGATAGGTAATCAAAGATCTATAGACTGAAAGTTCCTCAAGCCCAGAGGTTAAATATTCAACAGCCCACCGATCTTGCATCTGGCAACATTGATGAATTCAATGGGTTTGAACAATAAATTCACATAAACCGTGTTAGAGACATCGGATGGCCATTTCATCTCCCACAAGGGCCCCTTTGTACTTTTCTCATTACGGATGAGAACCCTAAACCAGTCATCGATTGTATACGAACGGATCACATCAAGATCGGAACCAAAATGCTCGATGTAGTCAGCAATGTACTCCATCTCACCATTATGTAGATCCGAATAGATCTTGGTGCGCTCGATGTCGATCTCCGAATGTTCCGCATACACAGGTTTTCCGTCCGACACGGCTCTAATATGTGGCTCATCGCTGGAAAGAAAGAGTTCACCCAGATTAACAAAACTCCAAGAGAGAACCTGCTCCGAACGATCGCAGAATGTATAGTGGGGCAGTTCCGAATTCTTCAAAACAGAACAATAACAACCTGCCACCTCGATATCAGGCAACCTATTTGAAATGTCGACCTGGGCACTGAAATTCATCGTAGTGCTATCCACCAAAAGTACTTTCTTCGCATCACCGGCACAAGAACGAAGATATTCCGAATATTTTTCGGACTCTGAATGAAGTAGGTCCCCGACACATTTTTGATCATCTGGCACTTCGTATCCGCAGGCCTTCAGAAAACCTGGAATGTAATTTTTCTTTTTCTTGTCGTTGACGGCCTCCTCTGAAAGTACATTGGAAATATAACGGGACGAGTAGACATATGCATAAGGCTTCTTTCCACCCAATTGTTCATAAGCTTTCATCACAGCATATCCATCACGGGAGCAGAAAAAGATCTTGTCATAATCAGTCTCTACTGATCTGACAAACATCGTGAAGGAAAGAATAAGTGGTCCGGCAAAACGTCTTCCTATCATGTGCCAGTATTCCTCATTTTCATCCTTCATGGATAACATATCGATACCTGAAATGAAAGATAACTGTGGATCTTTGAGCGCATCGGCATATTCTTTTGGATGCCGTTTTGAATAAAGTTCGGTCAAAGATACCCATTGGTAAGCATTGATCCCCTTTGACCGGGGTACCGAAACGTCACTGTGTAAATTGTCACCGATCATCAGAATGTGAGATGGATTAATGCCATGATCATTGAGAACGATATCGTATAATCCGCCATCACATTTTCCTACAGAATATTTGTTAGAAACATAGAGTTCGTCATATCCATTTAACCCGTTATGGTCAAGAAGTTTGGACAGAACGATCTCAGAAAGGTACATATCTGAAATGACAAGCACCTTTTTTCTGGTGGATAATACATAGTTCCAGACCTCGTAAATACGAGGGTCCGGACGACAGACTTCTAATTCGGCAGTGATCTCTTTTTCGATCATATCAGGAAAATCAGGGAGAAAAGAATAGATCTCCTCGAGATTTACTTCCCTACTACATTTCCTGCGGGCGGTACGCTCTGCAAGGACCCTGAGACCGGTGAAACCGGTTACATCATAACGGTCCTCTAAAAATTTGAAAAGATGTTCGGGTCTGAGGAAAGGACGCACAAGAAGTGTGTCAAAAATATCAAAGGCGACAATTTCCGCCCCGTCGATCGCCTTCCTCAGACCCTCATCTATCATTATATCAGTTTACTTTGGCCTTCTGTATATATCCGTTCCAAACGGACTCCAGGTCGGGCCTCTGCATAGTGTCCATGACATACTGAGCAAACTCATCGCCAGTGGCACCATTGTCCCTTCCGGTCATGACCATCTTCTTCTCAAACTGAACACAGACATCGAGAGCCATGTTGAGTTTGCGGGCTTTCTCGGGTTCACCGATATGATCCATCATCATTGCAACGGCTTTGATCATAGAGCAGGGGTCAGCATACTGGGCACGACCTTCCTTGACCATTCTGGGAGCGGATCCGTGAATTGCCTCGAACATAGCATATTTCTTTCCAATGTTAGCAGAACCTGCAGTACCTACTCCACCCTGGATCTGTGCAGCCTCATCAGTGATGATGTCTCCATAGAGGTTGGGCAGGACAAACACCTTGAAATCGGCCCTCCTTGCGGGGTCGATAAGCTTTGCGGTAGTAATATCGATGAACCAAACATCATGCTTGACCTCAGGATATTCCTTTCCGATCTCGTCAGCAAGATCCACAAACAACCCGTCGGTGGTCTTGATAATGTTGGCTTTTACAATTATCGAGACATAATTCTTACCGCTCTTCCTAGCGTGCTCGAAACCTGCACGGATGATCCTCTCAGTACCCTGACGGGTGGCAACACAATAATCCATAGCAAGATCATCTGTGACGAAAAATCCATCGGAACCGAGTGCGTAGGAACCTTCGGTATTCTCTCTGTAGAATGTCCAATCGATACCGAGTTCGGGAACAGATACAGGACGAACGTTAGCGAAGAGGTCAAGTTCCTTCCTCATAGCAACATTCGCGGATTCGATGTTAGGCCACGGATCTCCCTTGGCAGGAGTGGTGGTCGGACCTTTGAGAATGACATGACATTTCTTAAGTTCTTCGAGTGTGTCATCAGGAATGGCTTTCATAACCTCGACACGTCTCTCGATAGTGAGTCCGTCGATCTGTCTGATCTCGACCTTTCCAGCCTTGATCTTGTCTGCAAGAAGGAACTCCATGACCTTCTGTGCAGATGCACATATGTAAGGGCCGATCCCATCTCCACCACAAACACCGATGACGAGTTTGTCGAGTTTGGAGTAGTCGGTCCAATCTGGCTCATTCTTAAGTCTCTCGACCCTTTCGAGCTGTTTTCTCAGAAGGGCTCCGTATTTCTCCTGCGCTACCTTGATCGCTGTTTCATCAACCATGATGATACCTATGTGCGCATTGCCATTATATTATAAAAGCGTGAATAATCAGCAAGCCCCATCTTCAGCAGACAATAAGGCCATGTGTTCGATTCTGACATTGCTGACCCTGACGTTCAACATATGCAATCTTAATTCATAAAAGGTATAATTGGTCAAATTGTGATCTCTTCGAGAAGTACTTTGGATTTTTTTGCTTTGAATGCGATACCGTACAGGAAGGTCTTTCCTTTCAGACCTCTGTAATATTCTTTCCTGTGGATCTGTTCCAATGCCTCATGTGCCAGACTGTCTACGACAGCT
>CAVHHN010000121.1:0-5790 GCA_963635855.1 Faecalibacterium sp. CAG:74 | reverse complement strand
CAATTACATATTTGCCTCTGGTTTTATATGGAAGAATGCAAAGTTTATTGTCACGTAAAATCGACGGCATAGTCTCCATAGACTCGATTTTTGCCATCAATCTTGCTTCGCGCTTGCATTCTACGTTAAAGACCTTAGATGAAACTTCGTACACGCCATCCCGCCCAATTTCATCCAAGATGGGATGATTCTTGAACAGAAGTCTCCAGGCAGATTCATTCTTGTGGAATACATTCTCTACATCTAACTCAGCAGACACAGAATCGATTACCAATTTCTCACCAGAACTTCCGTAACTTTTCCGCGACCTGCCCCATTAGAATTGATGGGTCTCTTTGCTTCTACATATTCAATTGTGAAATCAGAAATCTCCCCATAGATAGAATCAATGAAATCTGTCTTAGCATTACTCAACAGGCACTTAACACCTCTATCGGTTAAATCGCACATGCAATCTCTAAGACGAAGTTGCTGATCGTGATCGAAACCATCAGCCTGATACCCAGTGAAATTAGTACAATTTGGACTATCATATGGAGGATCGAAATAGACAAAATCTCCACGCTTTGCCCCTTGTACTGATGCTTCGAAATCTCCATTCTGTATATCAATATCATGAGATACGAAATACTTGTTAATTGCCCTAAGAACTTCCCTTTCGCAAATAGCTGGATTCTTGTAACGTCCATAAGGTGTATTAAAAAGACCTTGAGAATTGACCCGATACAGCCCATTATAACAGGTCTTGTTCAGATATATCAACCGGGCAGCTTTATCTACATTTGACCTCTTTGCAAAATTTGGAGAACGATCCATCTCCCGAATCTCGTAATAATACTCTTTAGTATTCTTCTGCTGATGTTCTGCCAACAATTCAATCAATTCATCCACATTATCTCTAATCGAAATATATGTGTAGTATAATTGCTCATTAAGATCGTTAATGACTGCCTTATCTGGCTGGAGATGAAATAAAATAGCGCCAGCGCCCACAAAGGGTTCATAATACACATTGTGGTGCGGAACTCTCGCAGCAATCTCCTCGGCGAGTTGTCGCTTGCCACCCGCCCACTTGAGATACGGTTTAATCAGTTTATTCTTAGTCATCCCAACGAGAGTAATAGCGAATAAATATATTAACAATTTCAGAACGTATTGCACTTTAAATCTACTTGAGCCTGATCAAAGCACCCAATGTCAAGAAAAAGACTGGGGCAGGCCCTCCGGGAAGCAAGAACAGATTTTAAAGTACAATGTGTTCGAACTCGATAATATATATAATTCACGGGAACGAACAAAATGAACCTCTCGTTCCCGTTTGGAGGATAAGAATCCCGATCGAATCGGGAAAGTGGTTTCACTTCTTGGATAACTTGTCACAGAGAGCGATGACCTCGTTCGCGGTGGCAGAGTATCCGTCTGCCTTGATGTTCTCGGCAAACCTCTGTGAACAGGGAGCTCCACCGACAACGACCTTCGCACGACATTCCATCTCATCCCTGAGTGCCACAAGCTCTCTCTGGGACTCGAGAGTGGTGGTCATCAATGCCGACCCTGCAATGACATCCGCATCGTTCTCTTCAGCGGTGTCGATGAAGGTCATCCCATCCACATCACACCCGACGTCGACCACCTTGTATCCTGCACCACGAAGCATTGCACAACAAACGTTCTTTCCGATCTCGTGGATATCTCCCTTGACCGTTCCGAAGACGACCGTTCCCTTGAGCGATCCTCCCCCTGCCGACATCAACGGTCCGAGGATCTCAAGCGCAACCTCCATCACCTTGGATGCAGCAACGACCTGAGGCAGATAGATCTCCGCAGCATCGAACCTCTTCCCAATGGTCTCCATCCCCTTTCCTAGTCCGTTTCCGATGATCTCACTGACAGGGATCTGTGCTGCAATAGCTGCCTCGGTGGCGGAGGTCACAAGCTTGAAATCCCAGGTTTCAACTGCAGTTTGAAGATCGGTCATGATCTGTTCGTTTGTCATTTTTCTTTACACTCCTTATTATCTTGAATATTTGTCGTCATATCGACAAATGATTAGACAATTGTCTAAAAGCACTGATGTTGATTGAATATTAATAGATTGTTGCTTAACTCTCAACTTATGTAGATGAGAATATAGTAAATTCAAGAAAATTACATCAAATTAACTAAAAAATATAATTTCATTAGACATTTGTCTAATGATAGAAATAAGTTTAAAGATCATGCTTCGAGAACAAACATATCCAAATGAAGGAGCTTATCAGGACACTTGTGTTCACAACGCCTGCAGGCAGTACCGGCACATCTGTCCGATCTGACATAGGCAATAGAACCACCAGCAATAGGTTTGATGGACAATGCCTTTTCGGGACATTCTTTGGTACATCTTCCGCAAAGGATACAGTTCTCCACCTTTCCGGAAAGTATGGTTCCGGAATCCACAATGCGAACTATCGTCGATTCCGTATCCGGAAGATCGGTCTTCGCCAATTTCCTGACCGAAACGTTATCTCCTGGTTCACCCAACGGAGGAAGACCATATATCAACAACATCTCATCGTACATGCTCATCGGCATCGATGTGCACCACACCGAATACTCGATACTGTAGATGTTCTTGAACGTGTCCGAAGTGGCGAACATACAATGTTCTGCCTTCAGTTTCTCCGCGAATGCCCTAAGGGTCTCCAGATCCATCTGCCCCATGGCGATCCACCGGGCCATTTGGATCGAAGTATTACCGAACTGTACCAAAGAGGTGGCACCAGGAACTACCATTCCCACCCCCAATGCCTTCAAAGCGTCCACATAAAGACCGGAAGCCCCGGACATATATGCGGTCTTGATATCCCCTGTCCACATACCTGCAGCATTAAGAAGTGTCAAGAACCCGGCCCTCATGGCACCGATGGCCTTTCCTGCCTCATCAATATCTTTAGAAACAAGATAGATCCCATCCTGAAGGTGTATCTTTCCATCTTCAGTATTTATTTTAGGTGGAGTGATCACACCGGCCTTCATTCCACAATACAGTGCGGCAACGGTCCCGGTACCGGTGATGCCTATGGCACGGACCTCCCCTTTTCTAACAACCTTTCCAGTATACGGATCGATGGTATCTCCCACTATCGGTACCATCGAATCATCAAGGACCGTACATTGCCACCCGTCTTCAACGATATTCACATCTGAAATAGCACCAGGAGCGGCAAGCATCCCCTTCTCGATCTCCTGCCCTTCCATCGCAGGTCCCGCCGCGGCGGAACCGGTGAATATTCTTCCATCCCCGCAGATCAGTGCCATTTCCGCATTGGTACCGTAATCTACCACGAGACATGGTTCCTTGGACTCATTGACCTTGGTGACCAGAAGCATTGCGATGGCATCCGCACCGATCTCATGTCTCACAGCCGGTGGGATTATGACCTCCGCATCAGGCATTCCGACAAGACCCAGATCGGAAGCTTTCAATACCGCACCGTTACGTTCGACCTTTCCGACACCGAGGGTTTTCAGCATGTTCTCCCCGGCAAAAGCAAGGTCCCTCACCTCGATGTTCTGGAAAAGGGACATTTGGAATGTGTTTCCACAGACACCGATCCTCTTGACCTTGGTAAGATCGATATCAAGTGATGAGAAAAGCTGGTTTATACATTTTATAATAAGCTTGTTGGCCACGTCCGCACCGGATTTCATAGCGAAATTCACGTGATCGATGACGTTCATTCCGGGGATCGGATGTCTTTGGGTGATCGCCGTATCCACGGTCTTTCCAGTTTCACGGTCTATTGCCTGACAACGGATACCGCTGGTCCCGATATCCACGGCGATTACGTAATCGGCCATACTGTAGAATCCTCTGCAGGGTATTTTAAACAAATGACGAAAGGTCACAATGCTGGCTTGTGCGTGTTCAACCTTAACACCCCTGGAATCATCATAGATCGACAGATAAAGCCTTCGTCTATATGCCCTTCTTAATAAAACTATCTAAATATTGCGAGTGATATTCAGACTCATGGCAAAGAAAGATACAAAATCCGCTGCCCAAGAACTCGAGGAGAAACTTCTGATCAAATCTCAGAGCCTCGGGGAGAAAAACAACGGACTTCTGGATGAGGCCAAGGAATACTGCGAAGAATACAAAGCATTCCTCAGCCACAAGACCGAACGCGAGATCGTGGATTACACCATCCCTATTGTAGAGAAACTCGGATACAAACCCTTCGTCCTCGGAACCAAGTACAAGCCTGGAGACAAGATCTACTACAACAACCGTAACAAGAACCTCATCACGATGACCTTTGGTAAGAAGCCTCTCGTCGACGGTGTTAGGGTCAGTGTCGCCCACGCGGACAGTCCCCGTTTGGACCTTAAACCGAACCCCCTGTTCGAAGCCACCGATATGGCCTACTTCAAGACCCACTATTACGGCGGTATCAAGAAATACCAGTACCTCACGATCCCCCTGTCCATCCACGGGGTCGTCACCCTGACCAACGGCAAGACCGTGAAGATCACCATCGGTGAAGACGATGCAGATCCGACATTCTTCATCTCCGACCTTCTTGTCCACCTTGCTTATGATCAAGTTCAAAAACCTGCATCCAAGGTCGTCGACGGAGAACAGTTGAACATTCTCATCGGCTCTTGGCCCATTGACGATGACAAAGTACAGAACAAGGTCAAACTCAACATCATGAAACTGTTGAACGAAAAGTACGGCATCACCGAGCTCGATTTCCAGTCTGCCGAACTCTGCGCTTGCCCCGCCTATCACCCCAGGGACCTGGGACTTGACAGGTCCATGATCGCCGGTTACGGTCAGGATGATAAAGTATGCTGTTTCGCACAGTTCAAAGCCGAGATCGAGACCAAGAACCCCGAATATACCTCGATGATGGTCTTCGCTGACAAGGAAGAGACCGGATCCGACGGACCTACCGGAATGAGATCTGTCTTCTGGAAGGATTTCCTGGAGGATGTCGCCTCTGCCTGGAATTATCCAATCAGGCACGTGCTCAGGAACTCGCTCTGTCTGTCCTGTGATGTGAACGGTGCCGTCGATCCGTCATGGCCGGAAGTGTTCGAGGCACGCAACAGTTCCTTCATCGGAAAGGGGCCTGTGCTCTGTAAATATACCGGAAGTCGTGGAAAATATTCCACCAACGATGCTACCGCGGAAACCATGGGATTCCTCCGCAGGATCCTTGAAGAAGCCAAGATCCCCTGGCAGGTCGGCGAACTCGGAAAGATCGATGCGGGAGGAGGAGGAACCATCGCTTCCGAGATCTCCATCCACAACATCGACACCATCGATATGGGTGTGCCAGTCCTTTCGATGCACGCACCTCTCGAGGTCACCTCCAAGGTCGATGACTATTACCTGTACAAGGCAATGAAAGCGTTCTTCGCTTCAAAACACCCTAAGAACTTCTGATCCCTGTGGGGCGGTTTCACCGCCCCACGGCCCCATTGAAATCACAGTCAACATCTAACCTAATTTCAATATGATCGAATTTGAAACGATGAATGTTGCTATGGTAAATAGGACACATTTCTCTCTGCTGTTGTCTAACTTTTCACGATTTGTAACTGTTCAGAACCTCCTCGTGGGTTCCAAAAGAATCTATTTGAAAATGAAAAGACCGACCCTAAGATCAGTCATTAGGACATGTTTCAACGGGCCCTTCTTTCTAAATCATTAAAGGTATCGAATAACGTTTTCTTTATAGTCATTAACACAATATACCAAGTATGGCCGAGGGCGAACAGAAACTGAAGATTCCGATC